>JBBQZE010000139.1:0-8241 GCA_038207985.1 Solirubrobacterales bacterium
CAGCGCGCGGGTGAAGCCGACCATCCCCGCCTTGGCCGCCGCGTAGGCGACGTCGCCCGCGACCGCCGCGACCGGCCCGGTCACCGAGGAGACGAGCACCACGCGGCCCCAGCCCCGCTCGACCATGCCGCCGACGAGCGCCCGGGAGACCAGGTAGGCCGAGGTGAGATTGCGCTCCAGCGACGCACGCCACATCGAGGGCTCCATCTCGGCCAGGCTGCCGTCCTCGCCCGGGACGCTGACGCTGGTCATCCCCGCGTTGTTGACGAGCACGTCGACCGGGCCGACCGCGGCGGCGAGCGCGGCGACCTCGTCCTCGGAGGTCAAATCGGCGACCACCCCACGGGCCTGCAGACCCTCCCGCGCCAGCTCCGCCGCGCGCTCGTGGATGCGGTCGCTCGTCGCCGCGACGGTCAGCCGGGCGCCCAGCGCCCCGAGCCGGCGCGCCGTGGCCAGCCCGATGCCGGTCGGGCTCCCCGCGCCGGTGACCAGCGCGTGGCGTCCGCGCAGGTCGACGGTCACCCGGTCGGCGCCTGCCGGTCGCCGGTGCCGCCCGCGGGCTGCGCACGACGGTCGCCGGTGCCGCCCGCCGACTGCGTCGAGGTGACCGGGGCGCCGAGCCGCACCGCGTCGCCCACCGCCACCCGACCGCCGGCCACGACGCCGCACCACAGCCCGAGGTGGACGTCGCGCTTCCCGCGGAGCTGCGCCAGGGCGCGCAGCACGGGGAGGTCGCGGGCGCCCGTGTCGGGATCGCGGGTGGTCACCACGCAGCGCGGCACGGGCGCCACGCCGACCAGCCGTGCCGTCCCGATCGCCAGCTCGCAGGCGCCCCAGCCGTGCTCGGCCCAGGCGTCGGGGCCGTCGACGGTGAGGGTCATGCGGAACCGCCGCTCGCCCGCGGCCTGCCCGTCGAGCGCCGGCGCGGCGGCCAACGCCTCGACCGTGGCCGCCGCGACGAGGGTCACCGGGTGGTCGTCGGCGCCCATCTGCCCGGCGTCACGCTCGAGCAGCCGGACCGGGCGACCCAGGTGCTCGCCGACCGCTGCGGCCAGCTCGCCGTCGACCAAGCGGCCGGAGATCGTCCGCCCGTCGTAGCCGTGGGTGGCCGCCGGGGCGCCGGGGCGGACCTCTTCGCGCACGACCCGGCCGTCGGGCAGGCGCAGCTCGAGCTCGCGCTCGGCCGCCGACCAGCGCGCCGCGATCGCCAGCAGCGCCGGGGTGCGGGTGGTCTCGGCCAGCGCGCCACCGTCGCGCTCGACGACGAGGAACCGCCGATCGTCGATCACGCCCGCCGGGCCGATCTCCACCTCGGGGACGAGGTGGACCGCCATCCCCTTGACCGGCGCCACGCTCAGGGCGCGCACCGTGCCGACCGTGCTCATGGTCCAACCCAACCACACCCGCTTCGGCCTCCACGGCGCAGGCCGCCGGGCTACCGTCGCCGGGATGGAAGGCCGACCCCGGGCGCTGCGGTGACCCCGATCTCGTTCTGGGCGGGCCAGCTGCCTGACGCGGCGCGCCGTCCCGCCCTGGCCGGGCCCCGCACCGTCGACGTGTGCATCGTCGGCGGCGGCTTCACCGGGCTGTGGACCGCCTACGAGCTGCGCCGCGCGGCACCCGAGCTCGAAGTGCTCGTGCTCGAGGCCGAGCACGTGGGCTTCGGGGCCTCGGGGCGCAACGGCGGCTGGGTCCTCGGCGCGCTCGAGGGCTCGCGGGAGGGCTGGGCGGCGCGTGGCGGCGGCGCGGACGCCGTCCTTGCGCAGGAGCGCGCGATGCACGAGACGGTCGACGAGATCGGCCGGGTGATCGAGCGCGAGGACATCGACTGCGGCTGGCGCAAGGGTGGCTCGCTCCATGTGGCGCGCAGCGAGCTCGAGCTCACGCGGCTGCGGGCGGTGGTCGCCGACGACCGCGCCTGGGGGCTCGGGGAGTCCGACAGCGCGCTGCTCTCGGCCGAGCAGGCGGCGGCCCGCGTGCGGGTGGCCGACATCAGGGGGGCGCAGTACACGCCGCACTGCGCGCGGGTACAGCCCGGGCGCCTGGTCCGTGGCCTGGCCGAAGCCGCGGAGCGCCTCGGGGCCGAGCTCTGCGAGGGCACGCGGGTGGGCGAGATCGCCCCCGGCCTGGCGCGCACCGCCCACGGGGACGTCCGGGCGCGGGTCGTGGTCCGGGCCACCGAGGGGTACACCGCCGGCCTGGCCGGGCACAAGCGCGCGCTGCTGCCCATGGGCAGCTCGATGATCGCCACCGAAGTGCTCGACGCCGACACCTGGTCGCAGCTCGGGTGGGAGCACGCCGAGACGCTGCTGGACGGCCGCCGCCTCTACGCCTACCTGCAGCGCACCTCCGACGACCGCATCGCCATCGGTGGCCGCGGCCGGCCCTACCGCTTCGGCTCGGACTCGCGGCGCGAGGACCCCGTCGACGCCGCGACGGTGGCCGAGCTGCGCGAGCGGCTCGTCGAGCTGTTCCCGCCGCTGCGCGACGTCGCGCTGGCCGGCTCCTGGCACGGGGTGCTCGGCGTGCCGCGCGACTGGCGACCCGCCGTCGGCCTCGACCGCCGGACAGGGCTCGCCTGGGCGGGCGGCTACGTGGGAGAGGGCGTCGCCGCGGCCAACCTCGCCGCGCGCACGCTCTGCGACCTCATCCGCGGCGAGGACTCCGCGCGCACCCGGCTGCCCTGGGTCGGCCCGTTCGGCCGCTCCTGGGAGCCCGAGCCGCTGCGCTGGATCGGCGTCCGCGCGGTCCACGGCCTGATGCAGGCCGCCGATCGCCGCGAGGGCACGTCGGGCCGCGCCTCGCGGCTGGCGCGTGCCGCCGAGCTGCTCTCGGGCCGGCCGGGCTGAGCGGCGCGCGGCGGCTCCGCGCTCTCAGGTCACGGGAGCACCCCGTCGCGCCGGGACGCTCAGGCGGCCTGCAGCGGCTCGGCCAACACGTCGGGCGCACTGGCGGTGACCGCCGCGTCGCGCCGCGCGAGACGGCGCTGGAGCAGGACGTTGGCGCCCATGAGCAGCAGCACGGCGAGTAGCAGCATCGTGCCCAGGACGTTGACCTCGGGCGGCACCCCTTGCCGGGTCGCGCCGAAGATGAACAGCGGGAACGTCGTCGTCTGGCCCGCGTTGAAGCTCGTGATGACGTAGTCGTCGACGGAGATCGCGGCGGCGAGCAGCGCCGCCGCCGCGACGCCCGGGGCGATCAGCGGCAGCGTGATCTTGCGGAAGGTGACGAACTCGGTGGCGCCGAGATCCATGGCCGCCTCCTCGATGTGGCGGTCCATCCCCTCCAGGCGCGCCTTCACGGTGACCACGACGTAGGAGATCGTGAACATCACGTGCGCGATGAGGATCGTGACGAACCCGGTGGCGAAGTTCGCCGTGAGGAACAGCGCGAGCAGCGCCGCGCCCAGGACGACCTCCGGCGTGGAGAGCGGCAGGAAGACGAACATGTCGACCGTCCCGCGCCCCCGGAAGCTGTAGCGCACGAGCGCCACGGCCATGAGCGTGCCGAGCGTGGTCGCGATCAGCGTGTCGAGGCCCGCGATCAGCAGCGAGTTCTTCAGCGCGCTGGTGAGGTCGGGGTCGGCGAACGGGTGGGACCAGTGGTCGAGCGTGAAGCCCTGCCAGGTGAAGTTGAAGCGGCCCTTGTTGTCGTTGAACGAGAACAGCGCGACGATGAAGACCGGGAGGAACAGGTAGGCCAGCGCCACGGCCGACCAGGCGCCGAGGATCAGGTGACGCGGGCCGCGGCGGCTCACAGGGCCGCCGCGGTCAGGTTGCGCGTGCCCAGCAGCCGCGCGTAGAGCAGGATCCCGACGAGGATGAAGGACATCAGGATGAACGAGAGGGCGGCGGCGGTCGGGTAGTCGAGGATCGTCAGGAACTTCGACTGGATCACGTTGCCGATCATGAACTGGCGTGAGGTCCCCAGCAGCGCCGCGTTGATGAAGTCGCCGCACGCCGGGATGAAGGTCAGCAGCGACCCGGCGAAGATGCCCGGGAGCGCGAGCGGCAGCGTGACCCGCCTGAACGCGGTGAAGGGGCTGGCGTAGAGGTCGGTCGCCGCCTCGATCAGCCGCCGGTCGATCTTCTCCAGCGACACGTAGAGCGGCAGGGCCATGAAGGGCAGGAAGTTGTAGGTGATGCCGGCGATCACGGCGGTCCGCGTGGCCAGCAGCCGGCCACCGTCCGAGACGAGTCCGACGTTGCGCAGCGCCGAGACCACCCAGCCGTTGTCGGCGAGGATCAGCTGCCAGGCCACCGTCCGCAGCACGTAGGACATGAAGAAGGGCAGCACGATCAGCAGCAGCATCAGGTTGCGAAAGCGGCCGGCCCGGTAGGCGGTGAAGTAGGCCAGCGGGAAGGCGATGACGAGGCACAAAATCGTCGCGGTCGCCGCGTAGCCGATCGACCGCAAGAACTGCTCCTGGTAGGTGCTGATCGCGTCGGTGTAGGTGCTGAACGACCACGTGAAGCGGTAGCCGGTCTCCGGGTTGCCGCTCTGCAGCGACACGTTGGCCTGGTTGAGCAGCGGGATGGCGAAGAAGGCGGCCAGCCACAGCAGCCCCGGCCCGAGGAAGAGCCAGGGCAGCAGCGATCGGCGCCGCGCCAGCGAGAGGCGCAGCATCAGCCGCGCGCGCTCACGCGCCGGTCACCACGGCCATCGCCTGCTGCATCTTGCGCTCGTCGCCCGCCGAGAGCTGCGGGTAGGCGTGGAGCTTCGCGCGGATCGCGTCGGACGGGAAGATCAGCTCGTTCTTGGCGAGCTTCGCGTCGCTCTTGGCGAGGATCTCCTGCACCCCGGCGACCGGCGGGATGTAGTTGACGTACTCGGTGATCTTGGCCTGCACCGCGGGGTCGTAGACGTAGTTCATCATCGTCTCGGCCGCGTAGGGATGCGCCGCGCCCTTGGGGATCATCATGTTGTCGGTGAAGAGCATCGCGCCCTCCTCCGGGTAGGCGAAGCGCAGGTTCGGGTTGTCGCTCTGCAGCTGGATCAGGTCGCCGGAGTAGGCGAGCGCGACCCAGGTGTTGCCCTTGGACAGGTCGGTCACGTAGTCGTTGCCGGTGAAGCGCCGGAACTGGCCGGCCTTGTTGGCCTTGTCGATCTTCTCGATCGCCCCGAGGATCTGGTCGATCGTCGCCTTGCTCGCGTCCACCCCGTCCCCGAGCAGGACGGTGTTCGCGGAGTCGTAAGGCTCCGAGAGCATCGACACGCGACCCTTGAACTTGGGGTCGAAGAGGTCCTTGACGCTGGTGAGCTCGCGCCCGGTCTTCTTGATGTTGTAGCCCAGGCCGATGGCCCCCGACTGCCACGGCAGCGTGAAGTCGCGTTTGGGGTCGTAGTTGATCGTCTTGAGGTTGTCGGCGAGGTTGGCGGCGTTCGGCACGTTCTTCTTGTCGATCGCGTCGACGTAGCCGTCGCGCACCCAGCGCGCCGCCATGTAGTCGGTGAGGGTCACGATGTCGCGGTCGATGGGACGCCCGGCCTGCAGCTGCTGGCGCACCTTGCCGAAGAACTCGAAGTTGGCGTTGATCTCCTCGACGTACTTGACCTTGCCGCCGACCTGCTTGTCGAAGGTCTTGAGCGTCTTCTTGTCGATGTAGAGCGGCCAGTTGGAGAACGTCCAGTTGCCGATCGGGACCTTCGGATGGTTGACCGCCACCGCCTTGGCGGCCGTCGAGGTGGTGTTGGCGGTGCCGCTCACCCCGCCGCAGGCCGCGAGGAAGGCCGGCAGGGTCGAGAGCGTCAGCCCGGCGGCCCCCGCGCGCTTGAGCAGCCGGCGGCGGGAGATCGGATCGGCGTTGACGAACTCGTCGAAGATGTTGTCGAGCGGGCGTTCAGACGGCATGTTCGGGCTCCTTGGCTACGACGAAGGTGTGGCGGGGCTGCCACGCCAGCTGGACCTCGCGCCCCGCGGCAAAGGCATCGTGCTCGGCGCCCTCGGTGTTCTGGGCCACGACGGTGAGCTCCTCGCCCCCGGAGGCGCGCACGAGGTACTGGATCGAGACCCCGAGGAAGGAGGCGATGGTGATCTGCCCGCGCAGCAGGTTGCAGCCTTCGGGCGGGACGGTGCCGGCCGGCACCAGCGTGATCTTCTCGGGGCGCACGCCGACGCGCACGTCGCTGGTGTCGCTCGGTCCGATCCGGTCGGTCGGAACGCGCAGCGTCGCGCCGTCGTGGGTCTCCACGTCGACGAAGTCGCTCGCGCGGGCTCCGAGGCGGGCGTCGATCAGGTTGGACACGCCGAGGAAGTTCGCGACGAACTCCGTGCGGGGACGCTCGTAGAGCTCGGCCGCGCCGCCTGCCTGCTCGATGCGGCCGGCGTGCATCACCGCGATCCGGTCGGCCATCGTCATGGCCTCTTCCTGGTCGTGCGTGACGTGCACGAAGGTGATGCCGACGTCCTGCTGGATGGCCTTGAGCTCGAGCTGCAGCTGCTTGCGCAGTCGCAGGTCGAGCGCGCCGAGCGGCTCGTCGAGCAGCAGCGCCCGCGGGCGGTTCACCAGCGCTCGCGCCAGGGCGACGCGCTGCTGCTGGCCACCGGAGAGCTGTGCGGGCTTGCGCTTGGCCAGCGCCCCCAGCTGCACGAGCTCCAGCGTCTCGCCGACGCGGCGCTTGACCTCGGCCTTGTCGACCTTGCGCCGCTCGAGACCGAACCCGACGTTCTTCTCGACCGAGAGGTGCGGGAACAGCGCGTAGGACTGAAAGACCGTGTTGACGTCGCGCTTGTAGGGCGGCATCTCGGTGACGTCCTCGCCGCCGAGCAGCACCCGGCCCGCCGTCGGGTCCTCGAAGCCGCCGATCATCCGCAGCGTGGTGGTCTTGCCGCACCCCGACGGGCCGAGCAGCGCGTAGAACGCGCCGCGCTCGATCTCGAGGTCGAGGTCGTCGACGGCGACGGTGTCGCTGAACCGCTTCGAGACCCCCTCGAGGCGGATGTCGGTCTCACGCGGCGAGCTCGGTGCGCGCGAGCCGACGGGCTCTTCGGCCGTCGACGCCACGCCTTCAGGGTCGGTCATGTCTGCGGTCGGCCATCCTCACTTGAGAGCATCAAGACCCGTCGGCCTCGGACGAGGCGGTCCGAGCGTACCCGCTGGCCTGGGCCCGCGGGCCACCCGCCGGTCCCGGGCTGGCCTCGAGGTTTGGACATCGCGTCGCATCGCGGCGTGGTACCTCGTACGCGCGTGTCGCTCTCCGGTCCGCGCTACCGTCGCCGGGCGTGACCACCGCCGCGTTCGACCCCACGCCCCCCGGGCACGGCGCGCCCGTCGCGCCCGCCGACCCCTGGTGGGGCAACCACCTGTCCGAGCTGCGCTGGCAGGCGGAGCTCGCGCGGCTGCTGGTGGACCCCGTCTATCGCGGCGTAGGCGTCCCGCGCGGGGACGGCGCGCCCGTCGTGCTCGTGCCGGGCTTCCTGGCGGGCGACGCGACGCTCGCGGTGCTGCGCCGCTGGCTGCGGCGCATGGGCCACGACGCGCACGGCTGCGGGATGGTCGCGAACGTCGACTGCTCCGACCGCGCCTGCGACCGCCTCCACGAGCAGGTCGTCGCGCTCCACGCCCGCACCGGGCGCCGCGTCGCCCTCGTCGGCCACAGCCGCGGCGGCCACTTCGCCAAGGCGCTGGCCCGGCGCGATCCGGCGCGCGTGTCCGCCGCCATCTCCATGGGCGCCGGCCTCGACTCGCCGTTCGACATCTCGATCCCCACGCGCGCCGCCGTCCGCGCCGTGCGCGCCCTCCACGCGAGGACGAGCGACCGGATCGCACAGAACGGCTGCTTCACCGACACCTGCCGGTGCAAGTTCACGGTCGACTACACGGGCTCGACCCCGGCCGAGGTCCCCTTCACCTCGATCTACTCCAAGGGCGACGGCGTGGTCCGCTGGCGCGCGTGCGTCGTCCCCTACGCACGCTGCGTCGAGGTCGAGGGCAGCCACGTCGGCCTCGCCTTCAACCGCCACGTCTACGCCGAGCTCGGCCGCACGCTGGCCGAGCAGACCCGCGGCGTCTGATCAGGCGCGGGCGCCGACCTCGTCGGCGCCCGCGGGCTCGGAGCGCCCCTCGGCCGCCACGGCCTCGGTCCAGATGACGCCCCGCTCCTCGGCCTCCGCGACCATCTGGCGCGCGATGACCAGCAGCTGGATCTCGTTGGCCCCCTCGTAGATCTGCAGGACCTTGGCGTCGCGCATCATCCGCTCGGCCGGGAACTCCTTGAGGTAGCCGTTGCCGCCGAGCACCT
>JBBQZE010000140.1:0-8228 GCA_038207985.1 Solirubrobacterales bacterium
GGCGGGCGGAGCCCGCGCCGCTCCCTGTCCTGCGCACGCCGTCCTTCTGCTCCGGCTGCCCGCACAGCTCCTCGACCGTCGCGGCCGACGACACGCTGGTCGGCGCCGGCATCGGCTGCCACGCGATGGTGCTGCTCAACCCGGCCGGGCGCGGGACGATCACGGGCATCACGCAGATGGGCGGCGAGGGCGCGCAGTGGATCGGCATGTCCCCGTGGGTGCCGCAGGAGCACTTCGTCCAGAACCTGGGCGACGGCACCTTCCACCACTCCGCCTCGCTCGCCGTGCGCGCCTCGGTCGCGGCGGGCACGAACATCACCTACAAGCTGCTGGCCAACGGCGCCGTGGCGATGACCGGGGCGCAGGCGATCGAGGGCGGTATGTCCGTGGCCGACCTCACCCGGTGGTTCGCGCTGGAGGGTGTCGCGCGGGTCGTCGTGACCGCAGAGGACCCGAGCCGGTACGACGGCGTCGCGCTCGCGCCGATCGCCTCGCTGCGCCCGCGGGAGGACTCGCTGCGCGTTCAACAGGAGCTCGCCGCGGTGTCCGGGACGACCGTGCTCATCCACGACCAGGCGTGCGCCGCGGAGACCCGGCGCCTGCGCAAGCGCGGGGTGGTCCCGGAGGCTGCGGAGCGCGTCGTGATCAACGAGCGCGTCTGCGAGGGCTGCGGCGACTGCGGCGTCAAGAGCTCGTGCTTGAGCGTCGTGCCCGTCGAAACGGAGTTCGGGCGCAAGACCCAGGTGCACCAGGCCTCCTGCAACGCCGACCGCTCGTGCCTGGCGGGCGACTGCCCCTCGTTCCTCACGGTCGTCCCCGGCCCGACGACCCGCCCAGCGGTCCCCGCACCGCCCGCGGACCTCCCGGAGCCGGTCCCCGTTGTCGCCGCCGGGGACTTCACGGTCCGCATGGTCGGCATCGGCGGGACCGGAGTGGTGACGCTCGCCCAGGTCGTCGGCATGGCTGCGCACCTCGAGGGCAGGCATGTCACCGGGCTCGACCAGACCGGGCTGTCCCAGAAGGGCGGGCCGGTCGTCTCCGACGTGCGGGTCTCCGCCGCGGCCCCCGAGGGCTCCAACCGTGCGGGCACCGGGGGCGTGGACCTCTACCTCGGCCTCGACGTGCTCGGGGCGGCCGACCCGCACAACCTCCGCACGGCCGATCCGGCACGTACCGTGGCGGTGGTCTCCACGAGCGCGGTGGCGACGGGAGGAATGGTGGTCGACACCTCTGTGGCCTTCCCGGAGCTGGCGGGCCTGCTCGGGGCCATCGACGCTCGCACCCGGGCCGCCGAGACCGTGGTCTTCGACGCGCAACGCCTCAGCGAGCGCCTCTTCGGCGACCACCTCCCGGCCAACGTGATCGTCCTCGGCGCCGCCTATCAGCGCGGGGCGCTGCCCCTCCGCGCAGCGTCGATCGAGGCCGCGCTCGCGCTGAACGGCGCCGCGGTCGACACGAACCTCGCCGCGTTCGCGTGGGGCCGCGCCTGCGTGGCCGCGCCCGACGCCGTCGCCGCGCTCGAGGCCCCGGGGGCGCCGGCGACGTCCGCTAGGGCGACGCCGCGCAGCGACGCCTTGGTGGCCCGCGGCGGCGCCCCCGAGGGCTCGGAGCTGCGGCGCGTGCTCGAGCTGCGCGTCCCGGAGCTGATCGCCTATCAGGACGCTGCGCTCGCCGAGCGGCACGTCGCCTTCGTCGCCGAGGTCCTCGCCACGGAGCGGCGGCGGACCGGGGGCACGGCCGTCGCCGAAGCCGCGGCGCGCATGCACTTCAAGCTGCTCGCCTACAAGGACGAGTACGAGGTGGCGCGGCTGCACCTCGACGCGACGGAACAGGCAAAGCTCCGCGCCGAATTCGGCGACGGGGCGACCGTGCGCTTCCACCTGCAGCCACCGTTGCTGCGCGCCGTCGGCATCGACCGCAAGCTCGAGCTCGGGCCGTGGTTCGTCCCGGTGCTGCGTGGGCTCTGCCGCCTCAAGCGCCTGCGTGGCACGCCGTTCGACCCGTTCGCCCGCGCGGAGGTGCGCCGCGTCGAGCGTGCGCTGCCGGACGAGTACGAGGCCGCGCTGCGGACCGCGCTGGAGCGGCTCGCGCCCGCGACGTCGGCGCTCGTGGCCGAGCTCGCCGCATCGCCGGATCGCATCCGCGGCTACGAGTCGATCAAGCTCGCGAACGTCGCACGCTGGCGCGAGGAGGTCGTCGCGCTGCAGCGGGCCATCGCCGAGGCCGCGTCGTCGCCGCAGCCGCTCGTGCGAGTGCTGGCAGGATCCGGCGCGAAGTGAGCCATACTGGCCGGATGCTCGCCCGGTCCGTCCGCCTGCCCCTCGTCGCGCTGCTGTGCCTGGGGCTCGCGCCGGCCGCCGCCGACGCCGCCGCCAGGCCGTCGAAGGGGCTGCGGATCGACGTGCCGAAGATCGCCCCCGGCGCCAAGCGCCTGAAGTTCAAGTTCGGCCCGATCCACATCACCCCAGGGCAGAACACCATCGAGATCAAGCCGAACATGGAGCGGCCGCAGGTCCCGGGTTACATCACCCGCTTCAAGCCCGACCTGATCCGGGCGGACGGCACCACGCCGCGCGTCGACATCCTCCACCTGCACCATGGCGTCTGGCTCATCGACGGCCGCCCGACGTTCGCGGCCGGCGAGGAGAAGTCCATCGTCAACATCCCGCGCGGCTTCGGGCTGAAGTACACCCCGAAGCAGAGCTGGCTCATGAACTACATGGTCCACAACCTGATCACGTCGCCGGACACGGTCTACCTCACCTACGAGATCGACTTCATCCCGTCCACGGCGCCGCAGGCCAAGACGACGGTTCCGGTCCACACGCAGTGGATCGACGTGATGGGGGGCTCGGCCTACCCGGTCTTCGACG
This sequence comes from Solirubrobacterales bacterium, assembly GCA_038207985.1. Lineage (GTDB taxonomy): Bacteria > Actinomycetota > Thermoleophilia > Solirubrobacterales > Solirubrobacteraceae > Paraconexibacter. Next base: position 2,874 of record JBBQZE010000140.1, read on the forward strand.
CCAAGCGCGCGCAGGGCAACGCGAAGGGGCGCTTCACGTTCCCCGACGACGTGAAGGACCCCTACGCGGGCGGCCCGGCGCGCAACGAGTGGGTGGTCGACCACGACGCGACGCTCGTGCAGACGGTCGGGCACCTGCACCCCGGCGGCCTGGAGACGTTCCTCACCGCGACGCGCGGCGGGAAGACCGTGCGCGTGTTCACCTCCCGCGCGCACTACTGGGAGCCCGCGGGCGCCGTCTCCTGGGACGCCGCGATGACCGCGACGCCGCAGACGTGGCGGGTCGCGGTGAAGAAGGGCGACGTGCTCGCGGTGCACGGCACCTACGACGTCAGCAAGGCCTCCTGGTACGAGTCGATGGCGATCATGCCGGTGGCGATCACCAACAGGCCCGCGGGCGGCACGGACCCCTTCGTGCGGTCGACCGACGTCCGCGGCGTGCTGACCCACGGCCACCTCCCCGAGAACAACAACCACGGGGGCGGCTCGCCGACCCTGCCCGACGTCACCAAGGTGCTCGACGGCCCGGTCGCCGACAAGCGCGTGACGATCAACTCGTTCGTCTACGGCCAGGGTTCGATGTCGCTGACCGGGATGCCCGGCCGCCCGCCGGTCGTCCAGAGGGGCAAGCAGGTCACGTTCTTCAACGCGGACGCGGTCGCGTCGCGCAACATCTTCCACACGATCACCGCGTGCAAGGCCCCCTGCAACAGGACCACGGGCATCGCCTACCCGCTGGCTGACGGGCCCGTCGACTTCGACTCGGGCGAGCTCGGGTTCGGCCCGGGCGGGTTCACCGCCGCGGCCAACGTGCAGGAGTGGAAGACGCCCGCGGACCTGAAGGACGGCACCTACACGTACTTCTGCCGCGTGCACCCGTTCATGCGGGGCTCGTTCCGCGTGGTGGGGTAGACGCCCGCAGCGCCGCCAGCACGGCGGCGACCGCGGGCCGCCTGGCAGCACCGGCCCGCGTCAGCGCGAAGACCTCCCGGCGCGGGCCGCCGCCGGCGAGCGAGCGCACGGCGACGCCCGGTCCCGCCCCCGCGAGCGCGAGGGCGGGCAGGAACGTCACCGCCCCGGCGCGGCGCACGAGCTCGAGCAGGACGATCACGTCGTTGGAGCGGTGGCGCAGGTCCGGCTCGAAGCCGCCGCGCTCGCGGCAGGCGCCGACGGTCATGCGGTCGTGCCCCGTCCCGGCGTGGGAGACGGCCCAGGCCGCGTCGCGGAGGGCCTGAAGCGGCACCCGGCGCCCCGTGGTCAGCGGGTGGTCCGCGGGCAGGACGACGTGCAGCTCCTCGTCGAGGAGCGCCTCGCGGTCGAGCCCGGCGACCCGTGGGCGCGGGATCCCCTCGTGCTCGTCGCCGAGCACGACGTCGACGGCGCCCAGGCGCAGCGCCGGCAGCGCCTGCTCGAGCTCGGCGTCGACCACCTCGACGCGGACCGCGGGAGCCGAGGAGGCGAGGGCGGCCACCGCCGGCAGCGCGAGGTGCAGCACCGCGGACTGGAAGCCGGCGACCCGCACCGTCCCGGCGAGGGTCCCCGAGGCGGCGGCGAGCTCGGCCTCCGCCGCCTCGACCCCGGCCAGGAGGACGTCGGCGTGGCGGACCAGGACCTCCGCCGCGTCGGTGAGCCGCACGCCGCGTCCGGCGGGCTCGAGCAGCTTGGTGCCGGCTTCCCGCTCGAGGGCCGCGAGCTGCTGGGAGATCGCCGACGGCGTGTAGTCCAGGGCGCGGGCGACTGCCCCGAGCGTGTGGCGCGCGTGGAGCTCACGCAGCAGGCGCAGGCGATGGAGGTCGAGCATCTGTGAAGCATCGCTGATCGGAGCGTTATAGGAACGGTCACTGGACGTGATGGGTGGCGGCGGGCAGCATGGCGGCGATGGGCTTGCTGCTCTGCCTCACCTCAGCCGCCAGCTTCGGCACCCTCGCGATCTTCGCCACCCTCGCGTACGACGACGGCGCGGACCTCGGCGCGCTGCTCGCGGTGCGCTTCCTGGTCGCCGCGAGCTGCTTCTGGCTGCTGCTCGCGCGTCGCGGCCGCGCGAGGGAGGCCGTCCGCACCCCCTTGCGGCGCCCGCAGGTGCTCGGGGCGCTCGCGCTCGGCGGGCTGGGCTACACGACGCAGTCGGGGCTCTTCTTCGCCGCGCTGCAACGCGTCGACCCCGCGCCGCTCTCGCTGCTGCTCTACGCCTATCCCGTGCTGGTCACCGTGGGGGCGATCGCGCTGCGGCGCGAGCGCGCCAGCGCGCGCCGGGCCGCAGCGCTCGTCGCCGCCAGCGCGGGCCTCGTGCTGGTGCTCCTCGGCGCGGGCGGTGGGTCGATCGACGGCATCGGCGCCCTCATGGGCTTCGGGGCGGCGCTGACCTACACGGCATACATCCTCGTTGCCGACGGCCCGCTGGCCGGCGTGCCGCCGCTCCAGCTGTCCACGCTGGTGTGCACGGGGGCCGCGGTGGTGTTCTGCGTCGCCGGAGTGGGCGCCGGGAACCTGGAGCTGGGGTCGGGGGCCGGCCCGCTTTGGCTGCTGGCCACCGGCCTGTTCAGCGTGGTGGCCATCGTCTGCTTCTTCGGCGGCCTGCAGCGCGTCGGGCCCTCCGGGGCATCGATCCTCTCCGCCGCGGAGCCCGTGACGACCGTCGCCCTGGCGGCTGCCGTCCTCGGGCAGGGGCTCGCGGTCGCCCAGGTCGCGGGCGGGGCGCTCGTGCTGGGTTCCGTGGTGGTGCTGGCGCGCTCTCCGGGGGTTGCGCTCGCCCGCGCCTAGATGGCCTTCAGGTGGCCGTGCGAAGCTACGGCCCATGCGCAGCCAGCGGGAGGGACGCACCGACGGCTTGAAGGTCGTCGCGGCCATGGTGGCCCTGATGTGGCTGCTGGAGGTCGTCGACATCATCGCGGGCCACCGGCTCGACGCCTACGGCATCCACCCCCGCACGGCGGACGGCCTGGCCGAGGTGGTCTCCGCCCCGTTCCTGCATCTCGGCTTCGGCCATCTGATCGGCAACACGATCCCGTTCGCGATCATGGGCGCCGTGATCGCCTTCAGCGGCGCGGCACGGGTGCTGCTCGTCACCGCGCTGGTCGCCGTGGTCAGCGGGCTCGGCGTCTGGCTGTTCGCTCCGTCCAACTCGGTCACCATCGGCGCCAGCGGGCTGGTCTTCGGCTACGCGACCTACCTGCTGGCCCGCGGCTTCTTCGACCGCAGCGCCTTGGAGGTCCTCGTGGGCGCGGTCGTGGGTGCGGTGTGGGGCACGGCGCTGATCGGCGGGCTCGTCCCCCATACGGGGATCTCGTGGCAGGGCCACCTCTTCGGCGGGCTGGGTGGGATCCTCGCGGCCCGGGTGCTCGCGCGGGGCCGCGCCGGCTCCCGCGGCGGGGAGCGCGCGCTGCGCGGGCCGCAGCTCCAGGCCTGACCTCGCCGGGCGGGGCCGGGCGCGATGATGGGACGGCGTGGCCGTCGCCCCCGTCCTCACCCCCCGGCACCGCGTGCCGCGCTCGGCGCGCGCGCTCCGCGAGCGGCTGCCCGGTCGCCTGCCGGCGGCCCACGCGGCGCTGCTCGTCGCCGGGGAGGCCGAGGCCTTCGCGCTGACCGGGACCTGGGCCGGCGCCGCCGCGATCGTCGGTGCCGCGCCGGTGGCCGTGCTCACGCCGGCCGACGACCCCTTCGCGGCGCTGGACGACCTTCCCGTGCTGGCGCGTGACAGCGACCCTGGATGTGCGGTCGCAGGCGGGTGGTTCGGCGTTCTGGGCTATGCGCTCGGCGATCGTGTCGAGCACACCGTGCCGAGCCCGCCGCCGGGGCTCGGCCTGCCGGGAGCGCTGCTCGGCTACTACGACCACGTGCTCGTCTGCGACGCGAAGGGCGGGTGGTGGTTCGAGGCGCTGGCTACTCCCGAGCGCGAGGCCGCGCTCGGCCGGGCGCGGGACGAGCTCGCCGCGCGGCTGGTCGCGCGCCCGCGCCCGCGGGCCGTCCGGCTGCGCGACGTGCGATGGCGGCCGCCGGGCCCGGCGGGCCACCGTCGCGCGGTCGGCGCCGCGCGCGAGCGGATCGCGGCGGGGGAGATCTTCCAGGCGAACCTCTGCCTGCGGCTCGACGCCCGGCTGGACGGCCGTCCGGCGGACCTCGCGGCCGCGGCCGCCGACGTCCTCGGCCCCACCCACGGCGCGCTGCTCGCCGGCCGTGGGGGAACGGTGGTCAGCGCCTCGCCCGAGCTGTTCCTGCGGCGTCGCGGCGGCCACGTGCTCACCCGTCCGATCAAGGGGACGGCCCCCGCCGCGGCCGACGCGGCGGCCCTCAGCGCCTCGGTCAAGGACCGCGCCGAGCACGTGATGATCGTCGACCTCATGCGTAACGACCTCGGCCGGGTCTGCACGTACGGCTCGGTCGTGGTCGACGCGCTGGCCGCACCCGTGCCGGGCGCCGGCGTCCGGCACCTCGTCTCCGACGTGTCCGGGACGCTGCGGCCGGGCGTGGGCGACGCCGAGCTCGTCCGGGCGACGTTCCCGCCGGGCTCGGTCACCGGCGCGCCGAAGGTGCAGGCGCTGCGGGTGATCGCCGAGCTCGAGGGCGCGGCGCGCGAGCTGTACACGGGCGCCCTCGGGTACGCCAGCCCGGTCGCCGGCCTCGAGCTCAGCGTGGTCATCCGCACCTTCGAGCTCCGCGGGCCACGCGTGCAGCTCGGGGTCGGCGGCGGGGTCACCTCGGGCTCGGACCCGGGGGGCGAGCTCGAGGAGTGCCGCGTCAAGGCGGCGCCGCTGCTCGCTCTGGGCGGCGCAGCGGTGCCCTCCGCGGGGACGGCTCGGCGCACGGGCGAGGTGGACCGGCTGCCCCTCGCGCTCTCAGACGGGCGGGAGCGCCCGGACCCCGCACTGGGCGTCTTCGAAACCCTGCTCGTGCGCGCGGGTCTGGCCGAGCGCTTGGGGGCGCACCTCACCCGGCTTGCCGCCACGATCGCGGCCGTCTACGGGATGGAGGTGCCACGTGATCTGCGATCACGGGTCGACGCGGCGGCGGCGAGCTTGGGGGACGGCCGTCTGCGGGTCGACGTGAACCCGGACGGGACCGCCGGCGTGACGACGGGGCCCGTCCCTGTGGTCGAGCGGGTCGTCCTGCGGCCCGTCCTGCTGCCTGGCGGCCTCGGCGCCCACAAGTGGGCGGACCGCCGGCTGCTCGACGCGCTCACGGAGCACCTCGGCGGCGTCCCGCTGCTCGTCGATGGCGACGGCGCCGTGCTCGAAGCCGCCTGGGCGAACGTGTGGGTGCAGGAGGGCGGCCGCCTCACCACCCCGGTGGCCGACGGGCGGGTGCTCCCCGGCGTCGCCCGGGCGGCGGAGCTGGCGAGCGACGGGGATCGCGCGGAGGG
>JBBQZE010000141.1:0-8162 GCA_038207985.1 Solirubrobacterales bacterium
TTCGCCCCCGAGCACGTCGAAGTACGTTGCCTCGCCCTTCCACTCGCAGTGCGAACGGCGCCCGCGGACGTCGCGGAGCGCCCCGGTCGCGACGTCCGCCGGCGGCACGTAGATCGTCGGCGGGTGGCTCGTCTCGAGCACGCGCAGCGCCGTGGTCGAGTCGGCCACGACGGTGCCGCCGAGCTCGATCCGCACCCGGCGCTCACACGGGACCAGCGCGGGCGGGCGGGGATAGGTCCAGACGTCCTCCATCCGGCGGACAGTAGGACGCCGCGATCACGTCCGCATGAGGTTGGCGCTACACCATGGACCACCATGAGCAACCCCGACGAGCACTCCCGCACCCAGCAAGGCGAGGCGGCCCGCGCGGCGCGTGAGGAACAGGAGCGCACCGCCGCCCAGGGCGCCACGCGGCGCAAACGCCTCACCGTGCTCGCCGGCGTAGTGGCCACGGCCGTCGTGCTCGCCGCCGTCCTGTTGCTCGTGAGCTCGCCGGACAAGGCGAAGACGCCGACCACCGCGACCGGGGAGACGGTCGCCGGCCAGACCGCGACCGCCGCCCTGCTCGACGGCATCCCGCAGTCCGGCCGCACGCTGGGCGCGGCCAGGGCGCGCGTGACCCTCGTCGAGTTCGCCGACCTGCAGTGCCCGTTCTGCGCGCAGTACACCCGCGACGCGTTGCCGACCGTCATCGGCGACTACGTCCGCACGGGCAAGGTGCGTCTCGAGTTCCGCCCCCGGGCGTTCATCGGTCCCGATTCCGAGCGAGGGGCCCGGACGGTGGTGGCCGCCGGACGCCAGGACAAGCTCTGGAACGTCCTCGAGCTGCTCTACGCCAACCAGGGCGCGGAGAACAGCGGCTGGCTGAGCGACGACCTGGCGGTCAAGGTGCTCGCGGCCGCCGCCGTCGACCCCCCGCGACTCGAGCGGGACGCCAGCAGCGCGGCGGTCGGGAAGGAGCTCACCGACGCCGAGGCGCTCGCGGCCCGCAACGGCCTGGACTCCACCCCGTCGTTCCTGGTGGGCCGGACGGGTGGCGCGCTCAAGCCGCTGGTCGTGCAGGAGCTCACGGGGACGGCGTTCTCCCAGGCGCTCGACCAGGCCGGCGCGTGAGCACGGCGCGGCGTGGCCCGCTGGTCCCCCGCCGGATCGCGTCGGTCGGCACCGAGGCGTGACAACGGCGACGTAGGGTAGTACCCTACGTACGGTGGCGACGAAGAAGACGAGCATCTACCTGAGCGAGGAGCTCGACCACGCCCTCTCGCGCCGGGCGGCGGAGGAGGGGATCACCAAGGCGGAGCTCATCCGACGCACCCTCGAGGCCGTCGTCAACCGCCCGCCGCGCGTCAAGCCGCGGGCGGTCGGCGTCTTCACCGGCCCCGGCGCACTCTCGGAGCAAGCCTGATGGCCGTCGTCGTCGACGCCTCGTTCGTGATCGCGCTGGCCAACGCCGGCGACGCCCACCACGCCGGCGCCGCCGCGTGGCTGGAGACGGAGGACGAAGACCTCGTGATGACCCCCTTGGTGGTCGCCGAGATCGACGCCACGCTCGCCGCCCATGGCGACGCAGGAACCCGTGACGCCTTCTCCCGCGATCTCTTGGCCAACGCCTACACGGTGCGGTGGTGGGCCGATGCCCTGGTGGAGACCGCCACGATCGCTCGCCGCCACCTCGACCTGAGCCTCGCCCAGGCATCGCTCGTCGCTGTCGCCGCGCGCGTCGGCACCCACCGCATCGCCACCTTCCGCAGAAGCGACCTCGACGGCCTGACGGCCCTCGACGGCAACCCCTTCACGCTCCTCCCCTGACCGACCGGAGACCCATGACCCAGCACCCGAACTCCTTCGACGCCCGCGCGACCCTGTCAGCCGGCGGCCGCGAGCTGACCATCTACCGCCTCGACGCGCTCCAGGCGAAGTTCGACGTCGCGCGGCTGCCGTTCTCGCTCAAGGTGCTGCTGGAGAACCTCCTGCGCACCGAGGGCAACGGCTCCGTCAGCGCGGCCGACGTCGAGGCGCTCGCGAGCTGGGACGCGAAGGCGGAGCCCTCGAAGGAGATCGCCTTCACCCCGGCCCGCGTGGTGATGCAGGACTTCACCGGGGTGCCGGCGATCGTCGACCTCGCCGCGATGCGCGACGCGATGGCGGCGCTCGGCGGCGACCCCGCCAAGATCAACCCGCTCGTCCCCGCGGAGCTCGTGATCGACCACTCCGTACAGGTCGACTCGTTCGGTTCCGTGGAGTCCTTCGCGCTGAACGCAGAGCGGGAGTTCGAGCGCAACGAGGAGCGCTACCAGTTCCTGCGTTGGGGCCAGGAGGCCTTCGACAACTTCTCGGTCGTGCCGCCGGACACCGGCATCGTCCACCAAGTCAACCTCGAGTACCTGGCGCGCACCGTGTTCGTCAACGACGCGACGGGTGAGGCCTATCCCGACACGCTGGTCGGTACCGACTCCCACACGACGATGGTCAACGGCCTCGGCGTGCTCGGCTGGGGCGTCGGCGGCATCGAGGCGGAGGCCGCGATGCTCGGCCAGCCGATGTCGATGCTCATCCCGCAGGTCATCGGCGTCAAGCTGCACGGCGCCCTGCCCGAGGGCGCGACCGCGACCGACCTCGTGCTCACCGTCACCGAGCTGCTGCGCAAGAAGGGCGTCGTCGGGAAGTTCGTCGAGTTCTACGGGCAGGGCATCGCGAACCTGCCGCTGGCCGACCGCGCGACGCTCGGCAACATGAGCCCGGAGTTCGGCTCGACGTGCGCGATCTTCCCGATCGACGCCGAGACAATCCGCTACCTGCAGTTCTCCGGCCGCCCCAAGGAGCTGACCGACCTCGTCGAGGCCTACGCCCGCGAGCAGGGTCTCTGGCACGACGAACACGCCGAGGAGCCCACCTTCTCCGACGTGGTCGAGCTCGATCTCGGCGAGGTCGTCCCGTCGCTGGCCGGTCCCAAGCGCCCGCAGGACCGCGTCCCGCTGTCGCGCTCGGCCGAGATGTTCGAGGAGGCCGTCGCGGGCTACCTGCCCGAGCAGGTCAACGGCACCGACGAGGGTTCCGCGGAGTCGTTCCCGACTTCGGACACGCCGAGCACCTCGACCCCGGGCGCGAAGGACACGCACGAGGCGCCGATCCTCGAGCATGCCTCGTCCGCCGTGGCCGACCGCGGCGCGCACGCCGAGGTGACCCTCGACGGCGAGACGTTCGAGCTCGACCACGGGCACGTCGTGATCGCGGCGATCACCTCGTGCACGAACACGTCGAACCCCAGCGTCATGCTCGCGTCCGGCCTGCTCGCCCGCAACGCGGTCGCGCGCGGCTTGCGCTCCAAGCCGTGGGTCAAGACGTCGCTGGCCCCGGGCTCGAAGGTGGTCACGGAGTATCTCGACCGCGCCGGGTTGACCGAGCCGCTCGAGCAGCTCGGCTTCAACCTCGTGGGCTACGGCTGCACGACCTGCATCGGGAACTCCGGGCCGCTGCCCGAGGCGATCTCGGCAGCCGTCACCGAGCACGACCTCGCCGCCGTCTCGGTGCTGTCGGGCAACCGCAACTTCGAGGGGCGCATCAACCCCGACGTGAAGATGAACTACCTCGCCTCGCCGCCGCTCGTGGTCGCCTACGCGCTGGCCGGGACGATGGCGATCGACCTGCTGAACGAGCCGCTGGGCCAGGACGAGGACGGCGGGGACGTCTTCTTGAAGGACATCTGGCCCTCGACGCGGGAGATCGCCCAGACCGTCGAGGAGGCGGTGCAGAGCGACATGTTCCGCGCGAGCTACGCCGGCGTCTTCGACGGCGACGAGCGCTGGCAGGGCCTGGAGATCCCCACCGGCGACAACTTCGCCTGGGACGACGCCTCGACCTACGTCGCCAACCCGCCCTACTTCGAGGGAATGGGCGCCGAGCCCGACCCGGTGACGGACATCGAGGGCGCCCGCGTCCTCGCGCTGCTCGGCGACTCCGTCACCACCGACCACGTCTCGCCGGCGGGCTCGATCAAGAAGGACGGCCCGGCCGGGCTCTACCTCCAGGGCCGCGGGGTCGAGCCGCGGGAGTTCAACTCGTTCGGCGCGCGGCGCGGCCACCACGAGGTGATGATGCGGGGGACGTTCGCGAACATCCGCCTGCAGAACCTGCTGGCCGCGCCCGGCGGCGGCAAGGTGCCGCAGGGCGGCAACACCGTCAAGGACGGTGAGGTCACCTCGATCTACGACGCGGCCATGGCCTACCAGGCCCAGGGAACGCCGCTCGTCGTGCTCGGCGGCAAGGAGTACGGGTCGGGGTCGTCGCGCGACTGGGCCGCCAAGGGCACGAGCCTGCTCGGGGTCAGGGCGGTCATCACGGAGTCCTTCGAGCGCATCCATCGCTCGAACCTCGTCGGGATGGGCGTCCTCCCGCTGCAGTTCCCCGAGGGCGAGACGGCCGTCTCGCTCGGTCTCGACGGCACCGAGGAGTTCACGATCACCGGCCTCGCCGACGCGCTCAACGCGGGCGAGCTGCCGCGGACCGTGCACGTCCAGGCGGGGGACGTCGCGTTCGACGCGAGGGTGCGGATCGACACCCCGAAGGAGGCGGAGTACTTCCGCCACGGGGGCATCCTGAGGTTCGTGCTGCGTCAGCTCGCGGCGGCGAGCTGACCCTCCCGGGCGGGTCCGGCGGTCAGAACGCCCACGTTATGTGGCTTTCCGCCGGGCTCGTCTGTCAGGATGGCGCCCTTCCGTCCCAACGTAGGAGGAGTACTCACCGTGAACAAGACCGAGCTGGCCCAGCACCTCGCCGAGAAGAGCGGCCTCGCGTCCGGCCAGGCCAAGGGTGCCGTCGACGGCATCTCCGAGATCCTGAGCGAGACCCTGTCCCGTGGTGGCGAGGTCAACATCGCCGGCCTGGGCAAGTTCTCTGTCGTGGAGCGCGGTGCACGCCAGGGCGTGAACCCGGCCACGGGCGAGAAGATCCAGATCGCCGCGAGCAAGGCCCCGAAGTTCACGGCCGCCAAGGCCCTGAAGGACTCCGTCAACGGGCGCTAGCCCCCCGCGGTCCCCGTCCGCTTCGGCCGGTCGTGCTCCGCACGGCCGGCCGAGCCGGGCGCTGCTTGTCCTAGGGTCTGCGCCATGGCCCTGCCCGACGTCCTGCGCTCGCTGCTTTCGGCCCACGGCACGTCGGGCTACGAGACCGCCCCGGCGGCCATCTGGCGCGAGGCGGCAGCGGGCTTCGCCACCGTCGACGTCGACGGCATGGGCACCTCCACGGCGACCGTCGCCGGCACCGGCGGTGGCCCCTCGCTCGCGATCGTCGGTCACATCGACGAGATCGGGCTCATCGTCACGCACGTCGACGACAAGGGCTACCTCTACTTCGGCTCCGTCGGCGGCTGGGACGCCCAGATCCTCGTCGGCCAGCGCGTCACCGTCACGACGCGGGACGGCCAGCTCCCCGGCGTCGTCGGGAAGAAGCCGATCCACCTCCTCAGCCCCGACGACCGCAAGAAGGGCACCGAGCTCAAGGAGCTCCACATCGACATCGGCGCCCGCGACGGGGACGAGGCCCGCGGCCTGGTCCGCATCGGGGACACGGCGGTCATCACGGGCGAGCCCGTCGAGCTTCCGAACGGGCGGGCCTTCTCGCGCGCGATGGACAACCGCCTCGGCGCGTTCGTCGCCTACGAGGCCGCGCGGCTCGTCGCCGAGGCCGGCGGCTCACCGGGCGACGTGGTGGGCGTGGCCGCCGTCCAGGAGGAGATCGGGCTGCACGGCGCGCGCACCGCGGCGTTCTCCCTGGAGCCCGACGTCGCCATCGTCGTCGACGTCACCCACGCTACCGACGCCCCGGGCGTCGAGGTCAAGGAGCTCGGGGAGCACCCGCTCGGCTCGGGCCCCGTGCTCGAGCGCGGGGCGATCCTCAACCCGGCGGTCTTCGAGCTGCTGCACGAGGTCGCCGAGGCCGAGGGCATCCCGTTCACCGTGGCCGCCAGCGGGCGGGGAACGGGCACCGACGCCGACGTCGTGCACATCTCCCGCGGCGGGATCCCGACCACGGTGATCGGCATCCCCCTGCGCTATATGCACTCCCCGGTCGAGGTCGTCGACGCCGAGGACGTGCTGAACACGGCCAAGCTCATCGCCGCGTTCGCACAGAGGTTGGCGCCCGGCACCTCCTTCGCGCGCTGAGGTTCTCCCACGGCGGGCGCCGCGGGCGCCATCATCGGCGCATGCTCCTGCTCTTCGACATCGACGGCACCCTGCTCCTGAAGGCCTCGGCGGCGCACGCCGACGCGCTGCTGGAGGCGGTGGCCGCGGTGTACCACGTCGAGCGCCCCACGACGCGCTTCGAGACGGCCGGCCGCACCGACCCGGCGATCGCGCGCTCGATCCTGACCCTGGCGGGCGTGGACGCCCGGCGCGTCGACGACGGGATGGAGGAGCTGCGTGCGCTGTGCTGCGAAGCCTTCGCGCGTCGGTGCCCCGAGGACCTGACCGCCACGGTCAGCCCGGGCATGGCGGACGTCCTCGCGGAGCTTTCGGACGCCGGCCACGTCCTCTCGCTGGTGACCGGCAACTACGAGGCGGTCGCCCGGCTGAAGCTGCGCCGCGCCGGGATCGGGTCATGGTTCCCACCCGGCCAGGGTGGCTTCGGCTCCGACCACGAGGACCGCGCAGCGCTCCCGGCGGTGGCGCGCCTGCGGGCCGGGCGTCGCGAGCACGGTGACGGCTCGCACCCGCGCGCGGACACGATCGTCATCGGCGATACGCCGCGCGACATCGCCTGCGCACACGCGGACGGCGTGCGTTGCATCGCGATGACCAGCGGCCCGTTCGACCGCGCTGACCTCCTCGACGCCGACGTGGTCATCGACCACGCGCGCGAGCTCCCGGCGGCCCTGGCCACCCTGGCGGCCGAGGGCGCCGCCGCCTGACCGCGGCGGCCCGTCAGGCGGCGAGGGTCCAGAACGCGTCGCGGCCCACGGGCTCGGCGATGGCGCCCGCCGCCTCGAGGCGCTCACGGGCGGTCGCGCGGTCGATGCCGCACACCTCCGCGACCTCCTGGGTGGCGACGGGGAAGCCCGCCCAGACCAGGACCTCGGCGACGCCCTCGGGCTCGGCACGGCGCTCGAGGCCGGGGGCGACGTTAGCCAGCGCCGTCTCGTAGGTCAGCGCGGCCTGCATGCCCGGGGCGGAGAACGCCTCACCGTCGGCCTCGAGCTCCAGGCTCGGGCAGGTGTAGCGCCAGCCGCCGTCCGGGGTGGCGGCGAGCTTGCCCTTCAGCGCGAGCGCCGCCTCGGTCGGCTCGCGCGACAGCCGCATGTCCTCGCGCATGGCCGCCTCGACGTCGTCGCCGGCCGCCCAGCCCGCGAGCGTGTCGGGGTCGAGTCCGACGTCCGTGGCGGCCCGCGCGATCAGGGCCGGGTCGTCGAACAGGCCGCCGGCGAAGTGGAGGTGGCGCAGGCGGCGCAGCAGCGGCCACTCCTGCTCGGGCGCGTGCAGGCGCGCGGCGATCACCGCGCGACACGCAGGGGCCGTCGCGGCAACCGCCTCCTTGACCCCCTCGTCCATCGGCATGCCGAAGCGGTCGTGCAGCGCCTTGGCGCCCTGGGCGGCCCGCTCGGGGGTGAAGCCCTTCGCCTCGTAGTCCGCGCGCTCCTCGGCGAGCACCACCATGCGCAGCCCCCAGGTCAGCTGGTCGCCGAAGAGCCACTGCAGTCGTAGGCGGTGCGGCTCGGCAGAGAAGGCGAACGGGCAGCCGGGGTCGGTGAACTCGGTGATGGTGGCGGAAGGCATGCAGTGATAGTTGCACACGCAACAGTCCGGCCCTCCACGGCGCGCTCAGTGCGACGAGCCCGGCGCGTACGTGCCGAACGACCAGGTGTTCGCGTCGGCGTCGTTCAGCGAGCACTCGCGCCCGCCGTAGTCCGGCGCGTACGGCGCGTTGACGCTGCGCGCACCGGCGGCCACCGCCCGCGCGTGCATCGCGTCGACGGCCGCCCCGTCACCGAGGACCCAGTACGTCGACGCGCTCCCCGGTGGGCGGTCGAACTCGTTGTTCTTCTCCGTCCCCGCCATCACCCACCCGTCGCCGAGGCGCAGCTCCGCGTGGTTGACCACGTCCCCGTCGCCGACGGAGAAGACGAGCTCCAGGCCGAACGCCGCCACCCACTGGTCGAGCACCGCGCG
>JBBQZE010000142.1:0-7998 GCA_038207985.1 Solirubrobacterales bacterium
CGGCCGAGGTACATGACCGCGACGCGATCGCACATGTGGCGCACGACCGAGAGGTCGTGGGCGATGAACACGAGCGTCAGGCCGAACTCGCGCTGCAGGTCGCGCAGTAGGTTGAGGATCTGGGCCTGGATCGAGACGTCCAGCGCCGAGACGGGCTCGTCGGCGACGATCAGCTTCGGCTTGAGCGCGATCGCGCGAGCCACGCCGATGCGCTGGCGCTGGCCGCCGGAGAACTCGTGCGGCAGCCGGTTGTAGTGCTCCGGGTTGAGCCCGACCTGCTCCATGAGCTCCTGCACCCGGGTGCGCCGGTCCTTCTCGTCGTCCCCGACGCCGTGGATCACGAACGGCTCGGCGATGATCGACCCGACCGTCTTGCGCGGGTTCAGCGACGAGTACGGGTCCTGGAAGATCATCTGCATGTCGCGCCGCAAGGGCTTGAGCTCCTTGCGCGACAGGAACGCGATGTCCTCGCCCTGGAAGGAGATCGTCCCCGACGTCGGGTCCAGCAGGCGCGTGATGAGTCGCGCGGTGGTCGACTTGCCGCAGCCCGACTCGCCGACGATCCCCAGCGTCTCGCCCTCGATGATGTCGAACGAGACGCCGTCGACGGCCTGCACCGCACCGATCTGCCGGCTGCGGATCAGCCCCTTCTTGATCGGGAAGTGCTTGACGAGGTCCCGGACCTCGATGAGCGGCTCGCCGGCGGCCATCAGGAGCCTTCCCCGTCGAGGCCGACCGAGCCGGCGGCGGAGCCCGTGCGCTCCGCGGCGACCGCCTTGGCCGCTTCGGGGTCCGCGCCCTCGGCGAGCGCGCCCCACACCGCCTCGCGCGTGACCGCAGGCAGCAGGCAGGCGACGGAGTGCCGCGCGTCCCCCTGGACCGGCTCGAGCATCGGGTCGATGCGCGTGTGCGCCTCGCGCACGTAGGGGCAGCGCGGGTGGAACGAGCATCCGGACGGCGGGTTGATCAGCGACGGCGGCCGGCCCGGGATCGGGACGAGCTCCTCGTCGCGCGGCGAGTCCAGGCGCGGGATCGAGCGCAGCAGGCCCCAGGTGTACGGGTGTTGCGGCCGGGCGAAGATCGCGTCCGTCGTGGCGGATTCGACGATGCGCCCGGCGTACATCACCGCGATGTCGTCGGTGACCTCCGCGACGACCCCCAGGTCGTGCGTGATCATCACGATCGCCGTGTCGAGCTCGCGCTTCAGGCGCTCGAGCAGCTCGAGGATCTGCGCCTGCACCGTCACGTCCAGGGCCGTGGTGGGCTCGTCGGCGATCAGCAGCTTCGGATCGTTGGACAGCGCCATCGCGATCATCACGCGCTGGCGCATGCCGCCGGAGAACTCGTGCGGGTAGGAGTCCACGCCGCGCCGGGGCTCGGGGATGCCCACGAGCCCGAGCATCTCGACCGCCCGGTCGAGGGCTTTCGCCTTGGAGACGTCCTGGTGGGTGCGGACCGCCTCCACGAGCTGCGTGCCGATCCGATACATCGGGTGCAAGGAGCTCAACGGGTCCTGGAAGATCATCGAGATCGCGCCGCCGCGGATCTTGCGCAGCTCGTCCTCGCTCGCGGTCAGCAGGTCGAGCCCGTCGAACATGATCGAGCCGCTGATCTCGGCGTTGCCGGCGCGGGTCAAGCCCATCACGGTCTGCGAGCTCACCGACTTGCCCGAGCCCGACTCGCCGACGATGCCGAGCGTCTGGCCCGCGTCGACGGAGTAGGAGATGCCGTCGACGGCCTTGACCACACCGTCGTCGGTCTTGAAGTGGACGCGGAGGTCCTTGACCTCCAGCAGCGGCGCCATGCTTAGACCCCCTGGGTCATGGCAGCGGGAGGAACCGTGCTTCGCATGCGTTGCATGGCCTAGTACCTCACGCGCGGGTCGAGGAAGCCGTAGAGCACGTCGACCAGCAGGCTCATGAGACAGACGCCGAGGGCGAGGAACAGCGTCGAGCCCTGCACGATGTCGATGTCGTTGCGCTGGATGGCGTCGAAGGAGAGCTTGCCGATGCCGGGGATTCCGAAGACCGTCTCGGTGAGGATCGCCCCGCCGATCAGGATCCCGATGTCCAAGCCGAGGACGGTGATGATCGGCGTGATCGCCGAGCGCAGGCCGTGGCGGAAGATCACCCGGCGCTCCTTGAGGCCCTTGGCCCGCGCGGTGCGGATGTAGTCCTCGCCCATCACCTCCAGCAGGCTCGATCGCAGGAGCCGCGCGTAGATCGCGGCGAACGCGGCGGCCAGCACGATCCACGGCAGGAACAACGACGTGATGTGGGTGAAGACGCCCTGCGAGGCGTCATAGGTTCCGGCGGCCGGGAAGAGCGGGAACTTGCCGAGGTCGCTGGAGAAGACGTAGAGCGCGACGAGCCCGAGCCAGTAGACCGGCGCCGAGATCGCGACGAGGGCGGACGTCATCGCGAAGCGGTCCAGGAACGTGCCGCGACGCACGGCCGAGATGGTCCCGACGACGACGCCGGAGGCGAACCACAGTCCCGCGGCGCCGAGGACGAGCATGAGCGTGTTCGGGAGCGCCTCGAAGATGAGGGGCCGGACCTGGGTGTCGTTGAAGACCGACTTGCCGAAGTCGAAGTGGAGGACCAGCCGCTTGAGGTAGTCGAAATACCGCACGTAGACGGGGTCGGAGAGGTGCAGCTGCTCGCGGATCGCGGCGACGTTCTCCGGCGTTCCGTTCTTGCCGGCGCGGATCAGCGCCGGGTCGCCCGTCGGGAGGATGTTGAAGATGAGGAACGTCAGCGCCGTGACGAAGACCAGCAGCAGTGCGGTCCAGAGCAGGCGGCGGATGATGAAGGTGCCCATGTGGTCCCTTGGGGAGGAGGAGGACGCCTCCCGGCGCGCCTCCCGGTGAGGGGCGGCGCGCCGGTCGGATCAGGTGTCGTCCTGCCTACTTCAGCGACATGAAGCTGAAGTCGGCGGTGGTGTAGTAGTCGTTGATGACGCCCTGGACGTTCTTCGACCAGAGGATCGTCGTCTTGTCCCAGTCGAACGGGACGGCCGGGGCGTCGGCGGTGATCATCTTGTCGATCTCGCCGTAGGCCTTGTTGCGCTCGGCCCCCTGGAGCACCGCGGCCTTGCCCATGGCCGCGTCGACCTTGGGGTCGTTGAGCTGGGCCAGGTTGTTGTTGCCACCGCTCAGGGAGATGTTCGACCCCTTGAACGTCGGCTCGAGCATCGACTGCGCGTCCTGGAAGTCCTTGAACCAGCCCGAGCCGCCGCAGACGGCGACCTTCTTCTTCGGGACCTGGCAGTACTCCGTGTAGACCGCGTCCTGCGGCACGAGCCGCAGCTTGACCTTGAAGCCGAGCTTCTGGAGCTGGGCCTGGGCGACCTCGGACTGGGACTTCACCGGGTCGACGGTCGCGCCGACCATCAGGAACGTCTCGTTGCCCGTGTACTTGCCCGAGGGGTAGCCGCCGGCCTTCATGTACTTCGCGGCCAACGCCATGTCACCACGGGGGTTCTTCAGGAAGTCGACGCCCGTACCGGCACGCCCACCCGCCTCTTCGAAGCCGGGGAAGTCCGGCGGGAGGAAGTGGCTGGCCACCTCGCCCGTCGCCTTGCCGCCGCGGGCCTTCAGCGCTGCCTCGCGGTCGAAGCCGGCCAGGATGGCCTTGCGCACGTTCAGGTTGTCGAATGGCTTGATCGTCGTGTTCAGCGGGAAGTAGCGGTAGCCACCGGCCGGGACCGTGCCGAACTGGCCCTTGTACTGCTGCAGCGCGAGCTTGACCTCGGCGGCGGGCGGGTTGGCGTCGATCACCATGCTGGTGCCCTTGAGGATCTGCTGGGCGTCGACCGACGCGTCAGCGCCGTTGGTCTTCAGGTTGATCGCGTCGAGGAAGGCCGGCTTGAAGTCGGTGGCCTTGTCCCAGTTGGGGTTGCGGATCAGCTTGATCGACTTGCCCGGCTTGTAGCCCGTGAGCTTGCCGGAGGAGTCGTTGGCCACCATGTAGGCGCCCGAGGCGACGACGTGCGTGTTGTACGTCGACGGGCTCTTGGCGTCGAACGGCTTGGCGTAGGACTCCGGCACCGGGATGGTGATGGGCATCACGAGGGCCGCGGCGACACCGGGGGCCTCGGCACGCGTCAGCTCGATCTTGAGCGTCTGCGGATCCGGGGTCGTGGTGCCCGCGAGCGACTGGACGCCCTTGGTGGGCTTCTTCGGCGCGCCCTTGATGGCGCCGAAGTACGCCGTGGCGTACTGGCCGCCGACGTTGACCGAGAAGGCGCGGTCGATCGCGTACTTGATGTCCGCGGAGGTCACCTCACGGTTGACGGGCGGCCCGAACTTGATGCCCTTCTTGATCTTGACCGTGATCGACATGTTGTCCGCGGAGAGCTCGGGCGCCGAGGCCGCCACGTCGGGGATCGGGTCCTTGACGCCCGGCTTGAAGCCGTAGAGCGGACGACCGATGGCGTAGGCCACCTGGTAGCCGCCCGTGTAGTAGGTGTGGCCGGGGTCGAGGTAGTCGACGTCGGAGGAGCCGAGCTGGTTGAGCACGCCTCCCTGTTTGCCGGCGGCGGGCTTCGCGGCCGTGGAGGTGGATGCGCCGGAGCTCGAAGAGCTCTTGTCGTTGCTCGAGCTGCCACAGGCAGCGATAAAGAGCGACGAGGCGGCGACTGTGCTCAGTGCGAGCACGCGCAGCGGACTTGTCATGCGTGGTCCTTTCGGTGGCGGGGCCCACAGAGCCCCGTGCGTGCTTGAACGGGCAGGTGCGTGGTGATCACTTCGCGGTGCGCGGGTTCAGGGCGTCCTGCAGCCCGTCACCTACAAGGTTGAAGGCGAGGACGGTGAAGAGGAGGGCCAGACCGGGGAAGGTCATGTACCACCAGGCCTCGCGGAAGATGGACGTCGCGTCGGAGATCATGCCGCCCCAGCTGGGAGTGCTGGGGTCGACGCCGACGCCGAGGAACGACAGCGCCGCCTCGAAGAGGATGTTCTGCGGGATCAGGACGGTGCCGTAGACGATGATCGGCGCGACGAGGTTGGGCAGGATCTCCTTGAAGAGGATCCGGCGGTCGGAGGCGCCGAGCGAGCGCGACGCCTCGACGAACTCCTTCTCACGCAGCGACAGGACCTGGCCGCGCACGATGCGCGCCATGTAGGGCCACGTCGACAACGTGATCACGAAGATGATGACCGTCAGGCCGGGCTGGATGATGCCGCCGAGACAGCCGTTGGTGCCCGAGCAGGCAACGCCGATCCCGATCGCCAGGACGAGGACGGGGAACGCGAGCATCAGGTCCATGGTCCGGGTGAGCAGGGTGTCCACCCACCCCTTGTAGAACCCCGCCAGCAACCCCAGGGTCACCCCGATGAGGATGACGAACGCGGTGGAGATGAACGCCACCTCCAGCGACACGCGGGCTCCGTAGACGGTCCGGGAGAACACGTCGCGCCCGCGCTTGTCGGTGCCGAAGGGGCCCGCCTTGGGGACCGTGCCGTCGGCCGCCGGCGTCGTGGACTTCGCGTTCGGGCCGAGCGGGGAGCCGAAGTCGTCGGTGAGGTCGGCGTTCTGCGCCTGCGGGGGCGGGGTCCCGGCCACGCTCACGATCACCGGGGCGAGGATCGCGGTGCCCATGATCAGGAGCACGAACCCGAGCGCGGCGAGGGCCAGCTTGTCCTTCTTCAGCCGGCGCCAGAACAGCTCGAGCGGCGAGCGCGCGGCGATGTCCGTCGCGGATTCGGTGACCGGCGGGAGCTCGGCGTCGGGCTCCTGCGGGTGCTTGGCGAGCGCGGTGCTCACGCGCGGCGTCCGCTGGATGGTGTGGTGGGGGCCGTGATGTCGAGTCTCCGGTGTGCCGCTTCGGTGCCATCGCCGGCGCTCGAAGGAGCGGCGAGCGGCCGCCCCATGCGGACTGCGGGGCGACTATACGCCTCGCAGTCGACGGGTGCGGGGCCTACATCGGGCCGCAACACAGCGTGCACTGTTCGGACGCCGGTGCGTTGGACCGGCGGGCCGAGGTCGCCCGGGCTGGTCAGCGACCTTGACCAAGAGCGGTCAGATCCTTCGACCGAAGCCCTCGATGCCCCCGATTGATGGCGACCCGCATCGAGCTGCGCTCGATGCCCCCGCCAGGAGTCGAACCTGGACCTAGCGCTTAGGAGGCGCTCGTTCTGTCCATTGAACTACGAGGGCGCGGCGGGAACTCTAGATGGCGCGGTCGGTGCGGCCGGGGTGCACGTCGTCGATCGTGGTCAGCGCGACGTAGGGCACCGCGCCGGCCGCGGCGGCGATGGCCTCGCGGCCTCCGGCGAGGCGATCGAGCACGCTGAGGACGCCGACGACCTCGTGCCCCTCGTCCCGGAGCGCCGCGATCGCCTTCACCGTCGAGCCACCGGTGCTCACGACGTCCTCCACGACGAGGCAGCGGTCGTCCACGTCGAGCAGCGGCCCCTCGACCCGCCGAGCGAGCCCGTGGGCCTTGACCTCCTTGCGCACGAAGAAGGCCTTGCCGGTGAAGCCGCCGGCCAGCGCGGCGCAGGCGACGGGGTCGGCGCCCATCGTCAGGCCGCCGACCGCCGTGGCGCCGAGCGCCCGCGCGTGGTGCGCGACGAGCTCCGCGAGGGCGGCGAAGCCGGCCGGCCGGAGGATCGCCCGCTTGGCGTCGACGTAGTAGTCGGCCACCTTCCCCGAGGTCAGGACCACCTGCCCGAGCACGAGGGCGTGCGTACGCAGTTCGTCGACGAGGCGGGCCCGGGCGTCCAAGGTGGCCGTACCCTAGCCGTGTGCTCGAGCGCCTCCTCCGCCTCGTGGCCGTCGTCGCCAGCGTGCTCGTCGTCCTCGGCTGGGGGCTGTTCGTCGTAGGCGAGGCCAGCGACGCGTCCTCGAAGTCGACCCAGGAGATCGAGGGGCGCGCCGCGACCCGTGTCGCCGATCCGTCGCCCGACGAGGAGCGGGCGCGCGAGCGCGCGCACAGCGCGCCGCGGGAGGTGGTGGACGACGCCAACGACGTCCTTCTGTCGCCCTTCGCCTCCCTGGCGGACTCCAGCGGCAGCAAGTGGGTGCGCCGCACGGTCCCCGCGGCGGTGGCCCTGCTCCTCTACGGGTTCGGGCTGAGCTTCCTGGCCCGGGTCGTGGGCCACACGGGATAGATCAGGGGTAGACGTCCACGCGCTGGCCGACCCGGATCCAGTTCGAGATCGAGCGGGCGTCCGGAATCGGCACACGGAGGCAGCCGTGGCTGGCGTTGTACGGCGGCACCTCGGCGTACCCGTGGATCGCGTAGCCACCGATGAAGTAGCTCGCGTCCACCATCCCCTTCGCGTTCGTGCCTTGATCCTTGCGGTAGAAGCGGAAGGAGCCGAGCACGGTCGGGGTGCTGGGCTTCCCCGACGACGTCGTGTAGATGCGCTCCACCTTGCCGCCCGCGCCGATCAGCGCGATGACCTGCTTTGAGAGGTCGGCCTCGACGTGGCGCCCGTGCGACGGGTAGCGCACGACGAAGGCGCCTTGGCCCTTGGCCAGCCGGCGGAAGACCTCGCGATCGGCGGTGAAGGTGCGCGCGAGGCCCGTCAGCTTGCGGAAGGCCTGCACCGCGCGTGCCGTGCGCGAGTCGAAAAGGCCGCGACGGCCGACGACGTAGCCCAGCGACGCCAGTCGCTGCTGCAGGACGCGCACCGCGAGGCCCGTGCTGCCGGGGGCGGCGCGCAGCGGCAGGACGTCGACCGAGGCGGGGCGAGCCACCGCGGTCCCGAGCACGCTCGTGCGCAGGTGCGAGGCGCGGACGGTGACCCGGCCCGCGCCCTGGGAGGTGAAGGCGACGAGGAACGTGCCCGACTTCCCGGTGGCGCTCGGGCGCACGGTGACGCGCTTGACCCGCAGCTTCTTGGCGCCGCGCAGGAAGCGCACCGTGACCTGCTGGCCGGCCACGTAGGGGCTGAGCTTCCCGCGGACGCGCCACCGCGTCCCGGCCAGGACGGCGCGCTTGGGTCCCACCTTCTCCGGCGTCAGCGACAGCTTGGCCGCAGCGGGCGGC
>JBBQZE010000143.1:0-7948 GCA_038207985.1 Solirubrobacterales bacterium
GCACCGGCGCCGCTCGCGAGCTTCTGGAGCGACCAGTACGGGCTGCGCATCCAGTACCTCGGCTACGCATCGCTCGGCCACGAGGTGACGGTCGACGGCGACCTCGCCGGACAGGACTTCACCGCCGTCTGGCGCCACCAGAGCCAGCCGGTCGCCGCGCTGCTCGTCGGGCGCCCGCAGGACCTGGCGCAAATGCGGCGGCTGATTCAGAACACCCTCGAGCTGCACGAACGAAAGGCCATGACATGACCTACCTCCCGGTAATCGATGAACTCGCCTGCGCAGGCCATGGCGACTGCGCCGACATCGCCCCGCAGGTCTTCCGGCTCGACGACGACATCGCCGTCGTCGTCGGCACGGGGCCCGATGCCCTGATCCTCAAGGCCGCGAAGGCATGCCCGTCAGCCGCGATCAGCGTCACCGACAGCGACACCAGCGCGACGGTCTACCCGTAAGCGCATGTGCGCGCGCCCAGGTACGCCGAAGGCCACCTCGGCCACCCTTAGGACTGCCTGTCGCGGCCCTCAGGCAGCCCGTGGCAGTCTGAGGGCATGATGGCGAAGCGTCCCCGGCGACCGCAGTTCGTCGCCCGCGAGGTGGGACCGGCGACGATCGTCGCGCTCGCCCTGGCCCTCGCCGCCGTCTGGGTCGCGGCGAAGCCCATCGGGCAGCCCACCGGCGCCTACGTCGGGCAGTTCCTCGGCGCCGAGTCGATCCTGCTCCTGTCCGTGGCCTTGGTCCTCATCAGCACGCTTCCGTGGGTGGAGGTCTGGTTCGACGGCATCGACCGGGCGGCGATCTGGCACCGGCGCTGTGCGATCACCGGCCTGTTCCTGCTGCTGCCGCACGTGCTGATGTCCTCGAGCCCGATCGGCAGCGCCCTGGGCGGCCCGCTCGGCGCGGTCGGCGCGATCGGCCTGATCGCCCTCGCGGTCTGGGCGATCCTGCCGCGCTGGCAGTCCGTCGTCCCCGGCCCGCTGCGCGGCCTGGTCATCGCCGCCCGTGACGCACCCGGCATCAGCGACGTGCGCAAGTTCTTCGGCGGCTACGAGCGCTGGCGGCTGCTGCACCGCACCACCGGTCTGTTCGTCGCCGCCGGCTTCGCGCACGGGCTGCTCGACGGCTCACCCTTCCCGGACTCGGCGGTGCTCCGCTGGAGCTACGTCGCGGTCGGCGGCGTCGGCCTCGGCTTCTACGTCTATCGCGAGCTCCTCGCGCGCTTCTTCCTCTCGCTCCACGACTACCAGGTCGACGAGGTCCGGCAGATCGACCAAGGCCTCGTCGAGATCTCGCTGCAACCGCTCGGACGCCACGTCGAGTACACCGCCGGTCAGTTCGCGATGGTCTACCTCGAGGGCAAGGACGGCTGGCACCGCCACCCGTTCACCATCGCCAGCGCACCAAACGAAGGCGTCATCCGCGTCACCGTGAAGGCTCTCGGGGACTACACCTCACGCCTGCACGAAACGCTCGAGGTCGGCATGCCCGCCGTCATCGGCGGCCCGCACGGCCGCTTCACCCACCACAAGGGCACCGACCACCAGCTGTGGATCGCCGGCGGGGTCGGCGTCGCGCCATTCCTCAGCTGGCTGCGCGGGCTCGACAGCGACAACACGCGCCGCATCGACTTCTTCTACACGTCCGACGGTGAAGCGCCGTTCTCCGCGGAGATCCTCGAGATCGCGGCAGGGCACCCCACCCTTCACGCGCACCTCATCGACACGAGCGTCCAGGGTCGCCTGACCACCTCGCAGATCCTCGAGACGGCCGGCGGCCAGACGCGCGAGCTGTCCGTGTTCATGTGCGGCCCGCGGGGAATGCTGCGGACGTTCCAGACCCAGCTCCACGGTGCCGGGATCCCGTCTCGTCGCATCCATCGCGAGCACTTCGACTGGCGCTGAACGACCGCCTGCGCGCTCGCGTCCCGGCTCGGGCGCAACGCGTCAGGCCGGTAGGAGATCGAGTCGGGTCGGTTGCGGACGGTGGACACCCAGCAGTCGCCGCGCGTAGCCGATCGCCGCCGGCGTGTCGGCGAACACGCGTCCGGTGTCACGCAGCCCTCGGGCGACGTCCAGCGTCGTGAGCAGGTCGTGGTGCTCCGCGGTGATCCCGGAGAGCAGCACCACGATGCCGCGTCGCTCGAGGTGGCCGATCGCGTCGCCGAGGATGAGCGCCCCGGTGGCGTCCATGGTCGTGATGTGCGACAGCCGCAGGATGATCACCTTGACGTCGGCGACGTCGGTCAGCTCCAAGAGGAAGCGGTTGGCGGCGGCGAAGAAGAGCGGGCCGTCAGGGCGGTAGGCGACGATGTGCTCACGCAGCAGCGCGTGCTCCTCGGCCGAGTGGTCCCCGAAGTCGAGCGGCACCTGGTCCAGCGTCGCGGTGCGTGCCACGGCGCGCAGGGCGAGCACGATCGCCACGCCGACGCCGACGGCGACGGCGGTCACGAGGTTGACGGCCACCGTGGCGGTGAACGTGAGCGCGAGCACCGCGGCGTCACCGCGAGTCGACCGCGCGAGCGCGCGGACCGTCGTGAAGTCGACCATCCGCACCGTCGTGGCCAGCAGGACGCCGGCGAGCGCCGCGAGCGGCACGCGGGCGACCAGGGACCCGGCGGAGAAGACGACGACCACGAGGACGAGGGCGTGGACGACGGCCGCGAGCTTCGACGATGCGCCGGCGCGGACGTTGACCGCCGTGCGCGCGATCGCCGCGGTGGCCGGCAGCCCGCCGAACAGCGGCGCGGCGAGGTTCGCGAGCCCCTGTCCGAAGAGCTCGCGATCGGGGTCGTGGCGCTCGCCGACGCTCATGCCGTCGGCCACGGTGGCCGAGAGCAGGCTCTCGAGCGCGGCGAGCGCCGCGATCGCCAGGGCGGAGGGCAGGAGGGCGCGAAGCGCACCGGGGTCGACGAACGCCAGCGATGGCGCGGGGATCCCGGCCGGGATCGCCCCGACCATCGCGAGGTGCTCGCCGAACAGCGGCGCGATCAGCGTCGCGGCGCCGACGGCGATCAGTGAGAACGGGAGGCCGGGGCGCAGTCGGGCGCCGATGAGCATCACGGCCGCGACCGCGAGGGCGATCAGGACGGGAGCGGGGTGAGGCGCGCTGACGAAGCGCCCGCCGGCGTCGAGCGCGACCTGCCACACCTTGTCGCCCTTGGCGCCTGACACCCCGAGCGCGTTGGGGAGCTGCTGCAGGGCGATGACGACGGCGATGCCGGCGGTGAAGCCCTCGACGACGGGCAGCGGGAGGTAGCGCACGTAGCGCCCGAGCCGTGCGAACGCCAGCGCGATGAGCACGAGCCCGGCCAGCGCGCCGGCCATCAGCACGCCCCCGGCACCGAAGCGGTCGATCACAGGCACCAGGACGACCGTCATCGCCCCGGTGGGTCCGCTCACCTGGAGGTTGGAGCCGCCGAACACGGCGGC
The DNA here is from genome assembly GCA_038207985.1 of Solirubrobacterales bacterium. GTDB lineage: Bacteria > Actinomycetota > Thermoleophilia > Solirubrobacterales > Solirubrobacteraceae > Paraconexibacter. Next base: position 3,429 of record JBBQZE010000143.1, read on the forward strand.
GACGAGCCCGGCCACGATCGCCGTGACCAGGCCGGCCTGCGCACCCAGGCCCGACGTGACGCCGAAGGCCAGCGCGAGCGGCAGCGCGACGATCGCCACGGTCACGCCTGCCACCAGGTCGCCGCGGGGAGCGCGCTTGACCGCGGCCCAGTCCGCCCGCTGGGGCAGCAGGGCGCCGATGCGCGAGCGGCTGGCCCGGGCGACGTCCGTCAGTTCCACCCGCGCCCGCTGTTCCGCTGGTAGGTGTTCCAGGCGGCGGGCATCACGCGCTCGGCTCCTCGTCGCAGAGCAGCACATTGACCTCGTAGGCGACGATCGCGACGAAGCCCAGCGTCAGCGCGCCGGCCAGCGTCGTCGCGAGCATCGGGGAGTTCGCCGCGAACGCCAGCACGAGGGTGACAGCGCCGACCCCGACGGCGAGTGCGGCGAACAGCGGCACGAAGGAGAGTGGGTCGCGGTAGAGCAGTGGAGGAGTGGGCATGTCTAATATCTTAGAACATTTGAAGATTTATGGTAGCTGCTAGCGTAACCGCGTGCCGAGCACCGACCCCGTCTCGTTCACCCAGCGCGACCCCCCGCCCGTCTACCGCCTCAAAGCGGAGTTCTTCCGGATGCTGGGACATCCCGCACGGGTCCGGATCCTCGAGCTCCTCCGCGACGGAGAGCGGAGCGTGGGTGAGCTGCAGGCGGAGCTCGGGCTCGACTCGAGCGGTACCTCGCAGCACCTGACCGCCATGCGCAGGCTCGGCCTGCTCGAGAGCCGTCGCGCCGGGACGAGCGTCTTCTATCGCGTCAGTGACCCGCGGATCCACCAGTTGCTCCTGATCGCGCGGCAGGTGCTGGCCGGTCAGCTCGAGCAGACGCGCGACCTGCTCGGCGACCTGGCCGAGGAGTCGGCGTCGACGAGACCCAGAAGCTCGCGCGCGATCAAGGACGGGCGAGGGCGGGGAGCCGCTCGACGGTGACGGCCGCGACCGTCCGGCGCACCGCCGCGGGGTCGAGGTGCGGCCCCACCCTGGTGATCGTCACCGCGGAGAACGCAGTCGCGAGCGCGGCGACGTCCGCGAGCGCGAGGCCTTGGAGGAGGCCGGCGACGGTGCCCGCCATCATCGCGTCGCCCGCGCCGACGGTGGTGGCGACCTTCACCGGCAGCGGTGCGGCGAACACTGCCTCTTCCGCGCGGACGAACAGCGCACCTTCGGCGCCGAGCGACACGACGACGGTCGTCACGCCCGTGGCGACGAGCGCGCGCGCTGCGGCGAGCACGTCGTCGCGGTCGCGCAGCGCGCGGCCCACGAGCTCTTCGAGCTCCGTGAGGTTCGGCTTCACGAGCTCCGGCGTCGCTCGCAGCGCGTCGGCCAGGGCCGGGCCGCTGGTGTCCAGGGCGACGAGCCCGCCGCGCGCGTGGACGGCGTCGACGAGGTGACGGTACGTCGTGGCCGGAGCCCCGACGGGCAGGCTGCCGGCGAGCACCACCCAGCGGCCTGGCACGACCGCCGCGGTGACGGCGGCCGTCAGCGCGTCGAGTTCTTCGGCCGCCACCGCGAAGCCCGGGAAGTTGACGTCGGTCGTAACGCGGGCCAGGTCGTCGGCGATCTTCACGTCGGTCCGCGTGATCCCCTCGATCCGCACAAAGGCGTCGACTATTCCCTCGTGGGCCAGGAGCGCCTCGAACGACGTTGCGTTCTGCGCGCCGAGCAGGCCCGTGGCGAGCACCGAGACGTCGAAGCGCGCGAGATCGGCGGCGACGTTGATGCCGCCGCCACCCGGGCTGGTCTCCTCACCCACGACGCGGTTGACCGCGCCGGCGCGGAAGCCCGGGATCCAGACGGTCTGGTCGATCGCGGGATTGACCGTGACGGTCACGACGTCGAGCTCCACGACGCCATCCTCGCCCGCGACCGTGCCCTCGTCATCCGCAACCGACCGCAGGCCCGACGGGACATTCCCGCACCCGGACCCACAGCCCGGGTCGCGGGACCGGTGCTCGTTCCGCAACGACGACCGGTAGTTCGCCCCGATGCCGCGCGCACCGCGACCCGGCACGCTGGTGCGGCATGCCCGCTACGCCCACCGAGAGTCCGCCGCGGACGGCGGCGATGCTGCTTCGCGGCCGGGGACTGCTCTTCGCCCTGCTGGCCTTGTTCGCGATCAACCTCTTCGTCGCGAATCGCATCCCCGCCGGCGGCCGGCGCGTCGACGTGCCCTACAGCTACTTCAGAGCTCAGGCGCTCCGGGACAACGTTGCGGAGGTCAGCTCGAAGAGCGACACCATCACGGGCAAGCTCCGCAAGGAGGTGCGCTACCCGGCCGGGAAGGACGCCAAGGCGACGCAGCTGTTTGCCACCGAGCGCCCGGCCTTCGCCGACGACGCGATCCTCGGCCTGCTGCTGCGTAACCACGTCACGGTCGAGGCGAAGTCCCCCAGCGGCCGCTCCCTGCTGGGCTCGATCCTGCTCGGCTTCGGCCCGACCCTGCTGCTCGTCGGTCTGTTCGTGCTGTTCGTGCGGCGCTCCCAGGGCGGCGCGGGCGGGATGCTCGGCAAGGTCGGTAAGTCGAAGGCCAAGCGCTACGACGCCTCGCTGCAACGAACGACGTTCGCTGACGTCGCCGGGGTCGACGAGGTCACCGAGGAGCTCGCCGAGGTCGTCGGCTTCCTCAAGGACCCCGACCGCTACCGGCGCCTGGGCGGGATGATCCCGCGTGGCGTGCTGCTCACGGGCCCTCCCGGCACGGGCAAGACGCTCCTGGCCCGTGCGCTGGCAGGCGAGGCCGAGGTGCCGTTCTTCTCCCTTTCGGCCTCGGAGGTCGTGGAGATGTTCGTCGGGGTGGGCGCGAGTCGCGTGCGTGACCTCTTCGCGCAGGCCAAGAAGGATGCCCCGTCGATCGTGTTCATCGACGAGCTCGACGCGATCGGCCGTGTGCGCGGAGCCGGGACGATGGGCGGCGGCAACGACGAGCGCGAGCAGACGCTCAACCAGATCCTCACCGAGATGGACGGCTTCACCGGAACCGAGGGCGTGATCGTCCTCGCGGCGACCAACCGCCCCGAGATCCTCGACCCGGCACTGCTGCGCGCGGGGCGCTTCGACCGTCGTGTGACGGTCAACCCGCCGGATCAGCGCGGTCGCCGCGAGATCCTCGCGGTCCATACGCGGTCGGTCCCCCTCGGCGACGACGTCGAGCTCGCGCAGGTCGCTTCGACCACCACCGGGATGGTCGGTGCCGATCTGCGCAATCTCGTCAACGAGGCGGCGCTGGGAGCGGCGCGACGCGGAGCGCAGAAGGTCGAGCGCCGCGACATCACCGAGGCGCTAGAGAAGATCGTCCTCGGGACGGCGCGCCACATCCTGCTCTCGACCGTCAACCGCCGGCTCACCGCGTACCACGAGTCCGGCCACGCGCTGCTCGGGATGCTCGAGCCGGGCGCCGACCCGGTGCGCAAGGTCTCGATCATCCCGCGCGGGCGAGCGCTCGGCGTGACGTTCCAGAGCCCGGACGAGGATCGCTACGGCTACAGCGCGAGCTTCCTGCGCGGGCGCATCGCCGGCGCGCTGGGCGGGCGCGCCGCCGAGGAGGTCGTGTTCGGCGACGTCACGACGGGCGCCGAGTCCGACCTCGAGCAAGCCACGGCGATCGCCCGCCAGATGGTCGGGCGCTGGGGGATGTCCGAACGACTCGGGATGGTGTCGGTGCTCCCGGGTCCCGACCAGGACGGGTTCGTGCTGCCCGGCAGCAGCGCTGCGAGCTCCGAGCACACGCGCGAGCTCGTCGACGACGAGGTCCGGCGTATCACCGAGGAGTGCTACGAGCACGCGATCGACGTCCTCACCGCGCATCGTGATCAGCTCGACGGCCTCGCCGCGGCGCTCCTCGCACACGAGACGCTCGACGAGGCCGACGCCTACCACGCGGCCGGGCTGTCGAGCCGACACTCGTCTGACCCGCCACTTCCCGCCTGATCCGCAGCCAAGGCCGTAGTTCGCCGCACCGCCGGCGAGTGCTCTACGGATGATCGACCGGCGTGCAGCGTGCAGGCTGGGTAAGACCCCCACCTCTCAAGGAGGACGAATGACGACAGCCACCAAGAAGCAGCACACGGCATCGACGCTGGACCACCTGCAGCACGCCGCGACGGAGCTCGACAAGGCGCGCGAGCAGGCCAACCATGACGTCGCGCACAACATCGATGCGGCGCTGACGCGGATCCGCGAGGCCGCGGACGACGTGCGCCACCGCGCCCAGGGCCAGGCGGGCGACTGGCAGGAGGCGCTCGAGCACGCAAGCGACGATCTGCGGGTCGAGCTCGGTCGCCGCGGCGTCCGTGCCCAGTCCAGCCCGGAGGCGCTCAAGGAGCTTGCGGGCGAGATCCGCAAGCGCCAGGCTGAGCTCGCTGCCTGAGCCGTCGGGGCGCCCCGGTGGCCGGGGGGGCCCCTATCGGTCCACCTGGGTGGCCCGTTTGCCCGACCCCGCGCTGGTGTTGACCCCGGCAAAGGCCGCTAACGCGGGGCAGTAAGCGC
>JBBQZE010000144.1:0-7854 GCA_038207985.1 Solirubrobacterales bacterium
CGGGCTCGCGGCGCGGCGGCGCCGGGGCGCGGGCCGGTCGCGGCGGCTCGGCCGGGGGCGCGGGGCGACGGGCGGGCGCGGTGAGCGGCTCGACGACGATCGTGCGGGACGGCCCGGTGTGCGCCACCCGTCCACGGTACCCGCGGGCGCGAGCGCGCCCGCGCCCGGGGCGACAGCCAAGAGGGCGCCCCCGCCGCGGCTACGGTCTCCGGGTGAGCCCGTTCGACGATCCCGCCGTCCTCGAGCGCTTCGCCCGACTGGCGGTCGGCTTCGCCGCCAACGTCCAGCCGGGGCAGCTCGTGCAGGTCAAGTCCGAGATCGGCAAGGAGTCCGTCACGCGCGCGGTCGCGCTCGAGGCCTACAAGGCCGGCGCGAAGTACGTGGACGTCGACTACTTCGACCTCCACGTCAAGCGGGCGCGCCTGGAGCACGCCGCGGAGGAGACGCTCGACTGGGTTCCGGCGTGGCTCGGGGAGAAGCTCCTGGCGCTCTCCGAGGCCCGCGCGGCCCGCATCGCCCTGAGCGGCCCCGCCGCCCCGCGTCTGCTCGAGGACATCGACCCGGCGCGCTCTGGAAAGGACCAGCTCCCCGCCCTGAAGGAGACCGGCGGGGTGGTCAACGCGCGGACCACCAACTGGACGATCCTCCCGTGCCCGACGCACCCGTGGGCGGAGTACGTGCACCCGGAGCTCGACGCCGACGCAGCGTGGGAGCGGCTCGGCGAGCAGCTGTTCCGCATCTGCCGGCTGGACGCCGACGACCCCGTCGCCGCGTGGCTCGAGCGCGCGGCCGTCCTCGTCGGGGCTGCCGAGCGGCTCAACGCGCGGGCGTTCGAGGCCGTCCGCTTCACGGGCGAGGGCACCGAGCTGACCGTCGGCCTCCTGCCGACCTCGCATTGGCTGGCGGCGCAGTTCACCACCGTCGACGGCATCGAGCACATGCCGAACCTCCCGAGCGAGGAGGTCTTCTGCTCGCCGGACCCCACGCGCGTCGACGGCGTCGTCCGCGCGACCAAGCCGCTCGTGCTCGGCGGCAACGTCATCCGCGGCCTCGAGGTCGAGTTCGCCGGCGGGGTCGCCGTGCGGATCGACGCAGAGGAGGGCGCCGACGTCCTGCGGGGCTACGCCGCCAAGGACGCGGGCGCGGCGCGGCTCGGCGAGGTCGCGCTCGTCGACGGGGACGGACGCATCGGCGCTGAGGACACGGTCTTCTACGACACGCTGCTCGACGAGAACGCCGCGAGCCACATCGCGCTCGGCAACGCCTACTCCTTCGGCGCCGGGGATGCAGATGCGCACCGGCTCAACGAGTCGGCCATCCACGTCGACTTCATGATCGGCGGCGACCACGTCGACGTCGACGGCCTCGCCTCGGCCGGCGCCGCCACGCCGGTGCTCCGGGGCGGGGCCTGGCAGGTCTGACCGGCTAGGATGCGTCGCCGCAGGACCCCCAGGAGAGGTGCCAGAGCGGTTGAATGGGCACGACTGGAAATCGTGTGTGCGTTTGCGCGTACCGAGGGTTCGAATCCCTCTCTCTCCGCTGGACCCGGAGACCGGCAAAGGAGCACGACCCCGACGTGCTCCCGCACGACCCGGATCCCGACGACGAAGGCAAGTCAGCCCGTGCGGGTCGGGCGTGGCCTGACTCGCGCATTCCGCGTAGGGTCGCGGGATGCCCCGTGCGCTCGGTGTAGCAGTGCTTCTCGTGGCCGTCGCGGCCGTCGCGCCGGCCACGGCCGCCGCCGAGAGCTACGGCCGCTGGCGCGTCGAGGCCTCCGGGACCATTGACGAGACCTGGAACTCGTCCTCGACCGTGCCGTGCGCGATCACCGGACGGGGCTCCGCGCACATGAGCTTCGTCGGCAAGCCGTTCGTCGTTCGCCTGCAGTTCACGCGCGGGACGCAGTACCTGCCTGCGACGTGGTTGACCAGCGCCTACCGGGACGTGGGGAGGGAGTTCGTCGTCCACATCGACGCGGCCGACGCAGCGAGCGCCGTCCGCCAGCCTGCGGCCGACCCCGACACGACGTGCTCGTGGAGCGATCCCGTCGGCTTCGCGTGCGGGGCTCGGTCCTACGACTCGCGCCTCGCCTTCGGCGGCGGTCCGCGCGGCGTCGCCGTCGAGCAGTCGACCCACTTCTCGGACTTCCGGCTCGCCGAACATGAGCCAGCGGGTCAAGACTGTTTCCGTGGCGCGTCGACCGATCTCACCGTCCAGCAGACGCGCACCCCGCGGCTCTACCCGCTGTTCCATCCGAGCCGCAAAAGCGCGAGGAACCGCCGCCGTATGACGATGCGCGACCGGGTCTGCGGCGACCAGTCCTCGATGTATGACAACACGCCGTACGAAGCGTTCGAGGTCACCGAGCACCGCTGCCGCGACGTCCGTCTGACGCTCACGCCCGTTCGACAGACCCGCTGAGTCTCCCGGTAACGGGGCGGGTCGACGAGTGCGCGGCCCTCTCAGCGGGAAGGTCGGTCGTGGTCCTCGGTCCACGTGTCGGGACGCCGCTCGTGGGCTCGGCACTGCCATGCAGTCCTCGGCGTGATCCGATCGCCACGGATGGCAGTACCGGCAGACGAGCCGGCTGGGTGAGGGACCGCTGTGGCGCTCAGGCGCGCACCCGCAGCAGGGCGGCGAGCTCATCGAGGCGGTTCTTGAGCGGGCGTTGGCTGGAGGGGATCTGCTGCCCGCCGAGCCAGCGGTACTGGCGGCCGTCCGCGGTGGTGCGTTCCTCGCCGCCGTCGGCGACCACCGGTCCCGCAGGGAGCTGCCGATGCGCGGCCGCCCACGCCAGCTGCAGCGCGTGCAGGCGCGGCTGGGTCAGATGGCCGCGGCGGACCGGTCTGGTACCCAGGTATGCGACGTAGTGCCCGTCGGCGCTGATGTGGATGAGCACGTGGAAGCGCTGCGACTGCTCAGGTGAGACGAAGCCGGCGATGCGCTCGAACCGGAGCGTCCCCTTCCAGGTGCCAGCAGCCGGGCCGGCCTGTGCGGCCGAGGCGAAGCACACCAGCGTGCTGAAGGTCACAAGCAGGGCGCGACGCATGCCTGCAGTGTTTCGCACGGGGAAGCCGGAGCGCAACGAGTCGTCCTGAAATGGTCCGCCAGGTCGTCCCCCCGAGCAATCCCTGTAGACGGCCCGTCGCCCGTCGGTTCTCTCTCCGCTGCGATGAACGCCCTGATCAGGTGAGGGCCTGTACGGCGGCGGTCATCGCCGCGACCGACCGGTCCACGTCGTCTGTCGTGGTCTGCCAATTGCACACCGAGAGCCGGATGCAGCGGCGGTCACGCCACGTCGTCCCGCTCGGATAGCACGCGCCGTCGGCCTGCACGGCGGCGAGCGTCGCTTCGGTCACCGCGTCGCTCTCGCACGTGACCAGCACCTGGTTGAGCTCCTGATGAAGCACCTCGAATCCGGCGTCGCCGAGCTGCTGCGCGAACCGTTCGGCGCAGGCGCACAGGCGGTCGACCAGTTCGGCCACCCCGACTCTTCCGAGGGCGCGCAGCGTCGCGTACACCGAAAAGCCGCGCGCGCGGCGCGAGAACTCGGGCGTCCAGTCCATCGGCTCGCGCGGCCCGCCGGGCTCCTGCACGAGGTACGCGGCGGTCACAGAGATCGCCGCCTTATGCGCCTCGCGGTCAGCGACGAACACGATGCCGCAGTCGTAGGGGACGTTGAGCCATTTGTGGGCATCGGTCGCCCAGGAGTCCGCGCGCTCGATCCCGCGCACGAGCGGGCGCCGGGACGGGCTGGCGGCCGCCCATAGGCCGAAGGCTCCGTCGACGTGGACCCACGCGCCGGCGGCGTGCGCGGTGGCGCACACCTCCTCCACGGGATCGATCGCGCCGCCGTTCACGTTCCCGGCCTGCGCCACCACGATGGTCGGGCGCTCGTCATCCGCGGCGAGTGCTTCGGCGAGCCGGTCGACGCGCAGTGCGCCGCGCGCGTCGCTGGCCACGGGCTCGACGCATCCGACTCCGAGACCGAGCAGCCGCAACGCCCGGTCGATGGTCACGTGGCGCTCCTCGCTGGCGAGCACCCGGATCCGCGGCGCGCCGGCGAGGCCGTCGCCCTCCACATCGTGGCCCGCGCCCGCCAGCACACGGTGGCGGGCGGCGGCCAGCGCGGTCACGTGCGCCATCTGGCAGCCGGTCACGAGGGCGAACGACGCGGTCGCCGGAAGCCCGAACAGCTCCGCCAGCCACCGCCCGGCCACCGCCTCGAAGGCGGCCGCCGCAGGGGTCGGGCCCGCGAGGCCCGCGTTCTGGTCCCATGCCGTGGTGAGCCAATCCGCGGCGATGCCCGCCGGGTGCGCGCCGCCCATCACGTACCCGAAAAAGCGTGGCGAGTTGATCGCGGTGAGGCCGGGCGCCGCTTCCCGAGCGAGGTCGGCGATCACCTCGTGAACCGGAACCGGGCCATCACCGAGCGCGTCCGTGACCCGCATCTGGGCGGGCGTGTGCGCAGGCCGGACAGGACGTTCGGGCAGGGCGTCGAGCCAGTCGGCGGCGAGGTCGGCCACCTCGTGCAGCAGCGATCGCGTCTCCACGCCCCACGGGGGCGAGGCGTCCGACTTGGGAGCTGGCAATGCGTCGACGCCGACTCCTCCGGCTTCCTCGGCGCGCTCGTCGTCCTCTGCCATGGGTCCTCCTCGCTCTCTAATTGGACCAACTGAGCACCGACGCCACCTCGTCACGCTACCTACGGTGGCGTCGCTCGCCTACGCAACGAAGCCCTCGGCCGCAACGTAGGTCCGGATCGTCGCTCGCGCCGCTCGGCGTCGCCCGCGGTCACACGAGCAGCGCGTCCGCGCGGACGTGCACGAGCACCGGGCCGGGGTGGGCCGCGGCGGTGGTGAGCGCGGCGTCGAGGGAGTCGCCGTCGGTGGCGCGCAGCCCGAGTGCGCCGCACTGCTCGGCGTAGGCGGCGAAGTCCGGGTTGGTCAGGCCGGTCTCCCAGACGTCCCAGTGCCCGGCGCGCTGCTCCTTCGAGATCTTCGCGAGCTCACCGTTGTCGAGCAGCACGTGCCGGATCGGCATCGCATGGCGGACCGCGGTGGTCAGCTCCGCGAGGTACTGGCCGAAGCCGCCGTCGCCGGTCACACACCACACCGGCCGCGTGTCCCCGACCGCGGCCCAGGCGCCCATCGCGGCGGGGAAGCCGAAGCCGATCGAGCCGAGGTAGCCGGACATGAGGACGTCCTGGCCGGCCTTGCTCTCGAAGTAGCGGCCGAACGCATAGGCGTTGTTGCCGACGTCGACCGTGATCACCGCGCCGGGCTCGCAGTGCGCGCCGAGGCGCTCGAAGATCGTGGCCGACGCGAGGCCGTGCCCGCGGTCGTCCTCGCGCCGCGAGGCCTTCTCCGCGGCCCAGAGCGCGCGGTGCTCGGCGACGTCGGCGCGCTGGTCCTCGCGCTCGGTGGGGGCGAGGCGCTGCCGGAGCAGTCCGCAGGTCACGGCGACATCGCCCCAGACGGGGCAGGTCACCGGGTTGAACTTGCCGAGCTGCAGCGCGTCGCGGTCGACCTGGACGGTGGGGTGGCCGGGATAGATGCCCGTGTGGTTGGAGAAGGAGGCGCCGAGGACGAGGAGCATGTCCGCCTCGTTCATCAGCCACGAGGCGATCGGCGTCCCCGAGCGGCCGAGCACGCCGCCGGCGAGCGGGTGGTCGTCCGGCACGAAGCCCTTCGCCTTAAAGGTCGTGATCACCGGCGCGCCGAGCGACTCGGCCAGGGCGAGGACGGCGTCCTGCGCGCCGCGGGCGCCGTAGCCCGCGATCACGACCGGTCGGCGGGCGGCTGCGAGCAGCTCCGACGCCTGCTCCAGCGCGGCGGCGGGCGGGGCGATCCGGCGGTCCGGGATCCGTCCCGCGGGCCCGGCGACCGCCGCCTCGCTGGGCAGGTTCTGCACCTCGTCGGGGAGCACGAGGTGGGCGACACCGGGTGCGAGGAGCGCGTGCTTGCAAGCCAGCGCGGCGAGCTCGGCCGGCTGCGAGTCGTGCAGGACCGTCTGGCTCCACGCCGCGACCGGGCCGAACGCGGCGCGCAGGTCGACCTCCTGGAAGTTGTGCACCCCGAGCACGCTGGTGGCGACCTGCCCGGTCAGCGCCACCACGGGCGCCCGGTCGAGGTGGGCGTCCCACAGGCCGGTGAGGAGGTTCGTCGCGCCCGGCCCGGCGATGGTCAGGCACGCCGCCGGCCGCCCGGTGAGCTTGCCGTAGGCGCTCGCGGCGAAGGCGGCCGCGCCCTCGTGGCGGATGCCGACGAAGCGCAGCCGGCCGTCCTCGGCCCGCCGCCGCAGCGCATCGGCCATGCCGAGGTTCGAGTGGCCGACCATGCCGAAGACCGTGTCGACGCCCCAGGCCACGAGCGTCTCGGCGATCGCGTCGGAGGTGGTGCGGACGTGCGGCTCCTCGTCGGCGGGCAGCTCGGCCCAGACCTCGTCGCCCCGCAGCTCGACGGGGTGCGCGGCGACGCCGTCGCCGAAGCCGCCGGGGGAGCGCCCGGTGCGCGCGTCGAAGTCGTAGCCGTGCCACGGGCACCGCAGGAGGCAGCCCTCGATCGTGCCCTCCGCGAGCGGGCCGCCCTGGTGCGGGCAGCGGTTGTCGAGGAGCGAGAACGTCCCGTCGACGTGCGTCAGCGCGTAGTCGCCACGGCCGACGGTCACGCCCGTCACGCGGCCCTCCGGCACCTCGGCGCTGCGCGCGACGCGGACCCAGCGGCGCGGGGGGGACACGGCAGGTTCGGGCGGCATCGGTGGACGATCTCAACTGGCGCTCGCGCGCGTCGTTACGAAGCTGGAACGGACGCGCGCGCTGGCCACGACGACGCGCTCCCGCGGCTCCGGAGCGCGTACCGTGCGGGCATGAGCGCCGAGCTGCCCGCCACCCGCCTCGCCTTGCACGCCGTGGCCGAGCAGGTCCTCAAGGCGCTGCGCCTGCAGGAGACCGGGAACGAGATCGCGCTCAGGGTCGTCCCGGGTGGGTTCGCGACGCCGGAGCTGCCCGGCGGCGGGTGGGCGGGAGTCGTGGGCACGACGATCGTGCGCGTCGACGTCGACGGAGCCGAGCGCCGTGCGCCGCTCACCAGCCTGCGCGCAGCGGGGGAGCACGTCGGGCTGACCGCAGCGGCGGAGCTCGACGACGCGGCGCTTGCGCTCTCGGCGGCCGCGGCGGCGCAGCTCGCCGACGCGCTCGCGGTCGGCGACCGCGCGCTGGCGGCGCTGGTGCAGGAGGCCGGCTCGGGCGACGACCCCTCGCCGGTCCACCTCTGGCCGGAGCACTTCGACGTCGCCGTCGAGCTGGGGGCCGGTGAAGCGCGCGCGAACTACGGCGTCTCGCCCGGCGACGAGCGCCACGGCGCGCCCTACGCCTACGTCGGGCCCTGGTCCGCGCCGCCCCCGGGGCCGCTGTGGCAGGCGGACGGGTTCACGGGGGCCGAGGCGCCGGTCGCGGGCGTCGACGCGGTGCTGGCGTTCTGGCGGGAGCGCCGGGCGGCGCTGGCGCGCTGAGGCGTTTCGAAGGTCTGGTACCCGGGGTTCGCGCTCAGGCGAGGCCGTCGCGCTCCGCGGCCACGCGCAGCAGCACCGTCGCCCAGGTGCGAAACGGGCGCCAGCGCTCGGCCAGCGCGGTGAACCCGGCCTCGTCGAGCGCGTCGAGGCCGTAGAGCTGCGCCGCGGCCCGGCGCGCGCGGGGCTCCTCCGCCGCCAGCGCGTCGGTGAAGCCGACGGCGCGCACGACGACGAGCGAGCGGTAGAACGGGCCGAAGCCACGCAGGGCGCCGACCGCCTCCTCGGCGGCCTCCGGGCCGAGCGCGCGCAGCCTGGCGGCGTCGAGGCCGCCGGCCACCGCCG
>JBBQZE010000145.1:0-7839 GCA_038207985.1 Solirubrobacterales bacterium
GCGGTGCGGTCTGCGCCGTCCACAGCCACAGCCACGCCACCCCCACCAGGATGATCGCCCGCTGGCCGACGCCGGGCCAGTCGAGCCCCGCAGTGACCAGCACCGCCGGCGCGAGCAGGATCGCCGCCGCACACGCCGCCAGCCCCCAGCGGTAACGCCGCGTCCGCAGGTCGCGTAGCGCCCAGAGCGCCGCGAGCAGGAGGCCGAGGAAGATCAGCAGCGTCCCGATGTCGTGAAGCTGGCCGCCGGTCGTCCGCTGGACGCCGGCCGGCAGCTTGCCGGCGACGGTCTGGGTCGCGAAGCAGGCGCACACGACAGTGCCGAGCGCGGCGATCGCGAGGAGCACCGGCACCGCGCGCTGCCCGCGCCGCCAGGCGACCACGGCGGCGGCCGCCATCGCGGCGCCCCACACAACGAACGCCAGGATCGCCAGCGGCGCCGTGGAGCCGTGCACGTACTCCGAGATGAAGTGGCCGGCCGGCGGGAGCCCGGGTCGCAGCGGGTGCTCGATCGCCACCAGGCCGACGAAGGCGAGCAGCCCGGCGCGCGTGATCTGCTCGGGCGGCGGCACGTCCAGCAACCTACGGCGAGCCGGTTCGTCCGGCTCACGCCTCGGGAATCCCCGCTCCATGCCCGCGAAGAAGAAGCCGGACGTCCCGAGCACGCTGCAGCGCTCCTCCAAGAAGGCGCAGCGCACCTACGTCAAGACGCTCGAGAGCGCCGGGGACACCTACGACGGCGACGAGGCCCGTGCGCACCGCACCGCGTTCGCCGCCGTCAAGCACTCCTTCGAGAAGGTCGGCGACCACTGGGAACCCAAGGACGAGAAGGGTCCGTCGGACCCGCAGTCCGAGCTCTCCGCGCCGCGGGGACGGCAAGAGCTACGGCGGCGTCGACGCCCACGCCACGAAGAAGCACCTCATGGAGCAGGCGCGCGACGCGGACATCGACGGCCGCTCGAAGATGGACAAGGCCGAGCTGGCCGAGGCGCTGCGGAAGGCGAACGACCGCGCGACCGCAAAGGCCCGCCGCGAGGGCTGAGCGCCAGGCTCAGGCCAGGCGCCAGAGCGCGTCGTCGCCCAAGGCCTCGCGGCGCACGGTGCCCGCGGCGCAGGCGGAGATCAGGGCGTCCTCCGCTGCGGCGGAGTCCGCGCCCGCCAGCGGCGCCGCCATCACGGCCGCGACCTCCTGGGTCGCCAGCGGGTAGTCGAACGCCGCAAGGACGTCGCCGACGTCGGTCGCCGGCGCGCGGCGCGTCAGCGTCGGGTCCAGGTTGGCCAGGCAGACGTCGTAGGCCTCGAGGGGCTGGAAGCCGCCTGCCTCCAACGTGAACCCGTCGCTCTCGCGCGTCATCAGCAGCGACGGCGCGGTGAAGCGCTCCGCCCCGTCGGAGTTCGCCGACTTGCCCTGCGCCTGCGTCGGGCCGCCTTCGGCGGTGCGCGTCTCGACGCGGTCGCGCTCGTAGGCCTCCCACACCTGGGGCTCGTCGATCGCTCCGACGATCGCGTCGGCGTCCACACCCTCGACGTGCGCCACCGCTGCGCGCAGGTCGTCGGGCTCGTCGAAGACGGCCGGCGAGGTGAACTGCGCCCACTGCAGCGCGCGGAAGACTTCGTACTCGCGCTCGGGCGCCGCCAGGCGCGCGGCGACGATCGTGCGGCAGGCCGGCGACGTCGAGCTCACGCGCGGGCGCGGCGCGGTCGCGATCGGCATCCCGAAGCGCCGGAAGGCGCGGTTGCTCTTGGCCATGCGCTCGGGCGTGTAGCCGCGGTCGAGGTAGACCTGCGCGTCCTCGGTCAGGCCGATCATCGCCAAGCGCCACGCGAGCTGGTCGCCGTAGCGCCAGTGAAGCACCGCGAGGTCGGGCGAGGCGCTGTAGGCCCACGGGCACCCGGGGTCGGTGAAGTGGACGACGGAGATCGGGGCGGCCATCCCCCGATGGTGGCAGCCGCGGCTCGGCGGCCTGTGGCGCTACGGCTAGCGCTCGTCGCGGTGGTCGATCTCGAACCACATCGCATTGATGCCCTCGCCGTGCCCGGAACGGTCGGAGAGGTCGCGCACGAGGTGCAGCCCGTAGCCGCCGTCCTCGTCGGGCTCGCGCGGCTCCGGGCGTCCGCCGCCCTCGTCGTGCACACAGACGCGCAGGCCGCCGCTCGGCAGCGGCGTGAGCTCCAGCACGATGGCGCCGGAGCCGTGGCGCAGGGCGTTGGTGACCAGCTCGGAGACGAGCAGGCGCGCCCGCCGCCACGCGTCCTCGCCGAGGGCGTTGCGGTGCTCGTCGACGTGCCGCCGCGCGGCGCCCGGGGCGCTGGAGGAACGCTCGAGCTCGTGCTGCTCGATGGCCGCAGCACTCGTCGCCGCGACGGGGTCGGACGGGGGCACGCCCTGCACCCCATCAGCCAGAGAACCGGTTCGCAACCCGTGGGCCTGTAAAACCGCGTCTTCTCGAGCCGATCCAGAGAGGCGGTTAGGCTCCGAAGACGTGCGCCCGGACGCCTCCTTCCCCCTCGCCGAGCAGCTGCGCGTCGCCTGTTGGGCGCTCCCGAGCGAGTGAACGGCGAGGTGGTTCGCCGGCGGTGGCGGGAGCTGCTGGCCGGCTTCGACGACAACGACCTGCTGCTCTTCGCGAGCGCGATGTCGTTCCAGGTGCTGACCGCGCTCGTGCCGCTGGCGCTGTTCGGGCTCGGGGCGCTCGGCTTCCTGGGCTTGGGCGGCGTCTGGTCCGACGACGTGCGGCCGCATATCGGCCCCAACGTGAGTGATGCCGCGATGACGGTGATCGACCACACCGTCGACCAGGTGCTCGGCTCGGCGCAGGTGTTCTGGGTGACGGTCGGCTTCGCGATCGCGGTGTGGCAGCTATCCGGCGCGGTCCGGGCCACCATGGAGGTGCTCAACCGCGTCTACTGCGCGGAGGAACAGCGCAGCTTCGGCCGCCGCTTCGTCGTCTCGTTCACCCTCGCGATCGCGGTGATGATGCTCACCTTCGCGGCGGTGGGCGCGGTGGTGCTGCTGCCGCTGGTCGTCGCCAGCTTCGGGCCGTTGCTGTCGGCGGGGTTCTTCCTCGCGCGCTGGTTGCTCGCCGCGACCCTCGTCGGGCTCGCCGTCGGGCTGCTGGTCCACCAGGGCCCCGACCGGGCCCAGCCGCTGGGCTGGGTGTCAGCGGGCGCCGTGACGATCGTCGTGGCGTGGGTGGCGATGAGCGTGACCTTCGGCCTCTACCTGTCCAAGGCCGCGTCCTACGGCTCGATCTACGGCGCGCTGGCCTCCGTCGTCGTGCTCATGGGCTACCTTTACGCCTCGGCGATCGTGTTCCTCGTCGGCATCCAACTCGACGCCATGGCGCGGGGTCACAACGACTCCCGGGAGGGCTGAGTGGCCCGCCGGGCCGCGGTCGTCCTCGTCGCCGCGGCGGTCGCAATCGCCGGTGTCGTCGTCTTGCGGGCCCGGGGCGGCGACGGGCCGCCGGTCCGCCCGCCGGCCGCGCGCTTCCTCGCCTCGGGTCCGCAAAGGCCCGCGACGGTCTGGGCCGTGGGCGACGGCGCCGACGGCGGCCCGCGCTCGCGAGCCGTGGCCGCCCGCATGGCGGCCGGGCACCCGGATCGCGTCCTCTACCTGGGCGACGTCTACGGCAGCGGCGGCCTTGGCGGCCTGCTCGAGGCGGACGGCAGCGCCGCCGACTTCCGCGACCACTTCGCGGCGGTCTACGGCTCGCTCGTCGCGCGCATGGCGCCGACACCGGGCAACCACGAATGGCCGCGCCGCGGCGAGGGCTACGAGCCGTTCTGGCACCGCGTCACCGGGACCACGCCGCCCGCCTGGTACGCCTTCGACATGGCGGGGTGGCACATCCTGAGCCTGAACTCCGAGGCGCCCCACGGCCCGTCGTCCGCGCAGCTGCGCTGGCTGCGGGCCACCGCCGGCGCGTGGCCCGGGACCTGCACGCTGGCGTTCTGGCACCGGCCGCGATTCAGCGCCGGGCGGCACGGCGACCAAGGCGACGTGCAGCCGTTCTGGGACGCCCTGCGCGGCCACGCGACGCTCGTGCTCAACGGCCACGACCACGACCTGCAGCGCTTCGCGCCGGTCGCCGGGATCACCGAGCTTGTCGCCGGCGCCGGGGGCCACTCCAGCTACGCGCTGCACCGCGACCCGCGTCGGGCCTTCGGCGACGACAAGACCGATGCGGCGCTGCGGCTGGAGCTCCGGGCGGGGCGCGCCGACGTCGCCTTCGTCGCGGCGGACGGCCGTGTCCTCGACCGCTCCAGCGTGCGCTGCCACGAAGGCTGACCAGCCGGAGCCGGGTTCTCTAACATCCGCGTGGTGAGCACCAGCGCGAACGTCGGCAGCGGTCTCGAGCTCGAATTCGAGCAGCACCGCCGAGCGCTCACGGGCTTCTGCTACCGGATGCTCGGCTCGGGCGCCGACGCCGAGGACGCCGTCCAGGAGACCATGGTCCGGGCCTGGCGGAACGCCGATCGTCTGCAGGAGCGCGCCGCGCTGAAGGGCTGGCTGCACCGCATCGCCAGCAACGTCTGCTTCGACATGCTCCAGGGCGCCAAGCGTCGCGCGCTGCCGATGGACCTCGGGCCCGCCTCGGCCGCCGACGCGGCGCTGGGCGACCCGGATGCCGACGCCTGGGTGCAGCCCGTCGCCGACGCGCGCGTGCTGCCCGAGGGCGGCGACCCCGCCCAGGTTGCCGAGCAGCGCGAGACGCTTCGGCTCGCCTTCGTGGCGGCGCTCCAGCATCTGCCGCCGAACCAGCGCGCGGTGCTCATCCTGCGCGAGGTCCTGCGCTGGCAGGCGACGGAGGTGGCGGAGCTGCTCGAGACCTCGGTGGCCGCGGTCAACAGCGCGCTGCAGCGTGCGCGGGCGACGCTCGCGGCGCTCGACCTCGATCTCGACGCGAGCGGGCCTGCCACCGTGGACGAGGATCAGCGGGAGCTGCTCGAGCGCTACGTCGACGCCTTCGAGCGCTACGACATGACGTCGCTGACGGCGCTGCTGACCGAAGACGCGAACTTCTCGATGCCCCCGTTCCCGCTCTGGGTGCAGGGCCCGCAGGCCGTCGCGGACTTCATGCTCGGCACGGGGAGCAAGTGCAAGGGCTCGCGGCTCCTCGCCACCAGGGCCAGCGGGCAGCCCGCGTTCGGGATCTACAACTCGGACGGCGCCGGCGACTTCACCCCGTGGGCGGTCGTCGTGCTCGACGTCTCAGACGGACGGATCTCCGGGCTGCACCACTTCATCGGGCCCGAGCGCTTCGCCGAGCTCGACCTCCCGCCGCGGCTCGAGGGCTAGCGCCTCGGCGAGTCCGAGGAGCTCGACCAGCCCGCGCAGCTCGGCGGGCGGGTTCCACTGCTGCACGCAGAACCCGGCGCGCCGGGCCTGCAGCTGCAGGCGCGCGAGCGTGTCGACCAGCGCGAGGTCGGGGCTGCTGCGGTCCATCGTCGCCAGCAAGACGCCGCGGGTGCCCGGGACTCATCGTCGCCGCTCCGGGGGAGAACGTGATGATGGCCGCCCCGACCGACGACCTTGACCTCGCCGCGATCCGCCGCAAGCTCGAAGCCGAGCGCGACCGGACGAGTGAGCGGGTGGCCGGGCTCGCCAAGCGCCCGGAGGCCGGCAGCGGCCTCGGCTTCGGCAAGCGCATCGGCGACGGGACGATCGAGGCGGTGAGCAGGCTGACCGACATCGGCGTCGGCGGCTCGCTCGAGCACACGCTCGCGCGGACGGAGCGCGCGCTGGCCAAGCTGGACGAAGGCACCTACGGCTTCTGCGACCGCTGCGGCGACGCGATCCTCCCCGCGCGGCTGCAGGCGATGCCCGACAGCGTGTTGTGCCTGACGTGCTCGGCGGCCGAGCGCCGCTCGCGGCCGAGCCGCCGCTGAGCGGGCGCTCGCCCCGCCCGCGGCGCCCGCGCGCTCACGCCAGGTTCGACTTGCGCGGGTACACCACGTCCGGGTCGGTGAGGACGTTCACCAGCGCGGGCAGTCCGCTCTCGAAGGCGCGGGCCAGGGCGGGCTTCAGGTCGTCGGGGCGCTCGACGAGCTCCCCGTGGCATCCAAGCGCCTCGACGACCTTGTCGTAGCGCGTGCCCGGCCGCAGCTCGGCGGCGACGGAGTAGCCGTAGAGGAACTCCATCGGGTGCTTCTCGAGCGCCCAGATGCCGTTGTTGCCCATCACGCTCACGACGTTCACGCCGTGGCGCGCGAGCGTGTCGAACTCCATCCCGGCGAAGCCGAAGGCGCCGTCGCCCTGCAGCAGCACGACCTGGCGGTCGGGGTGGGCGATCTTCGCCGCCAGCGCGTAGCCCGGGCCCGAGCCGAGGCAGCCGAACGGCCCCGGGTCCATCCAGCAGCCCGGCTCGTAGGTGTCGATCACGCGGCCGGCGTAGGAGACGAAGTCGCCGCCGTCGCCGATGACGATCGCGTTGCGGTCGAGCACGTCGCCGAGCTCCTTGTAGAGCCGCATCGGGTGCAGCGGCGAGCGCGGGTCCTCGAGCTCCTCGGTCTCCTTCGCGCGCTTGGCCGTCTCCTGCTCGCGCAGGTGGGCGACCCACGCCGTCGTGTCCGTGCCGTCCTTGGCGCCGGTGCGCAGGCCGTCGAGGATCGCCGGCAGCCCGCCGTAGAGCTCTGCGGCGACGGGGCGCGGGTGCGCGCGGACGGGCTCGGCGCGGTCGATGACAACGAGCTCGGTGTCCTCCCCGAACGAGGCGCCGAAGCCGAGGCGGAAGTCCATCGGGACGCCGATCACGAGCGCGAGGTCGGCGCCCTTGAGCCCGTCGCCGCGGGCGCGGGAGAACGCGAGGCGGTGGTCGGCGGGCACGCAGCCGCGGCCCATGCCGTTGAGGAAGACCGGGATGCCGCGCTCCTCGCAGAGCTGGAGAAGTGCGACCTCGCCGTGGCCCCAGTACAGGTTCGTGCCGGCCATCACGACGGGGCGCTCCGCCTCCTTGAGCAGCGCGATCGCGCGGTCCATCGCGGCGCCGTCGGGCTGCGGGCCGGTGCTGGCGTGCGGCGCGGTGCGGCCGTCCTGAAGGACGGGGCCTTCGGAGAACACGAGGTCGAGCGGGAAGTCGACGAACGCCGGGCCGGAGTGCGGGGCCTGGGCGGCGAGGAACGCGTCGTCGACCAGCCCAGGGATCTCGGCGGTGGTCTCGGGCGTGGCGGCCAGCTTGGTCAGCGGCGCGACGAACGGGACGTGGTCGATCTCCTGCAGCGAGCCCTGCCCCCAGCGCATCGCGGGCGCGCGACCGGCGAGCACGACGATCGGCGAGTTGTTCATCTGCGCCGAGCCCATCGCGCTCATCCCGTTCGTGACGCCCGGGCCGGCGGTCAGCGCGGCGACGCCCGGCTCGCGCGTCGCCTTCGCCCAGCCCTCGGCGGCGAACGTCGCTGTCTGCTCGTGGCGAACGTCGACGATGTCGATGCCCTCCTCCCGGCAGCCGTCGTAGATCGAGAAGATGTGGCCGCCGGAGAGCGTGAAGAGCTTGGTCACCCCGTGGGCCTTCAGGCGCTGGGCGACGAGACGGCCGCCGTGCGCCGAGGTGAGCTGCTGGTCTTCCGTCGCGGACATGGGCGCAGCCTACGGGCCGCCACGAGGCGCAGCGTGCCGAGTCCCACCGCCGTGTGAGGATGCAGCGCATGAACGTCACCATCGTCGGCGGCCACGGGCAGGTCGCGCTGCTCCTCGCCAAGCGCCTCAGCGACGCGGGCCACACCGTGCGCGGCACGGTGCGCTCCACGGACCACACCGCGGACCTCGCCGCGGTCGGCGCCGCCGCGGTGCTCGTCGACCTCGAGGACCCGCTCAGCGACCTCGACGCGGCGGTCCAGG
>JBBQZE010000146.1:0-7827 GCA_038207985.1 Solirubrobacterales bacterium
GCGTCTTCCTCATGGCTCCGATCCATCACCACTTCGAGATCTCCGGGTGGTCGGAGACGAAGATCATCCTGCGCTTCTGGATCGTGGCGACGGTGTGTGCCGCGATCGGGTTCACCCTGTACCAGAAGTCGATCTCCTGACCCGGCCGCCGCTGCCCCCCGGGCCGCACCTCGTGGTGGGCCTGGCCCGCTCGGGCCTCGCCGCCGGCCGGCTGCTCGCGGCGCGCGGGGAGGAGGTGCTCGGCGTGGACGCGCGAGCGGAGCTGGGCTCCGACGCCGGGTTCCCGGTCCGCACGGGCACCGACGGGGTCGAGCTGCTGGACGGCGTGGGCTCGGTGGTGAAGTCGCCCGGGGTGCCGCCGCGGGCGCCCGTCGTCGCCGCCGCGCGCGGGCGCGGGATCCCCGTGATGGGAGAGCTCGAGCTGGGCTGGCGCCTGCTGCCGGACGCGCGGTTCGTCGCGATCACCGGCACCAACGGGAAGACGACCGTGACGCAGTGGATCGCCCACGTCCTGCGCCTGGCCGGGCTCGACGCCGCGGCGGCCGGGAACGTCGGCACGCCGCTGACATCGCTGGTCGACGCGCCGCCGGCGATCGTGGTGTGCGAGTGCTCGAGCTACCAGCTCGCCGACACGCTCGCCTTCGCGCCGGAGGTCGCCGTGCTGCTGAACCTCGGCTCGGATCACCTCGACTGGCACGGCTCGCTCGAGCACTACCGCGCCTCCAAGCTGCTCGCCTTCGCCCATCAGGGCGCCGGGGACGTCGCGATCGCACCGAACCGCCTGGTGCTGCCGGGCCTCGCACGCCGCGTCGCGCTCGAGCCGGACCGGCGGGCGGGCCTGGCCGGCGCGCACAATCAGGTCAACGCGGGCGCGGTCGCCGCGGTGTGCGCGGTGCTGGGGGTCGACGACGACGTCGTCAGCGAGGGGCTTCGGAGCTTCGGCGGCGTCGAGCACCGCCTGCAGCTCGTCCGGACCGCAGGCGGCGTACGCTGGGTCAACGACTCCAAGGCCACGAACGTCGCGTCGGCGCTCACCGCGCTTGACGCCACATCGCCGCCCGTCCACCTGATCCTCGGCGGCGACGACGCCAAGCGGGAGGACTTCGCGCCGCTGGCGGGTCGCGCGGCGCACGTCTACCTCGTGGGGGAGGCGAGCCGCCGGTTGCACGCCGCGGTCGGCGGCGAGTGCTGCGGCGACCTCACGACCGCCGTGGCCCGGGCCGCGGGGGCGGCGCGCCCGGGGGACACCGTGCTGCTCTCGCCGGCCTGCGCGAGCTTCGACCAGTACACGGATTATGAAGAGCGGGGGAGGCACTTCGCGGCGCTTGTCGAAGCACTGGCCTGATGGCCGCGAAGACACCGAGCCGGGCGCAGCCGCTCGAGTACAACATCCTCCTGACCGCGGTCCTGTGCCTGCTCGCCGCGGGCGCCGTGATGGTCTACTCCGCCTCGAGCTCCAAGCTCCTGTTGCAGGGGGGCGACGGGTCGTCCTTCCTGCTGCGGTACGTCGCCTACGGGGCGATCGGGCTCGTGGTGATGAACGTCCTGGCGCGCCGCGGCGTCGCGCTCGTGCTGCGGTGGACCGGCCCGCTGCTCGTGGGTTCGTTCGTCCTGTTGCTGCTCGTCAAGACGCCGCTCGGGGTCTCGATCAACGGCGCGCAGCGCTGGCTGGGCTTCGGCCCGCTGCAGTTCCAGCCGTCGGAGCTCATGAAGCTCGCGCTCGTGCTGTACGCGGTCAAGCTGCTGGCGACCAAGCCGAAGATGGTGCTCGAGCCGCGGCTGCTGGGCCCGCTCGCCCTGGTCGTCGGCGCCGCCTGCGTGCTCATCGCCTCCCAGCCCGACCTCGGCACGGCGCTCGTCATCGTGTTCACGATCGTCGCGCTGCTGGTCGTGGCGGGCATCCCCATCCGCTTCCTGCTCGTCGGGGGCGCCGTGCTCGCGGTCCTGATCCTGCTCTTCGCCCTCGTCGAGCCCTACCGCCGTGCCCGCCTGACGAGCTTCCTCGACCCCTGGGCCCACGCCGGCTCGAGCGGCTTCCAGTCGGTGCAGGGCCAGATCGCGCTGGGGTCCGGCGGTCTGCTCGGCCGCGGCATCGGCGCCTCGCAGCAGAAGAACTTCTTCCTGCCCGAGGCCCACACGGACTTCATCCTGGCCATCATCGGCGAGGAGCTCGGGGTCATCGGGATCACCGTGCTGCTGTTCCTCTACGGCCTGATCGCCTACGCCGGGCTGCGGGTCGCCAAGGCCGCGACGAGCACGTACGCGAAGCTCCTCGCCTCCGGGCTGACGGCGATGGTGCTCTGCCAGGCCTCGCTGAACGTCTTCACCGTGCTCGGCCTGGCGCCGCTGACCGGCGTGCCGCTGCCGTTCATCTCCTACGGCTCGACGAATCTCGTCGTGCTCCTGGGCGCGATGGGGCTGCTGCTCAACGTCGCGACGGGGGGCGCCGCCCAGCTGCGCGTGGTTGCGACACCATCACGGCATGGCGCACGTCGTGATCGCAGCGGGGGGCACGGCCGGGCACGTGGTGCCGGCACTGGCAGTCGCCGACGCGCTGCGGGCTGAGGGCGCCCGGGTCACCTGGATCGGCGGGGAGCGAGCCGAGGCGCGCCTGGTCCCCGAGGCGGGCTACGAGCTGCATCCCATCCGGGTGGAGGGCATCTCCCGCAGCAACCCCCTGAAGGCCGCGCGCGCCGTATGGCGGGCGGGCGGCGCCGTGGGGCAGGCGCGGCGGCTCCTGCGGGAGCTGCGTCCGGACGTCGTGCTCGGCGGCGGCGGGTATGTCGCGGGACCCGTCGGCGCGGCCGCGGTCGGGGCGGGCGTGCCGATGGTGCTCACGGAGGCCGACTCCCACCTCGGGCTGACCAACCGCCTGCTCGCCCCGCGCGCCCGGCGGGTCTGCCTCGCCTTCCCGATCGCCGGCCGGGACGGGGAGCGCTACCGCGTCACGGGCCGCCCGGTGCCCCCGCCGGCGACCGACCGGGCCGCGGCCCGCGCCCGCTTCGGGCTGGCCCACGACGCGACCTGCGTGCTGGTCTTCGGCGGCTCGCTCGGCGCCCGCTCCATCAACGAGGCCGCGGTCGAAGGGTTGCGCGGCGCGCCGTTCTCCGTGCTCCACGCCGCGGGCACCCGCGACCACGACGCGCTCGCCGCCCGCCTGGCGGCCCTGGGTGGTGGCCCGGGCTACGACCTGCGGCCCTACATCGACGGCTTCGGCGAGGCCCTGGCGGCCTGCGACCTGTGCGTGGCCCGCGCGGGCGGCTCGCTGTTCGAGGTCGCGGCGGCCGGCCGGCCCGCGATCCTCGTCCCGTACCCCTTCGCGGCCGCCGACCACCAGGCCGGCAACGCTCGGTGGATGCAGGACGGCGGCGCCGCCGTGGTCGTCCCGGACGAGGAGCTGACGCCGGAGCGCCTGCGCGCGGAGGTCGACGCGCTTCTCGGTGACCCCCCGCGCCTGGCCGCGATGGCCGCCGCCTCCCGGGCGCTCGCCCGGCCGGACGCGGCGGCGGAGATCGCGCGTGAGGTGCTGGCGGCCGCGCGTTAGGAGCGCTCGGCGGCGACCGCTGCGCGAAGATGCAGCCATGCGCCTCTGGAACCGCGTCTTCGCCGCGCTGTACGACCCGGTCCTGCGCTCCTCGGAGCGCAACGGGCTCGCCGACCTTCGCGCCGGGCTGCTGGCGCAGGCGCAGGGGCGGACGCTCGAGCTCGGCGCCGGCACCGGGCTGAACCTGTCGCACTACCCGGCGGCGGTCACCGCGCTGGTCCTCACCGAGCCCGAGCCGCCGATGGCCGCCCGGCTGCGGGAGCGCGTCCGGACGGCGGGTGCCGCGGCCGAGGTGGTCGAGGCGGGCGTCGAGCGCCTCCCGTTCCCCGACGCGAGCTTCGACACCGTGGTCGCGACGCTCGTCTTCTGCACGGTGGCTGACCTGCCGGCCTCGCTGGCCGAGGTGCGTCGCGTCCTGGCCCTGGGCGGGCGCCTGCTCTTCCTCGAGCACGTCCGCCATCCCGATGCCGCGCGTGCGCGCCGCCAGGAGCGGCTCACCCCGCTGCAGCGCCGCATCGCCTGCGGCTGCCACCTCGACCGCGCGACCCCGGAGGCGATCGGCGCCGCGGGGCTCACGCTCGGCGCCGTGCGCCACGAGCACTTCCCGAAGGCCGCAAAATTCCTGCAGCCGCTGGCGATCGGGACGGCGACGCGGTGAGCGGACCCTGGGCGGGCCGTCGCCTGCACTTCGTGGGCGTCGGCGGTGCCGGCATGAGCGGCTGGGCGCGCGTGGCCCGCCAGCTCGGCGCGGAGGTCTCCGGCAGCGATCGCGCCGACTCGCCGGTCCTAGAAGCACTGCGCAAGGCCGGGGTCATCGTCGCGGTCGGGCACGCGGCCGCGCACGTCCCCGAGGGCGCCGAGGTCATCTACTCCTCGGCGGTACCGCCCGAGAACCCGGAACGCGCCGTGGCCCGGGAGCGCGGCTGGCCCGAGCGCCCGCGGGCCGAGCTGCTGCGGGAGCTCACCGCGCTGAAGCGCACGATCGCCGTCGCCGGCGCGCACGGCAAGACCACCACCACCTCGATGGTCGCCCACGCCCTCCTCGAGCTCGGCGCCGAGCCGGGGTACCTCATCGGTGGCCGGCTCTCCTCGACCGGGCACAACGCGGATTGGGGGGCGGGGGAGTGGCTGGTCGTCGAGGCCGACGAGTCCGACCGCTCGCTGCTCGCGCTGGACGTGGAGATCGCCGTGGTCACGAACGTCGAGCTCGACCACCACGCGACCTTCGGCTCGCTGCAGGAGGTCGAGGCGGTCATCCGCGCGTTTCTGGCGGGCGCGCCGGAGGCGGTGCTGTGGGACCGGCCCGCCGTGCGAGCCCTGCGGGCGCCGGGCGCGAGCAGCGTCGTCTTCGACGCCCCCCGGCCCCCGCTGGTGCTCCGGGTCCCGGGGGAGCACAACCAGCGCAACGCGGCCGCCGCGCTCGAGGCGCTGGTGCTGGCCGGTTTCGTTCGCGACGAGATCGTCGCCGCCCTGGCGACCTTCGGCGGCGCCGGGCGCCGCTTCGAGGAGCTCGGGCGCACCCCGCAGGGCACCCGGGTCGTCGACGACTACGCCCACCATCCGACCGAGGTGGCGGCGACGATCGCCGCCGCCCGCGACATCGTCGAGGCAGGCGGCAGGGTCGTCGCCGTCTTCCAGCCGCACCTCTTCTCACGCACGCGTGCGCTCGCGGCCGAGTTCGGGAGCGCGCTCGCCGCCGCCGACGTCCCGGTGGTCCTCGACGTCTACCCGGCCCGCGAGCGTGCGGAGGACTTCCCCGGCGTGACGGGCCGGCTCGTGGCGGTGGCCGCGGCGGACGCCCGGCCCGGGCACGACGTGCTCTGGCTTCCGCACCCCGACGACGTCGTCGCAGCGCTGACTCCGCGCCTGCGGGCCGAGGACCTCGTGCTGGTCATCGGCGCAGGCGACGTCGACGCGCTCGGGCGCCGGCTCGTCGCGGGCTGAGGCGCGGGGTCGCGCGACGGGGCGAGCGGCCGGCGCGCCGCGCGAGGCGGGGCGACCCTCCCAGGCGGCTCGCGCAGGAAGCGCTGGGCCGGCGTCGAATCGCGAGCGTGATGCCGTCGCCGCGCCTGGCCCACCCGTCCCGCGCCCCGGCGTTCCGCGCCGTGGCACTGCCCCGCTGGCGCGCCCCTCGGCCGAAGCCCGGCCACGTCCGGCTCGTCGTCGTCCTCGTGGTGCTCGCGTCCGCGCTCGCGGGCGGCTGGCTCCTGGTGCGCGACTCCTCGCTGGCCGCAGTCGACCAGGTCACGGTGCTGGGGGCTTCCGGGCCGCAGGCCGCCGCCATCCGCTCCGCGCTGCAGGCCGCCGGGCAGGACATGACCACGCTGCACGTCCGGCCCTCGGTCCTCGAGGAGGCCGTTGCGCCCTTCACCGCCGTCAAGGCGGTCACGGCCACGGCGGACTTCCCGCACGGTCTCCGCGTCCGGGTGATCCAGCGCTTCCCGGTCGCCGTGCTCGTCGGCGGCGGGAAGTCCGTCCCGGTCGCCGGCGACGGCACCCTGCTGGCCGGGATGGCGGTCGGCGGCCTGCCGACCGTGAAGCTGCGCCTCGCCCCCGCGGGGGACGCCCTCTCCGACTCACGGACCCTCGCCACCGTCAGGCTGCTCGCCACCGCGCCGGCGCCGCTCCGGCGCAAGGTCGAGCTGGCATTCCGCGGGCCGGACGGCCTGGTGCTCCACCTGGCCGATGGCCCTGCGGTCCACTTCGGCAGCGCGCAGCGGCTGACCGCGAAGTGGGCGGCGCTGACCGCGGTCCTCGCGAGCCCGGCGTCCCGCGGCGCGACCCGTGTCGACGTCCGCGTTCCCGAGCACCCGGCCGCTGCGGGCCTCGAGCAGAAGGCCGCGCAGGTCGGTCAACTCTCGACCACGACTGGAGGCTGACCGGGCCGCGACTCTCCTGCTGAACTTCAGGGTTCTCCCGGATGCAACGGACGTTGCGGACTACACTCGGCGTTGACACGGCTCGCTTCCCCCGCGTACCGTGCGTCCGCCTGGGGGAAAGACCCCTGCACAAAATCCCTTGACCTTAGGTTGAGGGTAGGACGGAACGCCTCACCTCATGGAATCCAGCGGAAGCTACCTCGCAGTCATCAAGGTCGTCGGAGTCGGCGGCGGCGGGACCAACGCCGTCAACCGGATGGTCGACGCGGGGCTGCGTGGCGTGGAGTTCATCGCCGCCAACACCGACGCCCAGGCGCTGCAGATGTGCGACGCCGACATCAAGCTCAACATCGGGCACGACCTGACCAAGGGGCTGGGCGCCGGCGCGAACCCGGAGACCGGCTTCGGCGCCGCGGCCGAGTCGCGCGACGACATCAAGGAGGCGCTCAAGGGCGCCGACATGGTCTTCGTCACCGCGGGCGAGGGCGGCGGCACCGGCACGGGCGCCGCGCCCGTCATCGCCGAGATCGCCAAGAACGAGATCGGCGCACTCACGGTCGGCGTGGTCACCAAGCCGTTCGAGTTCGAGGGCACGCAGCGCATGCGCCAGGCCGACGAGGGCATCCAGCGCCTTCGCGAGGTCGTCGACACGCTCATCGTCATCCCGAACGAGAAGCTCCTCGCGATCGTCGAGCGCCGGACCACGATCCTCGAGGCGTTCCGCGAGGCCGACAACGTCCTGCGCCAGGGCGTGCAGGGCATCACCGACCTGATCACGATCCCCGGCCTGATCAACCTGGACTTCGCCGACGTGCGGACGATCATGAGCGACGCCGGCTCGGCGCTCATGGGCATCGGCACCTCCAGCGGCGAGAACCGCGCCGCGGACGCCGCGAAGGCCGCGATCTCCTCGCCCCTGCTCGAGGAGTCCGTCGAGGGCGCCACGGGCGTGCTGCTGAACATCACCGGCGGTCGCGACCTCGGCCTCTTCGAGGTCAACGAGGCCGCCGAGATCGTCCAAGGCGCCACGGATCCGAACGCGAACATCATCTTCGGCTCGGTCATCGACGAGCAGATGGGCGACGACGTCCGCGTCACGGTCATCGCCACGGGCTTCGATCACGGCCGCGCCCGCCCGCGCGGCGCCCGCGAGGACACCCGCCGCTCGGCCGAGCGGACCACCCGGGACCGCTCCCCGCGCGTCGACCGCTCGTCACTGGAGATCAGCGACGACGAGATCGACATCCCGCCGGTCCTCCGCTGACGTCGTCAGTCGAAACGTGAGCGGCCGCTTGCGGCCGCGAAGTCCACGGCCGCAGGCCGTACTGCAGTTCGAGCGGCCGCTTGCGGCCGCGAAGTCCCCGGCCGTAGGCCGTACTGCAGTTTGAGCGGCCGCTTGCGGCC
>JBBQZE010000147.1:0-7781 GCA_038207985.1 Solirubrobacterales bacterium
GCCGCCTCCTCGGGCAGCTCGTCGTCCCGGTCCCAGGCGGCCACGCCCGGCAGGACGACGTCGTCGACGAAGCGCCGGGTGGCCGCCAGGAGCGCGGCGGCGCCGGCCGGCGCGTCGTGAGCCGACACCGGGCTAGCGGCGCTCGAGCGCGGCGACGCGGTTCTCGAGCTCCTCGAGGCGCGCAAGGAGGTCGTGGCGGTCCGCCGTGGCGCCCGGGGCGGGCGAGGATGCCGCGGGGGACGGGGCGCCATCCGTCTCGGGCGCGGGGCTCGCCGCCACGACGGCGCCGCCGTCTCCCGCGTCGCGCGACTCCTCTGCGGCGACCTCGGCGCGCTTGCGCTCGGACTCCTCCTCGGCGCCCGCCGTCTGGAAGCAGACGCGGGTCTCGCCGTCGAGGTCCGCTTCTGCGGGCAGGCCGAAGTGCCGCAGCACGGCGACGGCGTCCACGCCCGTCAGGCGCCCGCCGGAGGTGTCCTCGGGCGCGTCCTTGACGAGCTCCTTCGTGGCGTCGAGGCGGACGTAGTCGCGCGAGAGGGTCGCGCCCGCCAGCGGCGCCACGGACTGCGAGCGCCCGAAGGCGCCGCTCTTGAGGGAGACGAAGACCGGCTCGTGGTCGGTCGTGTCGAAGTAGACGTCCTCCAGCCTGCCCACCTTCTCGCCGTCGCGGTCGACCACCTCGCGGCCGATCCACTCTGCGATGCCTTCGACTCCGACCATGCTCGTGCCTCCGTCGCGGTTGGTGCTGCGGTCCCCCGGGCCTACCCCCGCTCGCGGCGCCGCAAGCCGCAGAGGGGCTCCGCTTGGCGCGCCGTGTGCTCTCGTCGCTCCATGTCAGGGATTGGAGCGCACGCCGGCGGGCTTCAGGTGAGCAGGAGCTCCACGTAGCCCGCCGCGACCCCGTCGGCGTCGAGGCGGCCGTCCGGGCGGAACCACTGCGCGGTGTGGTTGACCATGCCGAGGAGCGCCGACAGCGCCACCCGGCGGTCGGCGAAGCGCGCGGATCCCGAGGCCTGGACGGCGGTGAGCGCCGCTTCGACGAGGCGCTCGAAGCGCTTGCGGCGCTCGCGGACCTCGCGCCACTGCTCGCCGTGGTCGATGACGTGGCGCTCCTGCTGGAAGACGAGCATGTGGTCGCGATGGGCCACGACGTGGGTGACCCACAGGAGCACGAGTCGGCGGAGGTGCTCCTCGGCGTCCCGGTCCTCGGCGGCGAGCTCCTCGGCGCGCGTGAGCAGCGGGTCCATGAGCTGGTCGCAGATGGCGATCAGCAGCTGCTCCTTGCCGCCGAAGTAGTGGTAGATGCCGCCGGCCGCCAGCCCGATCTGCGCGGCGAGCTCGTGGATGGAGGTCTGGTCGTAACCCCGCGCGGCGAAGACCCCGGCCGCCGCGGTGACCAGCTCGCTCTGGCGCGTGTCGTAGCGCGCGCGCAGCGCGGGCCGGGTCGGCGGCTCGGAGGCGGGGCGGAGGGGCACGGCCGGAGCCTACCGGATGCGCGTCCGGTTTTTAGAACGCTCGTCCGGTATGCTCCGCCGCATGTTCTTCGACCTGCCCGACGAGGCGCTCGCCCTCCGCGACACCGTCCGCGACTTCGCCGTCAACGAGGTGGCACCGGTCGCCGAGCACCTCGACCGCACCAAGACCTTCCCCGTGGACCTGGTGCGCAAGATGGGCGAGCTGGGGTGGATGGGCATCCCGTTCCCCGAGGAGGTCGGCGGCGCCGGCGGGACGACGCTGCAATACGCGCTCGCCGTCGAGGAGCTGACCCGTATCGACTCCAGCGTGGCCATCACGATGTGCGCCCACACGTCGCTCGGGACGCAGCCGATCTACCTCTTCGGCTCCGACGAGCAGAAGCAGCGGCTGCTGCCGGACCTCACCTCGGGCCGCAAGCTCGGAGCCTTCGGCCTCACCGAGCCCGAGGCGGGCTCGGACGCCGGCAACGTGCAGACCCGCGCGACCCTGGACGGGGGTTCGTGGACGATCAACGGCGCCAAGCAGTTCATCACCAACGCGGGGACCGAGCTGAGCGGCCACGTCGCGATCACGGCGGTCACTGCTGAGAACGGCCGCAAGGAGATCTCCAACCTCATCGTCGAGAACGGCACGCCGGGCTACGAGCAGGGCACGCCGTACCGCAAGATGGGCTGGAACGCCTCGGACACGCGCCCGCTGTCGTTCACCGACGCGCAGGTCCCCGAGGCGAACCTCCTCGGGCCGCGCGGTCAGGGCTTCAAGCAGTTCCTGCACATCCTCGACATCGGCCGGATCGGTGTCGCGGCCATGGGCGTCGGCCTGGCCCAGGGCTCGTTGGACGAGGCGCTCAAGTACGCACGCGATCGGTACGCCTTCGGCCAGCCGATCTCGAAGTTCCAGTCGATCCAGGCCAAGCTCGCCGACATGGCCACCGAGATCGAGGCCGCGCGGCTGCTGACCTACAAGGCGGCCTGGGAGAAGGACCAGGGCCGGAACTTCTCGCTGACCGCCGCCCAGGCGAAGCTCAAGACGGGGCGCCTGGCCGTCCGCGCCGCCGAGGAGGCCGTGCAGATCCACGGCGGTTACGGCTACATCGAGGAGTACCCCGTCTGCCGCTTCTACCGCGACGCGAAGATCCTCACGATCGGCGAGGGCACCGACGAGGTGCAGCAGATGGTCATCGCGCGGGCGCTCGGCGCCTAGCCCGCGATGCACGGCTCGATCCTGATCGCGAACCGCGGCGAGATCGCCGTGCGGATCGCGCGGACGGTCCACGCCCTCGGGCTGGGCTCGGTCGCGGTCGTCACCGACGAGGACGCGGGCGCGCTCCACGCGGGCGTCGCGGACGTCGCGGTGCGGATCGGCTCCTACCTCGCGATCGACGACGTCCTCGAGGCCGCGGCGCGCACCGGAGCGTCGGCCGTCCACCCGGGCTACGGCTTCCTCAGCGAGAACGCGGCGCTCGCCCGCGCCGTCCGCGCGGCCGGCCTTGTCTGGATCGGCCCGCCGCCCGACGCGATCGAGCTCATGGGGGACAAGGGCCGCGCGAAGGACGCCGCGCGCGCCGCCGGCGTCCCGGTCGTCGCGCCCGGGGACGAGGGCGGCTACCCCGTCATCGTGAAGGCCGTCGCGGGCGGGGGCGGCAAGGGCATGCGCGTCGTGCGCTCGGCCGGCGAGCTCGAGGAGGCGACGGCCGCCGCCCGCCGCGAGGCGAAGGCCGCCTTCGGTGACGACCGCGTGATCGTGGAGCGCTACCTCGAGCGCCCGCGCCACCTCGAGGTCCAGGTCCTCGCCGACGCCCACGGGACCGTGCTGCATCTCGGCGAGCGCGAGTGCTCGCTGCAGCGCCGTCACCAGAAGGTCGTCGAGGAGGCCCCGTCGCCCGTGGTCGACGCCGTGCAGCGGGCGAGCATGGGGGAGGCCGCCGTCGCGCTGGCCCGTGCCTGCGGCTACGAGGGGGCGGGAACCGTGGAGTTCGTCGCGCACGCCGGCGACTTCTTCTTCCTGGAGATGAACACGCGGCTGCAGGTGGAGCACCCCGTGACCGAGCTCGTCTACGGCGTCGATCTCGTCGAGCAGCAGCTCCGGGTCGCGTTCGGCGAGCCCCTCGTGCTCTCCCAGGACGCCCTCGTCCCGCGCGGCCACGCGGTCGAGGCCCGCCTCTACTCCGAGGACCCCGGCGCCGGCTTCCTGCCCTCGACGGGCACGGTGCGGGCCTACCGCGAGCCCACCGGGGCCGGCGTCCGCGTGGACTCCGGGATCACCCTGGGGAGCGTCGTCGGGACGGCGTACGACCCGATGCTCGCGAAGGTCGTCGCCCACGGCCCGGACCGGGCGAGCGCTCTGCGCCGCCTCGACCGTGCGCTGGCCGACCTCGCGGTCGTGGGGGTCGCCACGAACGCGGCGTTCTCGCGGGCGCTGCTCCAGCGCGAGGACGTGCGCGCGGGCGAGCAGGACACCGGCCTGCTGGAGCGCGTGCTGGCGGACTTCGACCACGCGCCGCCCGACGACCTCGTGCCCGCCGCCGCGCTCGCCGCCGCGGGCACCGCGACGCCCGCGGGCCCCTGGCGCCGCACCTTCGACGCCGGTGAGGCCCGCGTCGACGCCGGCGTCGTCACGGTCGCCGGCCGCTCCTGGAAGGCCGAGCTCGCGCCCCCCGTTCCGCTCGCGCCCCCCGATGCGGGCGGAGGGGTGCGGATCGCGCTCGACGGCGTCACGCGGAGCTACACCGTGGCCTTCGAGGGCGACGACGTGTGGATCGCCCGCGACGGCCACCAGCTCCACGCTGCGGCCCTCGTCCACGACCGCAGCGGCGCGGCGCTCCCGGCGGGGTCGCTCGAGGCGCCGATGCCGGGGACCGTGCTCGACGTCCGGGTCGCCGACGGCGACCTCGTGGCCGCGGGCGACGTCCTGCTCGTCCTGGAGTCGATGAAGATGGAGCTCGCGATCACCGCGCCCACGGCGGGCACCGTGTCGCGCCTCAGCCTGACGGTCGGCGACCGCGTGGCCCACAAGCAGCCGCTCGTCGCGGTCATCGAGGAGGACGCATGACAGCGCACCGCGCCGGACACGAGGCGCTGGCCGCCGAGCTGCGCGAGCGGCTGGACCGCGTCCACGCCGGCGGCGGTCCGAAGGCGATGGCGCGGCACACCGGGCGCGGCAAGCTGCCGGTCCGTGAGCGGATCGAGCGCCTCTGCGATCCCGGCACGCCGTTCCTCGAGCTCTCGGCGCTCGCCGCGGGCGGGCTCTACGACGACGGGGCTCCCGGGGCGGGGATCGTCACCGGGATCGCGGTCGTCCACGGCCGCGACTGCGTGGTCGTGGCCAACGACGCGACGGTCAAGGGCGGCAGCTACTACCCCATGACCGTCAAGAAGCACCTGCGCGCGCAGGAGGTGGCGCTCCACAACCGCCTTCCCTGCATCTACCTCGTCGACTCGGGCGGCGCGTTCCTGCCGATGCAGGACGAGGTGTTCCCCGACCGCGAGCACTTCGGGCGGATCTTCTTCAACCAGGCGACGATGTCCGCGCGGGCCATCCCGCAGATCGCCTGCGTGATGGGCTCGTGCACCGCGGGCGGCGCCTACGTGCCCGCGATGAGCGACGAGACGGTGATCGTCCGCGAGCAGGGCACGATCTTCCTCGGCGGTCCGCCGCTGGTCAAAGCAGCGACCGGCGAGGAGGTCACCGCGGAGGAGCTCGGCGGCGGCGATGTCCACGCGCGCACCTCGGGCGTCGTCGACCACCTCGCCGAGGACGACGAGCACGCCCTCGAGATCCTGCGCTCGATCGTCGCGACGCTGCCCGCGCCGGTCGCGGCGCCGTGGGAGCGCCGCGAGACGCGGCCTCCGGCCGGCGAGCCCGACGGGCTGTTCGACCTCGTCCCCCTCGACGCGCGCACGCCCTACGACGCCCGGGACCTGCTGCGGCTCGTCGTCGACGGCGGCGAGCTGCACGAGTTCAAGGAGCTCTACGGCACGACGGTGGTGTGCGCCTTCGCCCACCTCGACGGCCACCCCGTCGGCGTCATCGCCAACAACGGCATCCTGTTCTCCGAGTCCGCGCTCAAGGCCGCCCACTTCATCGAGCTCTGCGATCGCCGGGCGATCCCGCTGCTGTTCGTGCAGAACATCTCGGGCTTCATGGTCGGCAAGGACTACGAGGCCGGCGGCATCGCGAAGGACGGTGCGAAGCTCGTCACGGCCGTGGCCTGCGCGCGGGTGCCGAAGCTCACGCTGATCGTCGGCGGCTCGTTCGGCGCGGGCAACTACGGGATGTGCGGGCGCGCGTACTCGCCGCGGTTCCTGTTCACGTGGCCGAACTCCCGCATCAGCGTCATGGGGGGCGAGCAGGCCGGCGTCGTCATGACGGAGGTCGGGCAGCCCGAGGTCGGCGCGCAGCTGCGCGAGCAGTACGAGGAGCAGGGCCGCCCTTGGTACGCGACGGCGCGGCTCTGGGACGACGGGGTCATCGACCCGCGCGACACGCGGGCCGTGCTGGCCCGGGCCCTGGCCGCCTGCACCCAGGCGCCGCTGGAGCCGATTGCCTACGGCATCCTGCGCATGTGACACGGCGGGCTACGCTCGAGGCAATGCAACGCCGCGCCCTCCTGCTTGCCGTCACGCTGCTCACCCTGCTGCCCGCGGACGCGCTGGCCCGGGCCGGCGGCGGCTCCTCCAGCTTCAGCCGCCGCTCACCCGGCTTCGGCGGCGGGGGCTACGGCAGCGGCTACCGCGGGCGCGGCTTCGGCGGTGGCCACTTCCTGTTCTTCGGCGGCGGGGGCGGGGGCGGGGGCTTCCTGCTGGTGATGCTCATCATCTTCGTGGTGCTGTTCCTGATGTCGCGCGGCGGCCGCGGTCGGCGCTCCTAGCGTGGGCCTGCGGGATCTGCTCGGCGGCCGGGGGCGCGCCAAGGCCGACCGGGAGGCCGCCGTGCGCCTCGCCGCGGCGGAGGCCGCCGAGGACGATCCGCTCTTCGACGCCGGCCGGGTGCAGGAGCGTGCGGCGGCGCTCTTCGTCGCCATCCAGCGCGCCTGGAGCGCAAACGACACGAGCGCGCTGCGCCGCATGGTGGGCCCGGAGCTCATGGTCGAGTGGGAGGCGCGGCTCGGCGACTTCCGCCGCAAGGGGTGGCGCAACCCCGTGGACGTCCTCGACGGCCCCGAGGTGCGCTACGTCGGCGTCACGAACCGCGCGGGCGATGAGCAGGACCGCGCCGTCGTCCTGCTCACCGCCCGCCTCCGCGACGTCGTCGTGGACCGCCACGGCGCTGTGATCCCGAGCGATGACGGCGAGATCGCACGCATCAGCGAGTACTGGAGCCTGGGCAAGCGCGGCGGCGACTGGGTGGTCGTCTCGATCGAGCAGGAGGGCGAGGGCGCGCACCACCTCTCCTCGCCCCTGGTCGCCGCGCCGGAGGGCGACGACGCACGGATCCGCGCCGACGCGGTGATGGAGGTCGCGGCCACGGACGCCGTGCCGACCCAACAGGTCGGCGAGCTGCTCTCGCCCGGCTTCTCCGGCGACGCGCACGCGGCCGCCCTGGACCTGTCGCTGGTGGACGGCCGCTTCGCTCCCGACGTCCTCGCCACCGCGGTCGGCGAGGTCGTCGACGCGTGGGCCCAGGCCATCGACGGGCCCGACGAGCCGCTCGCGGCGCGGACGACCGGCCAGGCGCTCGACGCCCTGCTCTACCCGACGGGCGGCCACCACGACCGCCTGGTCATCCGCGGACTGCAGGTCCAGGCCATGACCATCGTCGCGGTGTCGGCGGGGCCGCCGCCCGAGGTCGCCCTCGAGCTCGAGGCCGCGGGCGTCCAGTACGTCGAGGACCGCGACACCGCCGAGGTGCTCGCCGGGAGCCGGTCACGCCGACGCACGACCCGCCAGCGCTGGACGCTGCGGTTGACGGACGACCCCCGCCGGCCGTGGGTCGTCGTCGGGGCGACCGGCGTCGTCCCGCGCTGAGGCCCCGCTGCCCGCCCGCGCCTGACGCGCCGCGCGCGGGGACCCTGTAGAACGCTCCGGGTGTCGCGCCGCCGTCGCTCGGGCCCGTTCGGCTCTCCCTCACGGGCGGGGTCCGTGCTGCTGCCCAGCACCGCCCGGGGCCGCCGTGCCCGCGGTCGTGGCCGCCGCCCGCCGGGCCGGCGCGGCCCGGGGCGCCTCGCGCCAGCGCTCGCGGCGATCGTCGCCCTGGCGGCGCTGGTCGCGGCCGCCGTCTACGGCGTGCGGGTGATCGGCGACGACGGCGGGAAGGCCGACCGGCGGACCGCCGCGCAGCGCTTCGCCACGGCCTGGGCGGCCCTCGAC
>JBBQZE010000148.1:0-7668 GCA_038207985.1 Solirubrobacterales bacterium
GGGAGCCGGACGCCGTCGACCTCGACGCCCGTCGCCTGCGGGTGGGTGGCCAGGACGACCTGCCCGCCCGCCCCCGGCACGAGCAGCTCCTCGGCCGCGAAGTTCATCAGCAGCTCGTAGGGGCCGCGCGCCACCCGCACCCAGCCTTGCTCGTCACCGGTCGCGTCGGCGTCGCCCGGCGGCAGCTCGCGGCGCAGCGCCAGGAGGTCGCGGTGCAGCGCGAGCAGCGCCGGGTCGACCACGCGCGTGAGCTTGGAGCGCGCGAAGGTCGCCGGGTCCTGGGGGTCGGGAACCTCCTCACCGGCGAACGCGGCGAAGGAGGCGAACTCGCGCCGGCGGCCCTCGCGGGTCGCGGTGGCGATCTCCTCGTCGATGTGGTCGGCGAAGAACTGGAACGGCGCCGGCTCCCCGTGCTCCTCCCCCATCCACAGCATCGGGACGAAGGGCGACAGCAGCGTGGCGAACGCGGCGAGCGGGCGCAGCTCCGCAGGCAGCCGGTCGCCGAGCGCGCGGTTGCCGACCTGGTCGTGGTTGGCGGAGAAGACGACGAACTCGGTGACGGGTCGGTCATCCGCGGGAGCGCCGAAGCGCTTGTGGCGGAACTCCGACCACGTGCCATCGTGCAGGAACGGCCGGCCGAAGCACTTGACGAGGTCGGCGACGGTCCCGAACTCCGCGTAGTAGCCGTCCCGCTCCCCCGTGAGCAGCGTCCGCACGCAGTGGTGGAAGTCGTCGGCCCAGGCGGCGTCGTGGCCGAGGCCGCCCTCCTCCGGCGCCCGCGTGACCACGGGGTCGTTCATCCCCGACTCGGCGATCACGAGCGCGCGCGGATCCGCGGCGTGCACCCGCGTGGCGAGTTCCCGCAGGATCGGTCGGGCCGAGCCGTCGTAGATCGCGTGGATGGCGTCGAGGCGCAGGCCGTCCACGTGGAAGTCGTGGATCCAGCCCTCGGCGCTCTGGAGGACCCACTCGCGCACGGGGTCGCACCAGTCGTCGTCGTAGTTGATCGCCGAGCCCCAGAACGTCGAGTACTTCTCGGTGAAGTAGGGACCGAACGCCGCCAGCGCGGTGCCGCCGCTCGCACCGACGTGGTTGTAGACCACGTCCAGCACCACCGCGAGGCCGGCGGCGTGGGCGGCGTCGACGAGGCGCGCGAAGCCGTCCGGGCCGCCGTAGCTCGACTGCGCCGCGGAGAGGTAGACGCCGTCGTAGCCCCAGCCGTGGCGGCCGGGGAACTCGGCGACGGGCATGACCTCGATGGCGGTGACGCCGAGCTCGGCGAGGCCCGGCAGGTGCTCGATCGCCGCGTCGAAGGTCCCCTCCTGCGTGAAGGCGCCGACGTGCAGCTCGTAGAGCACGAGGTCCTCGCGCGCCACCCCCGTCCAGGCACCGTCGGTCCACGAATACGTGCCCGGGTCGACGACCGCCGAGGGCCCCCGGAGCCCGCCGGGCTGCGAGCGCGAGGCCGGGTCGGGCAGGCCCTCCGCGCCGCCGAGGACGTACCGGTACTCGTCGCCGTGGTCCGCCGGCAAGGTCGCGCTCCAGACCCCGGAGCCCTCCGCTTCGAGGGGGTGATGCTCCCCGCGCAGCTCGACCTCCACCCGCTCGGCCTCGTGCGCCCAGACGCGGAAGGTCGTCCGGCCGTCGCCGGCGGGGTGGGCGCCCAGGGGGCGCTCGAAGGGCAGCGGGTCGGGCATCGTCACCGCTTCTCCCCGCACTCCGGGCCGCTCAACCCGAGCGCTTGGCCCACCGTGCTGTCTACTCCGCCGCATGTGCGGCGCGGACAGCACGGTCGCCGCCCCGCCCGCGATCCCGGAAGCCCGCCGGTGCCGGTCAGAGCAGCGCGGCACCGGAGCCGACGCCGTCGGCAGGCCCGCGTCGTGGCGCCGCGCACCAGCGCGAGCCCGGGCCGCGCCATCTGCCCTACTCCGGCACGAGCCAGACCACCCCGAGGGGCGGGAGGTCCACCGGCGCGGAGTGCGCCTGACCGTGCCACGGCACGTCCTCGGCGTCGACGCGGGCCTGGCCCTCCGAGGCGCCCGCGCCACCGAAGGCCGCGACGTCCGTGTCGAGCACCTTGCGCCAGCTCCCCCCGAGCGGGAGGCCGGTCCGGTACCCCGGGCGCGGGGCGGGAGAGAGGTTCGCCGCGCAGACGAGGACGTCGCGCTCGGGGTCCCTGCCGAACCGGACGAAGATGACGACGTTCGCGTCGGCGTCGTTCGGCTCCAGCCAGGCGAAGCCCTCCGCGTCGAAGTCGACCTCCCACAGCGCCGGCGTGTCCTTGTAGACGCGGTTGAGCTCGCGCACGGTGGCCTGCACGCCGGCGTGCCCGGGGTCCTCGAGCTCGTGCCAGTCGAGCGACTGCGCCGAGCGCCACTCGTGCTCCTGGCCCCACTCGAGCCCCTGGAAGAGCAGCTGCTTGCCGGGATGCGCCCACATGAACGCGTACAGGGCGCGGAGGTTCGCGAGCTTCTGCCAGCGGTCGCCCGGCATCTTCTCGTACATGGAGCCCTTGCCGTGCACGACCTCGTCGTGGGACAGCGGCAGCATGAAGTTCTCGGTGAAGGCGTAGACCAGGCTGAAGGTCAGCTCGTGGTGGTGGTACTTGCGGTAGACGGGATCCTGCGCGAAGTAGCGCAGGGTGTCGTTCATCCAGCCCATGTTCCACTTGAAGCCGAAGCCGAGGCCGCCGAGGTAGGTCGGCCGCGAGACGCCGGGCCACGAGGTGGACTCCTCCGCCGCCGAGATCACGCCGGGCTCGCGGGCGTGGAGCACCTCGTTCAGCTCCTTGAGCAGCGCGACCGCCTCGAGGTCCTCGTTGCCGCCGAACTCGTTGGGCACCCACTGGCCCTCCTCGCGGGAATAGTCCAGGTAGAGCATCGAGGCCACGGCGTCGACCCGCAGCCCGTCGACGTGGTACTCCCGCACCCAGAACAGGGCGTTGGCCAGCAGGAAGTTGCGGACCTCGTTGCGTCCCGTGTTGAAGACGAGCGTGCCCCAGTCCGGGTGCGAGCCGCGGCGCGGGTCGGCGTGCTCGTAGAGCTTGGAGCCGTCGGAGTCCGCCAGGGCCCAGGCGTCCTTCGGGCAGTGCGCGGGGGCCCCCGCGAGCAGCCCCCCGATCCCGGCCGCGGGCAGCTCGTCGACGAAGGCACGGAACTCGTCGGGGTCGCCGTAGCGCGGCGTCGGAGCGAAGTACGAGGTCACCTGGTAGCCCCACGAGGGCTCGTAGGGGTGCCCCATGACCGGCAGCAGCTCGACGTGGGTGAAGCCCATGTCGGTGACGTAGGCCGCGAGCTCCTTCGCGAGCGTCACGTAGTCCAGCGGCTCGTCCGGGTGGTCCGGGCTGCGCCGCCACGAGCCGAGATGGACCTCGTAGACGGAGATCGGCTGGTCCAGCGGGGGCTTGCCGAGGGCGCGGCGCGCGGCGATCCAGCCCGCGTCGGACCATTCGAAGCGCGGCTCGTGGACCACGCTCGAGGTGAGCGGCGGGTGCTCGGTCGCAAAGGCGTACGGGTCGGCCTTCAACACGAGGCCGCCGTCCTGCCTACGGATCTCGAACTTGTAGCGCTCGCCCTCGGCCACGCCGGGCAGGAACAGCTCCCAGATGCCGCTCGACCCGAGCGTGCGCATGTGGTGCAGCCGCCCGTCCCATGCGTTGAAGTCCCCGACGACCGCGACGGACGCGGCGCTCGGCGCCCAGACCGCGAATGCGGTCCCGGGAACGCCGGCGACCTCGCGGAGGTGTGCGCCGAGATGCTCGTAGAGCTCCTCGTGGCGCCCCTCGCCCGCGAGGTGGACGTCGAGCTCCCCCAAGGTCGGCGCGAACGCGTAGGGGTCGCGCAGGGTGAACTCCTGGCCGTCGGCGTAGGCCACCTCGAGCTCGTAGTCGAGCGGCAGCGAGGCCCCGGCGAGCTCGCCCTCCCACACGCCGCCCGGGTGGACCTCGGCGAGGACGACCTCCTGCTCGCCCGCACGCGCGGTGACCGCCGTGGCGTCCGGCCGGAAG
This sequence comes from Solirubrobacterales bacterium, assembly GCA_038207985.1. Taxonomy (GTDB): domain Bacteria; phylum Actinomycetota; class Thermoleophilia; order Solirubrobacterales; family Solirubrobacteraceae; genus Paraconexibacter. Next base: position 4,007 of record JBBQZE010000148.1, read on the forward strand.
GCGCGGATCACCACGCCGCCGGCCGCGGGGTGTGCCCCCAGGACGGAGTGCGGGTCGGTGAGGCGGCCCTCGACGACGAGGTCGAAGCGCGGGGTGTCGATCATGCGGAGAGCGGCTCCTCGAGGAGGCGGGCGATCCCGGCGACAGGGATCCCCACCCACTCCGGCCGGTTGTCGATCTCGTAGCGCAGCTCGTAGACCGCCTTCTCCAGCTCGAAGATGGAGAGGAGCTTGTCGATGGCCGCGCGGCCCGCGGGCAGGAGCGCCGGGTCGACCCGGGCGTGGTAGCCCTCCAGGAACGCCGCGCGCGCCTGCTCCTCCCAGCCCGCGGGCGCGGGCTTGCCGTGCAGGATCTCGCTGGCGCTCGCCGCGTAGGCGAACGAGCGCAGCATCCCGGCGACGTCGCGCAGCGGTGAGCGCTTGCGGCGCCGGTCGCGCAGCGAGCGCGCCGGCTCACCCTCGAAGTCGAGGATGACCCAGCTGCCGTCCGCGCGGGCGAGCGTCTGGCCGAGGTGGAAGTCGCCGTGATGGCGGATGTAGCGCCCGCCCACCCCGACGTGGCTCATCGACTGCAGGCGGTCGCGGATCTCCTGCCCGCGGTGCAGGATCGGCTCGAGCGCCGGGTTCTCCTCGGGGAGGTCGACCCATATACGCTCGATCTGCTCGTCGATGGTGGCGACCAGGAGCGCGAGCGCGTCCTGATGGGGCTCCTCGGGGGCGAAGTCGGGATCGGCGCCGGACGACCCGAGCGCGCGGTGCATCTCCCCCGTCACCTCGCCGAGCTCGCGCAACCGGTCGATCAACCCGTCGTCGCCAGCGCCGATGGCCTCGAGCGCGAGCACCCAGCCGTCGGTCGCGTTGCCGACGAAGTCCTGCACCACGCCGAGCGTGGCGTCCATCAGCTCGCCGCTGTAGTCGTACCAGCCCTGCAGCCGGGCGATGCTCGTAAAGCCGACCCCCGTCAGGAAGCGCAGCATCTCGAGCTCGGGGTTGTCCCCGGCCTCCAGGCGCCGGAAGACCTTCAGCACGTACTTCTCGTCGAGGACCACCGACGAGTTCGACTGCTCGGCGCCCATCGGCCTGACCTCGCACGACGCGCCGATGTCGGGCGCGCCGGAGGTGTGGTGGAAGCGGACGTTTCCGTGCTCGCCGTCGACGGTGCGGCCGCGGTCGAAGAAGCTCGCCAGCACGCCGCCCTGCTCCGGGTCGCCCACGGCGTCGTAGAGCTCCCACCCGCCGGCCTCGGCGATGGTGCCCTCCCCGTCGGCCGGCGTCTGCTCCCGGGCACCGAGCAGCACCTGGTACAGCTCGTGCGTCCCCGTGGAGAACCGCGCCTCGACGAGGGCGAGCACGAGCGGGCTCGCCTCGTCCTGGTTGAGCGCGAGCGTCTCGAGCAGGTTGACCGCGCTGAGGTCGCGCGACTTGGACGCGAACCAGCGCTGCTCGACCAGCCAGCGCTCCAGGAACTGCGCGTCGATGGTGATCATCTGTGGCCCTCCTCGTCGTCGGCCGCCGGCTGCAGGACGAACCAGAAGAAGCCGCGCGGCGCCAGGGTCAGCAGGTAGGGCAGCTGGCCGATGCGCGGGAAGCGCACCCGGCCGAACATCTCCTCGGGGTAGCGGCCCTCGAACTCGGAGAGGTCGAGCTCGACTGCCTGCGCGGTGCGCGCGAGGTTGTGGACGCAGAGCACGAGGTCGTCCTCGTAGCGGCGCACGTGGGCGAAGACGCGGTGGTTGCTCGGCTCCAGCGGCTCGTAGGTGCCGAAGCCGAAGACCGGGTGCTCCTTGCGCAGTGCGATGAAGCGCTTGAGCCAGCGCAGCAGCGAGTTGCTCGTGCGCAGCTGGGCCTCGACGTTGACGGCCTGGTAGCCGTAGACCGGGTCCATCAGCGGCGGCGCGTAGAGCTGCGCGAAGTCCGCCCGGGAGAAGCCGCCGTTGCGGTCGCCGGTCCACTGCATCGGCGTCCGCACGCCGTCGCGGTCGCCGAGGTAGACGTTGTCGCCCATGGCGATCTCGTCGCCGTAGTAGAGGACGGGCGAGCCCGGCAGCGAGAACATGATCGCGGTCATCAGCGCGATCTCGTCGCGGCCGTTGTCCAGCAGCGGCGCGAGGCGGCGGCGGATGCCGAGGTTCAGCTTCATGCGCGGGTCCTTCGCGTACTCCGCGTCAATGTAGTCGCGCTCCTCGTCGGTGACCATCTCCAGGGTCAGCTCGTCGTGGTTGCGCAGGAACAGGCCCCACTGGCAGTTGTCCGGGATGTCCGGGGTGCGGCGCAGGATCTCGTAGATCGGCGTGGCCTCCTCGCGGCGCACGGCCATGAACATGCGCGGCATGACCGGGAAGTGGAAGGCCATGTGGCACTCGTCGCCGTCGCCGAAGTACTCGACGACGTCCTCGGGCCACTGGTTGGCCTCCGCCAGCAGGACCTTGTCGGGGTACTCCGCGTCGACGGTCTTGCGCAGCTTCTTCAGGAAGTCGTGCGTCTGGGGGAGGTTCTCCCCGTTGGTGCCGTCGCGCACGTAGAGGTAGGGCACCGCGTCGAGGCGGAAGCCGTCGAGGCCGAGATCCAGCCAGAAGCGCAGGGCGTCGATCATCGCCTCGTGCACCTCCTCGTTCTCGTAGTTGAGATCGGGCTGGTGGGAGAAGAAGCGGTGCCAGAAGAACTGCCCGCGCACCGGGTCCCAGGTCCAGTTGGACTTCTCGGTGTCGACGAAGATGATGCGTGCGTCGAGGTACTTGTCGTCCGTGTCGGACCAGACGTAGAAGTCGCCGTACGGCCCCGTGGGGTCGGCCCGGGACGCCTCGAACCACGGGTGGGCGTCGCTCGTGTGGTTCATGACGAGGTCGGCGATGACCCGCATGCCGCGGGCGTGGGCCGCGTCGACCAGCTGGACGAAGTCACCGAGGTCGCCGAACTCCGGCAGCACCGCCATGTAGTCGGAGATGTCGTAGCCGCCGTCGCGCAGCGGCGACTGGAAGATGGGCAGCAGCCAGACGCAGTCGACCCCAAGCCACTGCAGGTAGTCGAGCTTCTGGGTCAGACCGCGGATGTCACCGGTGCCGTCACCGTTGGAGTCGAAGAACCCACGGATGAGCACCTCGTAGAAGACGGCGCGCTTGTACCAGAGCGGGTCCCGCGACTGTGACGAGGTGTCGTCGGGGAACTCGGCGATCGTCACTGTGCATCCTCGGTGTTCATGGGTTGGGTGGGCTGCGGAGAGGGCCTTCGGGTCACGTGCAGGATGTGCGCGGGCTGGGCGTACGGGTCGAGCCGGACGAAGGGGTACTCGCCCCACTCGTAGACCTCACCGGAGAAGGCGTCGGTCACGGTGAAGGTGTCCTGCCAGTCCAGGCCAAGGGCCGGCATGTCGAGCGCGAGCTGGCCGGCGCGTACCGAGTGCGGGTCGAGGTTGACCACGACGATCACGGTGTCGTCGACCCCGTCGACGACGACCCGCTTGCTGTAGGCGATGAGCTCGCTCGAGCTCGTCTGGTGGAAGCGCAGGTTGCGGAGGTAGTGCAGGGCCGGGTGGGCCTTGCGGATCGCGTTGAGCGCGGTGAGGTGGGGCGCCAGGGTCCGGCCCTCCTGCTCGGCCTTGGCCCAGTCCCTCGGCCGCAGCTGGAACTTCTCCGAGTTGAGGTACTCCTCGCCCCCCGCCTTGAG
>JBBQZE010000149.1:0-7555 GCA_038207985.1 Solirubrobacterales bacterium
GCGGGCGGTGACCAGCGCGTTGCCGGGATAGAAGGCCTCCAGGCGATCGGTCTGCTCGGGCCAGCCCAGCGTCGCGAACGGCCACAGGCCGCTCGAGAACCAGGTGTCGAGCACGTCGGGATCCTGCGTCCAGCCCTCGCCCTCCGGGTCGGTCGTGCCGACGTACGTCTCCTCGCCGCGATACCAGACGGGGATCTGGTGGCCCCACCACAGCTGGCGCGAGATGCACCACGGGCGGATGTTCTGCAGCCACTCCTCGTAGCGGCGGCGCTGGGAGTCGGGGTGGATGCGCACGCGCCCGTCCTGCACCGCGGCGATCGCCGGGGGTGCGAGCTCCTCCATGCGCATGAACCACTGCAGCGAGATGAGCGGCTCGATCCGCTCCCCCGAGCGATGGGAGAACGGCACGTCGTGGACGTAGGGTCGCTGCGAGCGGACCGCATCGCCGAGCGCGGCGACGACGCGCTCCCGCGCCTCGAGCACGCCGAGCCCCGCGAAGTCGCCGGCGTCCTCGGTCATCCGGCCGTCCTCGCCGATCACCGACAGCTCGGGCAGCCCGTGGCGCTGCCCGATCTCGAAGTCGTTCGGATCGTGCCCGGGCGTGATCTTCAGGCATCCCGTGCCGAACTCGGTCTTGACGTAGTCGTCGGCGATCACCGGCAGCTCGCGGCCCACGAGCGGCAGCACCACCGTCCTGCCGACGAGGTGCGCGTAGCGCTCGTCGCCCGGGTGGACCGCGACGGCCACGTCGGCCAGCATCGTCTCGGGGCGGACCGTCGCGACGACCACCTCGCCCGCGCCGTCGGCCAGCGGGTAGGCGATTTCGTACATGACGTCCTCGACCTCGCGCTCCTCGACCTCGAGGTCGGAGATCGCCGAGCGCGAGCCCGGATCCCAGTTGACCAGGCGGTTGCCGCGGTAGATCAGGCCCTTGTCGTAGAGCGCCGTGAAGACCTCCAGCACGGCCTTCACGTAGCCGGCGTCCATGGTGTAGCGCTCGTCGTCGAAGTCGCACGACGCGCCGAGGCGCTTGAACTGCTCGACGATCGTGCCGCCGTACTGCGCCCGCCAGGCGAGCGCGCGGCGGGAGAACTCCTCGCGGCCGACCTCCTCGCGGGACGTCCCCTCCGAGCGCAGCAGCTTCTCGACCTGCGTCTGCAGGCCGATGCCCGCGTGGTCGGTGCCGAACGTCCACTTCGCCCGCGCACCGCCCATGCGGTGCCAGCGGATCAAGGTGTCCTGAACCGACCCGTTGAGCGCGTGGCCCATGTGGAGCGCGCCGGTGACGTTGGGCGGCGGGATCGCGATGGAGAAGGTGGGCCCGGAGCCCTCGGGGTCGGGGTGGTTCAGCCCAGAGGCGAGCCAGGCCGCCGTGATCCGGGGCTCGGCCTCGCCGGGCTCCCAGCGCGTCTTCTCCTGCAGCGACATCGCGCCGCAGTCTACGTTCAGGCCCTCCGGCGGAAGGTCGCCCCCGGCCCGAGGTCGGCCGACCCGGCGTCGAGCGGCGCGAAGCCCACGCGGTAGGTCCCGGGGCCACGCCGCGGGAAGTGCGCGCTCCACCGCACATCGATCTCGTAGATGCCGTGGTCGGCGCGGCGCAGCCGGAAGGTGCGGCAGTCGCGGGGTCCGCCCGCCGGCGACCGGACGCAGACGCGCACGCGGCCGCGAAAGGAGAACGTGCCGAGGACCAGCTGGACCGCGCCGCCCCTGAGCGGCGTCGAGTAGCAGTAGTCCCCGGTCGGCGAGCAGTAGCCCGACGCCGCCGTGGCGGTCCCGGGTGCCAGCGCGACACCCACGGCGGCAGCGGCGAGCAGGGCGACGAAGCGGCGCATGGCGCGACGCTACCGCGCGTCCGTGCTGTCGATCCCGTCACATGTGCGGAACGGACAGCACGGTCGCCCGGAGGCGCTAGCGCCGCCCGCGGCGCTTGGACGCCATCGGGGCGAGGTTGCGCCCGAGGCGCGGGAGCTCGAGCTTGGCCACGAGGCGGCGCAGCTCGCGCTTCTCCGCGGCGGTCAGGTTCGAGGGGCGCCCGGCGGAGGTGCGCAGGATGCGCGCGAGCTCGGTGCGCTCGGCCGGCTTCAGCAGGCCCCAGTGCTCGCGGGCGGCCATCGCCGCCTGGGCGGCGAGCATGATCGGGGCGACGCGGATGGGGAGCTTGGGCACGCTGACGGTCTACCCGGCGGCGCGCGGGGCCGACCCCGCGAGCCAGCCCTCGACGAGATGGCGGGCGATGGCCAGGCGGGGCGGGAGGAGGAGGCCGGCTGCGGGTGGGGGCTGCTCGACGTCGCCGTCGCGTTCCCAGGCCACGTCGGCGGCGGCGGCCTCGGCGATCTCGTCGCGGGAGAACCAGCGCACCGCCTCGAGCTCGCGATCGACCACGTGGGCGTCGCCGCCCGACCACTGCGCCTCGAAGCCCAGCATGAGGTTCGCGGGGAACGGCCACGGCTGCGACGCGACGTAGCGCACCGCGGACACCTGCACTCCGGCCTCCTCGCCGACCTCCCGGGCCACGGCTGCCTCGAGCGACTCGCCCGGCTCCACGAAGCCCGCGAGGGCCGAGAAGCGGTGGGCGGGCCAGGTCGGCTGGCGGCCGAGGAGCACCCGGTCACCGGCCGGATCCACCACGAGCATGATGACCACGGGGTCCGTCCGCGGGTGCGACGCATGGCCGTTGACGCAGCGGCGAACGTGGCCGGCCTCACCCACCTCGGTGGGCTGTCCGCACGTGCCGCAGAAGCGATGGGTGCGGTGCCAGTGGAGCATCGCCGCCGCGTAGGCGAAGAGGCCGGCCTCCGCCGGGTCCATGGTGAGCGCGGCGCCGCGCAGGTCGGCGAGGTGGGTGAGCTCGGCGTCGGCGCTCACGGCGGCGCGGGCGAAGACCGGGCGACCGTCCTGCTCGCCGAGCAGGAGCGCCTCGTCCCCCGCCGGGCCGTCCGTCCCGCCGACGCCTCCTCGCCCGACGATCACGACCCGCGCCGCCGGGTCGGCGCGCGCGGCGGCGACCCACTCGGCATCGGTGCGGCGGGGGCCGATGCGGTCGAGCGTCCCGCCCGCGAAGGTGATGGGCTCGGGCGGCAGTGTCCCGCGCGTCAGGCCGACTCGGCGGCGGGCGCCTCGTCGGCGGGCTCGGGTGCCGCCTCGGTGACCAGCGTGGGAGCGCGCCCCGCCTCGATGGTCTCCTTGGTCACCACGCACTTCTTGACGTCGCGCCGTGAGGGCAGCTCGAACTGCACGTCGAGCAGCGTCTCCTCGATGATCGAGCGCAGGCCGCGGGCGCCCGTCTGGCGCTCGAGCGCGCGGTCGGCGATCGAGGTGAGCGCCTCGTCGGCGAAGACGAGCTCGATGCCGTCGAAGGAGAAGAAGCGCTGGAACTGCTTGACGAGGGCGTTGCGCGGCTCCGTGAGGATCGTGATGAGGTCGTCGCGCGTGAGCTGGTGCACCGCGCTGACCACGGGCAGGCGGCCGATGAACTCCGGGATCAGGCCGTAGTTGACGAGGTCCTCGGGGAGCGTCTTCTCGAAGACCTCCCCCGCGTCGGCGAGCTCCCGCGCCTCCATCTGCGCCTGGAAGCCGATGCCCTTGTTGCCGATGCGCCGCTCGATGACCTTGTCGAGGTTCGCGAACGCGCCGCCGCAGATGAACAGGATGTTCGTCGTATCGATCGACAGGAACTCCTGGTGGGGGTGCTTGCGGCCACCCTGCGGCGGGACGCTGGCGGTGGTCCCCTCGAGGATCTTCAGCAGCGCCTGCTGGACGCCCTCGCCCGACACGTCCCGCGTGATGGACGGGTTGTCCGCCTTGCGCGCGATCTTGTCGACCTCGTCGATGTAGATGATCCCGGTCTCGGCCTTCTTGACGTCGTAGTCGGCCGCCTGGATGAGCTTCAGGAGGATGTTCTCGACGTCCTCGCCGACGTAGCCCGCCTCGGTCAGCGCCGTCGCGTCGGCGATCGCGAACGGGACGTTCAGGATGCGCGCGAGCGTCTGGGCCAGCAGGGTCTTGCCGCAGCCCGTCGGGCCCAGCAGCAGGATGTTCGACTTCTGGAGCTCGATGTCCGAGTCGGTCGCCTGCATCATCTGCACGCGCTTGTAGTGGTTGTAGACGGCGACCGAGAGGGTGCGCTTGGCCTCGTCCTGGCCGACGACGTACTCGTCCAGGACGCCGAAGATCTCGCGGGGCTTCGGGAGGTTGTCGAGGTCGAACGTCGCAGGAGCGGTGAGCTCCTCGTCGATGATCTCGTTGCAGAGGTCGATGCACTCGTCGCAGATGTAGACCCCGGGGCCCGCGATGAGCTTCTTGACCTGCCGCTGCGACTTGCCGCAGAAGCTGCACAGCAGCTGCTCGTTGGTGTCGGTCGGCCGCGCCATGGTGTGGTCCCTCCTCCGTCCTGCCCTGCTCGGCGGAGCCTAGTGCTCCGAGATCACGCGGTCGATGATGCCGTACTCCTTGGCCTCCTCCGAGGACATGAAGTAGTCGCGCTCCGTGTCGTTCTTGACCTTGGCGATGTCCTGCTTGGTGTGGTGGGCGATGATCTCGTCGAGCTTCGTTCGGAGGTCGATGACCTCCCTGGCGTGGATCTCGATGTCCGTCGCCTGGCCCTGGAAGCCGGAGCTCACCTGGTGGATGAGGATCTTCGCGTTCGGGAGCGCCATGCGCTTGCCCTCGGCGCCGCCCGCCAGCAGGAGCGCGCCCATGCTCATCGCGATGCCGACGCAGATCGTCGACACGTCCGGCTTGATGAAGTTCATCGTGTCGTAGATCGCGAGGCCGGCGTAGACCGAGCCGCCGGGCGAGTTGATGTAGAGCGAGATGTCCTTGTCGGGATCCTCGCTCTCCAGGTGCAGGAGCTGGGCGACCACGAGGTTCGCGATCTGGTCGTCGACCGGGGTCCCCAGGAAGATGATGCGCTCGGACAGCAGGCGGGAGTAGATGTCGAAGGCGCGCTCGCCTCGGGACGTCTGCTCGACCACCATGGGGACAAGGGGGCTCATGGTCCTCGCTTCGTTCGGGTCTCGGTGCGGATCCCCTGCAACGGCCACCAGCCCCTGCGGAGTCGCGGAAGCGTACCAATGGGCCCCTCCCGGCTCAGCGGCTCCGGGTGCCGTCCAACAGCAGCTCGAGGTGGCGTCTCCAGTCCCATCCGGGGCCTTCGCCGGGCATCACCGCGGCGAGCCCGCAGAACATCATTCCGACGTCTGTGGGAGTGAAGTCGGCGCGCAGTACGCCGGCCTGGTGACCTCGTGCGATGAGGCGCTCGGTGCGCTCGAAGAGGCCCGTCTCCTGGGCCAGTCGCGGGCCCGCGCCGGGATCCGCCGCCTGGTGGAAGGCGTGCTGCAGCCCGAGGTCGCCGGCGCACGATTCGGCCGAGCGGCGCGCGAAGCGCTCGAAGGCCGTCCACGCTTCGGTGCCCTCGTCGGCGAGCTCGTCCTCGGCAAAGGAGACGAGGCGCTCGAAGTGGCGGCGGATGAGCTGGTCGAGCAGGGCCTCCTTGGTCGGGAAGTGGCGGTAGACCGTCCCGACCCCGACCCCGGCGCCCGCGGCGATGTCATCCATCTGCACGTCGGCGCCGGCACGCTGGAACGCCTGCCTCGCGGCCTCCAGGATGAGCTCCCGGTTGCGGCGCGCGTCCGCACGCTGCGGGCGGTCCGGAGAATCGGCGTTGACAATCGGAACCATGGTTCCGTACTATGCCGCGTCACAACCGGAACCGCAACTCACCTTCCACGGAGCACCACGCCAATGACCTCCCTTGACACTCCCCGGGCCAAGAACATCGCCCTCGCCCTCCTGGCGATGACCCAGTTCATCATCGTCGTCGACGCCTCGATCGTGAACGTCGCGCTGCCCTCGATCGGCAGCGCCCTGCAGTTCTCCCAGGACAACCTGTCGTGGGTGATCAACGCCTACACGCTGGTCTTCGGCGGCTTCCTGCTGCTCGGCGGGCGCCTGGCCGACCTCCTCGGCCGCCGGCGGCTGTTCATCTCCGGGCTCATCCTCTTCTCGCTGGCCTCCCTGGCCGGCGGGCTCGCCTCCTCCGACCTGCAGCTCATCGTCGCGCGGGCAGTGCAGGGGCTCGGCGCGGCGCTCGTCTCCCCCGCCGCCCTGTCGATCGTCACGACGACGTTCGCCGAGGGCGCCGAGCGCAACAAGGCCCTCGGGGTCTGGGGCGCCGTCGCCGGTGCCGGCGGTGCCGCGGGCGTGCTCCTCGGCGGGGTGCTCACGGAGTACCTCGGCTGGGAGTGGGTGCTGTGGGACAACGTGCCGATCGGGCTGACCGCCGCGTTCCTCGCACCGCGGCTGCTGCCCGAGAGCAAGGACGACGCCGAGCACCGCTCGTTCGACATCCCCGGTGCCATCGCGGTGACCGCCGGCCTCGCGCTGTTCGTCTACTCCGTGGTCCAGGCGGAGCGCAACGGCTGGACGTCGGCCAGGACGCTCGGCGGGATCGGCGTCGCGCTCGCGCTGGTCGCCCTCTTCCTGGTGATCGAGACACGCACGCGCAAGCCGTTGATGCCGCTGAGCACGTTCCGCCTGCAGACGCTGCGCGGGGCGAACGTCGTCGGCCTGCTCATCGGCATGTCGCTCTTCTCGATGTTCTTCTTCATCTCGCTCTACCTGCAGCAGGTGCTCGGCTTCTCCGCGCTGAAGGCCGGCTTCGCCTACCTGCCGCTGTCGATCGCGATCATCCTGTCGGCGGGCGCGGCGTCGCAGCTGGTGACGCGCATCGGCTTCAAGCCGACGCTGACGTTCGGGCTGCTGATGGTCGCCGCCGGGCTGCTCTGGTTCACGCGGATCTCCGTGGGCGGCTCTTTCGCCGCCGACGTCCTCGGGCCGTCGCTCCTCGCGGCCGTGGGCCTCGGGTTCTCGTTCGTCCCGGTGACCATCGCCGCCGTGACCGGCACCCGCCCGGATCAGGCGGGGCTGGCGTCCGGGCTCATCAACACGTCACAGCAGGTCGGCGGCGCGCTGGGCGTGGCGATCCTCGCTTCGATCGCCACCTCGGTCTCCGGTGGGGTCAACCCGCGCGGGCGCCTGAGTCCCGCGCAGCTGGCCGACCTGACCGACGGCTTCCAGACGGCGTTCCTGGTCGGCGCCGGCTTCGCGCTCCTCGGGGCGCTCGCGGCGACGCTCCTGATCTCCAGCAAGGACTCGCGCGAGACGGCGGCAGCGATCCGCGCGGGCGAGCAGTCGGTCGCGGCGGCCTGAGCCAGCCCGCCACCCCTCGGGCGAACTGACGCGGCTTCGGGCCGCATGCGACCCTCAGGCCGGGTCAGCTCGCTTCGGGGGCGGGCGCGGCGGCCGGCGCCGTGGCCGTGGCGTGCTCCGTGATGAGGTCGATCGCCTGGCGCTGGGCCAGGTCGTCCTTGAGCTCCTCCAAGCGACCCGCCTTGGCAAGGCGGTCGCGCAGCTTCTCCGGCGTCGTCTGCTCGCGGACGGCGGAGGCCTGCAGCGCGTCCAGCATGTCGCCGTCGGTCGGCTCGATGGCCTCGGCCTCGACGATCGCGACGATGACGGCCTCACGGCGCAGCGCCTGCTCGGCGTCGGGGCGCGC
>JBBQZE010000150.1:0-7548 GCA_038207985.1 Solirubrobacterales bacterium
TCGCCTTGAGGATGCGTTCGCCGATGGCCGGGTGCTCGCGCATCAGCACCCATTCGTGCGGGTCGAGCTTGCCCGCCTTGTGGAGGATCGCGTCGGGGATCGCGACCTTGCCGATGTCGTGCAGCAGGGCCGCGGTGCCCACCTGCTCGACCGCCTGGGGCTCGAGGCCGAGCTGCTGGGCGACCGTGGTCGACAGGCCGACGACCTCGTCGGAGTGCTCCGCGGTGTAGCGGTCGCGCTCCGCCAAGGCCTGGGAGAGCGCGTCGATGACGTCCTGGTGGGCGTGGGGCGCCCGGCCCTCGCCGAAGCGCGGCGGGCCCATCGCGCGGCAACCGCCTGAGACACGCGCACGGGCGAGCTGGTCGGCGGCCGCGGCGAGGAGGGTGTCGACGCCGATCTCCCGGCCGGCGGAGGCGACCCCGGCCGACACCGTGACGAGTCCGAGGCCCGGCAGCTCCGAGGCGGCGACGGCGGCGACCGTCCGCGTCGCGGCGGCGAGCGCCCCGGCCGCGTCGGTGTCCGGGAGCAGCGCTGCGAGCTCACCGGGCCCGGTGCGCCCGACGACGTCCTGGGTGCGCAGCTCGCCCCGCAGCACGGAGACGAGCGACTTCAGCGCGCGGTCGGGCCCCTCGGGCCCGTGGGCGGCGGCGAGCGCTCGCAGGCCGTCGACGTCGAAGAGCCCGAGGGCGAGCGGCGCGCCCGAGCGCCGGGCACGCTCGAGCTCGCGGGTCGCGGCCGCGCGGAACGCGGCCTCGGAGTGGGTCCCGGTCAGCGCGTCTGTGCGCTGGTGGGCCGAGCGCGCGGCCTCGAGGGCGGACACCTCCGCCCTGGCGCGGGCCAGGGCGGCGCGGAGCTCGGAGACTTCGGCGGAGCGCTTCAGCACGCCTGGAGCATCGGCGCGGCACGCGATCCGCTTGAGGGGGTGCCGAGAGGGTCACCGGGAAGGCATCCGGCCCGCGGGGCAGAATGCCGTGGGTGGTGATCGTCCTCGGCATCGACCCCGGCCTGGCCAACACGGGCTACGGCGTCGTGCAGCGGCGGCCGGCGGGCCGGCTGGTCGCCCTGGACGGCGGGTGCGTGACCACCCCCGCCGGGGCCTCCCCCGAAGCGCGCCTGGCCAGCATCCACGCCGCCATCGCCGCGCTGATCGCGCGGCATACGCCCGATGCGGTGGCCCTCGAGGCCCTGTACTTCGGCGCGAACGTGCGCTCGGCGTTCGCGGTCGGGCAGGCGCGCGGCGTCGTGCTGCTGGCCGCGGGCCAGCACGGGCTCGGCTGCCACGACTACACCCCGCAACAGGTCAAGGGCGCCGTCTGCGGCTCCGGGCGAGCCGAGAAGGCGCAGGTCCAGCGCATGGTGCAAGCGCTGCTCGCCCTGCCCGAGCTGCCGCGCCCGGACCACGCCGCCGACGCCCTCGCAGTCGCGATCTGCCACGCCAACCACGCCCCGCTCCGCGCGGCCAAGGCGGCGGCGGCGTGATCGCGCTCGTCGCCGGAGAGGTCGTCGTGCGCCGGGAGGACCACGTGGTCGTGGAGACCGCTTCGGGCGTCGGCTACCGCCTGAACGTGTCGGCCGAGACGCTGCGGCAGGTCCCGGCGGCGGGGGAGACCGTCTCGCTCCACGCCCACCTCGTCGTCCGCGAGGACGCCCTGACGCTCTACGGCTTCGGCACGGAAGCCGAGCGCGACCTCTTCCTGCTCCTGCTCGGCGTCCAGTCCGTCGGCCCCAAGGTCGCCCAGGCGATCCTCGGCGGCGGCTCGCCGCGGGAGCTCGCCGGCGCCCTCGCCGCGGGCGACGCCAAGCGCTTCCAGGCGGCGCCCGGCGTGGGCAAGCGCACCGCGGAACGGATCATCGTCGAGCTGCGCGACAAGGTCGGCGTCGCCGGCGCCCCTGCGCCCGGTGAGCCGGACGGCGCGCCCCGCCGCGACGACGCGCGCTCGCTGGCGCGGAAGGGGCTCGAGGAGCTCGGCTACTCCCCCGCGGAGGTCGAGGAGCTGCTGCGCGGCGCGGAGGGCGACACGCCCGAGGCGCTCATCGCCGCCGCCCTGCGAGCCTCCCGGCGATGATCCGCACGCCGGACCCGGACGGCGAGCGCCTCCAGACGCCCACGCTGACGAGCGAGGACGACGCAACGGAGCTCACGCTCCGCCCGCGGACGCTCGAGGAGTTCGTCGGTCAGGACGTCGCCGTCGACCAGCTGCAGGTCTCGATCGAAGCGGCCGCCGCGCGCGGCGAGGCGCTCGACCACGTGCTGCTCTCCGGGCCCCCCGGCCTCGGCAAGACGTCGCTGGCCCAGATCCTGGCGCACGAGCTCGGCGTCCCGTTCGTCCAGACCGCTGCACCGGCGCTCGAGCGAAAAGGCGACATCGCCGCGTTCCTGACCGCGCTCGAGCCGCGCTCGGTCTTCTTCGTGGACGAGATCCATCGCCTCTCGCGGGCGCTCGAGGAGACCTTCTACCCCGCGATGGAGGACCGCCGGCTCCCGATCACCGTCGGGGTGGGGGCAGGCGCCCGGGTCATGACCCTCGACCTGCCGCCGTTCACGCTCGTCGGCGCGACGACCCGCGCGGGCAGGCTGACCACGCCGCTGCGCGACCGCTTCGGCATCCAGCACCGCCTGGAGCCCTACGGCGCCCGCGAGCTCGCCGCGATCGTGCGGCGCAGCGCGCAGATCCTCGGCGTCGAGCTCGCGGGCGCGGGCGCGGAGGCGATCGCCGCCCGTTCCCGGGGCACCCCGCGCGTGGCCAACCGGCTGCTCAAGCGCGTGCGCGACTACGCGGAGGTGCGCGCGGACGGCGTCGTGACCGAGGCGGTGGCCGCACTGGCGCTCGACCTCCTGCAGGTCGACCACCTCGGCCTCGACCGCCTCGACCGGGAGCTCCTCGGCGCGGTGTGCGAGAAGTTCGGCGGCGGGCCGGTCGGCCTCTCGACCCTCGCGGTCACCGTGGGGGAGGAGACCGACACCCTCGAGGACGTCTACGAGCCCTACCTGCTCGTCTGCGGGTTGCTCAAGCGCACGCCACGCGGCCGGGTGGCGACCCCGCGGGCCTACGCGCACCTGGGCTTGACGCCGCCCAGTGAGCCGCAGCTCTTCTGAGCCGTCTACCCTGTCCACGCCCGATGGCCCATCTCTTCATCTGTCCCAACTGCGGCAACCGCACGACCGCGACGGACCGCACCGCCGGCTTCCGGACCCAGCCCCGCGGCTGCGAGAAGTGCGGCTTCGCGTTCCTGTTCGAGCTGCTGGACGACTACTACCCGGCGCCCAACGCGGCGTTCTTCGCCTGCGACCGCGACGGCCGGGTGATCGCCTGCGGCCGCGGCTCCTTCGAGCTGACCGGCCTGGACGATCAGCGCGTCCTGGGCCGCTCCGTCGGCGACGTCCTCGGGTTGCAGTTCTCCGAGGACCCCGATCCCGTGTCCACCGCGCTCGAGTGGGGCGTCCGCCAGCTCGGCAAGGCGGTCCGGGTCAACGCCGAGGGCGATCTGCCCGCCAGCGCCACCGCCGACCTCTTCCCGGCCTACGACGACGACGGCGGCCTGCTGCTCGTCCTCACGCCGGCCTCCTAGGACCCCATGACCGACCGCCGCCGCAACGTCCTGATCCTGACCCTCGTCGGCGCGCTGTTCGCAGCCGCGTTCGTCGCGATCCTGACCAAGCCGACCCGGCTCGGGCTGGACCTCAAGGGCGGCGTCGAGCTCGTGTACCAGGCCAAGCCGGCCAACGAGTCCAAGGCGGTCACCAGCGACCAGATCGACCGCGCGATCGACATCATGCGCAAGCGCGTCGACGCGCTGGGCGTGTCCGAACCGGCGATCCAGCAGTCGAGCGGCAGCCAGATCGTCGTCTCCCTCCCGAACGTGACGAACGCCGCCGAGGCGGCCAAGGTCGTCGGAACCACGGCCCAGCTGCAGTTCTACGACTGGGAGAAGAACGTCCTCAACAAGGACTGCAAGCCCGATCCCACGAACTTCGCGGTCACCGGCGGCCCGAGCGCGGGCTCCGGCGGGACCGCCGCCGGCGGGCTTCCCCTTTACGACGCGATCGCCCGGGCGCGCCGTTGCCCGGCCGTCGGCAACGTCAACGCCTCGGCGGGCAGCAAGTTCTACCTCGTCGACGACGCGGCCAAGAAGGTCATCGCCGGCCCCGAGGACACCGCGTCAGCCGTCCGCGCCTCGGAAGCCGCCAAGGGCGCTCCGGCCTCGGCCACGGTCAAGGAGGTCAAGCGGGGCACGGTCATCGTGCAGGCCGAGTCGCCCGGCGCCGCCACCGGCGCCAAGGGGCCGGACAGCTACTACGTCCTCCGCGACGATGTCGCCCTGGCCGGGACGGAGATCAAGAACCCCGAGCAGAACTTCGACAACCGCCCGGGCGGCGGCGGCGCGAACGTCACCTTCGACTTCACGAGCAAGGGCCGCAGCCAGTGGCAGAAGGTCACGCGGGAGATCTCCCAGCGTGGCCAGTCGTTCGTCGTCACGTCCGACGGCCAGGCCGTCACCGACGTCCAGCAGCGCGCGCAGCACTTCGCGATCGTGCTCGACAACCAGCTGATCTCGACGCCGTTCATCGACTACACCCAGAACCCGGACGGCATCGACGGTGGCTCCGGCTCGGAGATCTCCGGTGGCGGCTTCACCATCAAGACCGCCCAGGCCCTGGCCAACCAGCTGAAGTACGGCGCGCTGCCGATCAAGCTCGACCCGATCTCGCAGTCGCAGGTCTCGGCGACGCTCGGGCAGCAGGCGCTCAACCAGGGCCTGGTCGCGATGGTCGTGGGCTTCATCGTCGTCGCGCTGTTCCTGCTCGTGTTCTACCGCGTCCTCGGCGTCCTGGCCGTCGGCGCGCTGCTCATCTACGGCGTCTACTTCTTCGCCGTCATCAAGCTGCTCCCGGTGACGCTCACGCTGCCCGGGATCGCGGGCCTGGTGCTGACGATCGGCGTCTGCGCGGACGCGAACATCGTCATCTTCGAGCGGGTCAAGGAGGAGGTGGTGGCCGGCCGGTCGATCGCGTCCGCGATCGGGCTGGGCTACCGCAAGGGCCTGTCGACGATCATCGACGCGAACGTGGGCATCCTGCTGACCTCGTTCATCCTCTTCATCCTGTCGAGCGCCGGCGTCCGCGGCTTCGCCCTGACGCTCGGTCTGGGCACCCTGCTCACGCTCTTCTCCGCGGTGCTGGCGACGCAGGCGCTGCTCGGAGTGACCGGGGCCAACGCCCTGAAGAACCCGCGGCTGGTCGGTGCGCGCACCCACGGCAAGAAGCGCCGCTTCGACTTCAACGGCGCCACGCGGATCATGTTCACGGTCTCCGGCGTGATCCTCTTGGCGGGGGCGCTGGCGATCTCCACGAAGGGCATCACGTTCGGGATCGACTTCGAGTCAGGGACCCGTATCCAGGCCGCGTTCGCCAAGCCCGTCAGCGAGACGCAGGTCCGCGACGTGCTCAGGGGCGAGGGGCTGGCCAGCGCCGACGTCCAGGGGGTCACGGGCTCAAAGCTCGGCGCCAACGTCATCCAGGTCTCGACGAGCCAGCTGGCGCCGGGCCGGGTCAATCAGGTAAACGCCTCGCTGGTGAAGCAGTTCGGGCCGACGAGGGGTGCGCCGCAGGTGCAGTCCGTCGGCCCGACGTTCGGGAAGTCCGTCGCCCGGAGCGCGGGCATCGCAGTGGTGGTGTCGCTCCTGCTGATCGCGGTCTACATCGCGCTGCGGTTCGAGTGGAAGTACGCCGTGACCACCGCGATCTCGCTGATGCACGACCTCCTGATCGTCGCCGGGCTCTACGCGTTCACCGGCCGGGAGGTGACGAGCGCCACCGTGGCCGCGCTGCTCACCGTGCTCGGCTTCTCGCTCTACGACACGGTCATCGTCAACGACCGCCTGCGGGAGAACGTGCCGCGGATGCCCCGCGCGGCCTTCTCACAGATCTCCAACCGCTCGATGAACGAGGTGTTCGTCCGCTCGATCTCGACGGTGACCTGCGCCTCGCTGCCGATCCTGGCGCTGCTGCTCTTCGGCGGCGACACCCTGCAGGACTTCGCCTTCGCGCTGCTCGTCGGCACGGTGTCGGGCGCGTACTCGTCGATCTTCATCTCGTCGCCGGTGCTCACGCAGTGGAAGGAGCGCGAGCCCGTGTTCCGCCGCCGCCGCGAGGGCCTGGTGGCCGCCCACGGCGACGTGCCGCCGTTCGCCGACACGAAGCTCGACGTCAACGCGGAGCGCAAGTCGGCCCCGCGCGCCCGCCTCACGGCCCCGGAGCAACCCGGCCAGCCCGTCAGGAAGTCGGAGTTCGACGAGATGGTCCGCGAGCTGCATGCCGACGGCGCCCCCACCCAGGTCGCCGAGCGCCCGGCGGCGCCGGCGCCCGCCCGGCCCGCGCCACCCGTACGCGACTCGGCCGCAGATGCCCTCCCGGAGGACCTCGTGATGAAGGACAAGCCCAAGCGACCCCGCAACAAGAAGCACGGGAGGCCCCGCTGATGGCCGCGCTCGTGTGGGTGATGATCGGCCTGGCGCTGTGGCACTTCACGGTGTACCTGCCCGACCACTTCCTCGGCGGCATCGCCGGGGCGTTCGTCGGGGCGATCCTCGGGTCGGTGATCGGCGGGCTGCTGCTGCACGGCTTCTCGGTCCCCGGCCGCGACGCGGTCGATCTGATGACGTCGGTCGAGGCGGTGCCCGGCACCGTCATCGGCATGGGGATCGTCTACGCACTCGGCCTGCGCCAGGAGCGCGCCGAGGCGGCGCTCCACGCGGCCTGAGAACGGTCCCGCCGGAGAACCCCGCTCGGAGCGGGGTCGGGCCCGGCGTTCTGTCGGGTCCGCTCCGTACCGTGAGTCGGGCGTTGTCCTCTCGTCCACAGCTCTCGGCCTGCCCGCACGCAGACGTCCTGGCGCTCCAGGCCGCGCTCGGCTGCTCCGGCACGCTTGCCCAGGTGCTCGTCCGCCGCGGGCTGGGCGCCCCGGAGGCCGCGCGGGCCTGGCTGGCGGCGTCCGAAGAGCACGACCCGTCGGGCTTCGCCGGGATCGCCGACGCCGTCGCGCTCGTACGCCGCCACGTCGCCGCGGGTTCTCGGATCACGATCCACGGCGACTACGACGTCGACGGCGTCTGCTCGACCGCGATCCTCGTCAACGCCCTGCGGGCGCTCGGCGCCGCCCCGGACTGGTTCCTGCCGAGCCGGTCAGAGGACGGGTACGGCCTCGCGCACGCCACCGTCGAGCGCCTGGCCACCCGCGGGACGCAGCTGCTGGTCACCGTGGACTGCGCGATCACGGCGGTCGACGAGGTGGCCGCGGCGCGCGCCGCCGGCATGGACGTCCTGGTCACCGACCACCACGCGCCGCGTGCGGACGGGCGCCTGCCGGACGCGCCGATCGTCCACCCGGGCGTCTGCGGCTACGCGGTTCCGGAGCTCTGCGCCGCGGGTGTGGCCCACAAGCTGGCCCTGGCCCTCTTGGCCGCCGCCGGGCTCGACACGGCGCTCGCGACCGCCGACCTCGACCTCGTCGCCCTCGCCACCGTCGCCGACTGCGTGCCGCTCGTCGG
>JBBQZE010000151.1:0-7531 GCA_038207985.1 Solirubrobacterales bacterium
ATCGGCGCGGGTCGCAGAACGCGAGCTCGTGTGCGTCAGAGAGCCCGAAGGTCACGCGCCGGTAGGGCTGGTCCCGTGCGGCGTCGTAGAGCAGGTTCCCCGTCATGCGCAGGTGCATGACCAGGTGCACCTCGTCCTCCAGCTCGAGCACCAGGTACTTGCCGCGCCGCCCGAGGTGCTCGATGGGGCGCCCCTCACAGGCGTCCTGGAGCGCCTCCGGCGCCAGCGGGAGGCACCAGCGCGGGTCCAGGACCACGAGGGCGTCCAGCGTGCGCCCTTCGACGTGCGGCGCCAGGTGCCGGCGGATCGTCTCGACTTCCGGCAGCTCCGGCACGGCTCAGGCGGCCGGGCCGGTGAAGCGGAGCGAGCGCACGACGGGGCGGAAGACCTGCGCATCGACCCGCTTGAAGTCCGCCGCCGGGGCGATCGCGTCGACCACGACCTCGCCGCCGTCGGCGTACACGTGCGTGGAGCGGACGGTGCGGGGCTGGCCGGCGATCGTCTCCGTCGCGCGGACGACGACGGCCGGCTGTCCGTCGACCCGCAGGACCGAGGTCTTGCGGGACACCAGCGTGGCGTCGCGCAGCCGAGCCGCCCCCACCAGGCCCGCAGCGGCCTTGCGGAGCTCGGCGCGGGTCTGCGGGAGGGGCTCCGAGCGGGCGTAGCGGAACACGTTGATGGTCGCCCGCCCCGTGCTGATCGAGGCGACCAGCGGCAGCGCGGGGCGCGCGCGGCGCTGCCAGCCCGCGGGCGCCTGGAACGACAACCCGGCCCGTGGTGCCCGCACGAGGTCGGAGCCGAGCGGCGGCCCGGGCGTCGCGACGTCCGGCGGGAGCGTCCGCTCGTTGCCACAGCCCGACGCGAGCACGGCGGCGCAGACGGCGGGGACGAGCAGGAGGGAATGCGGCGACACCACGCCCACATCCTCCCAAACAGGTCAGGCGGCGTCCCGGGTGGCCCGGGGGTGCGCGCCGAAGTAGACGTCTTTCAGCCGCTCGGCGCTCAGGTGGGTGTACATCTGGGTCGTGGCGATGTCGGCGTGGCCGAGCATCTCCTGCAGCGAGCGCAGGTCGCAGCCGCCCGCGAGGAGATGCGTGGCGAACGTGTGGCGCAGCGTGTGCGGGCTCATGCGCTGCTCGAGCCCGACGGCCTTGGCGTGGCGCTGGACGACCTTGTAGAGCCCCTGCCGGCTCAGGCGCGTGCCGCGGCGGTTGACGAAGAGGTGGCGTTCCTCGCGCAGGCCGACGATCTGCGGGCGCCCGCGCTGCAGGTAGGCCCGGGTGGCGGCGACCGCTTCCCGCCCGATCGGGACCATCCGCTCCTTGGAGCCCTTGCCGCGGGCGCGCAGCGACGCCGCATGCAGGTCGATGTCGGTGACCTCCAGGTCGATGGCCTCGCTGGCGCGCAGCCCGCAGGCGTACATCAGCTCGAGCAGGGCGCGGTCGCGCAGCGACGCCGGGTCGTCCCCGGCGGGCGCGCGGAGCAGCATCGCCACCTCGTCACGGGAAAGGACCTGCGGGAGCTTTGAGGACTTCCGCGGCGAGCGCAGGTCCGCCGTCGGATCGTGCTCGATGACCCCGTCGCGGCGGAGGTGGCGGTAGAAGGAGCGCAGGCAGGCGGCCTTGCGCTGCAGGGTGGCCGGAGCCGCCGGCGGCTTCTCGTCGGAGCCCGCGGCGAGCTCGTCCATCCACCCCGCGAGCTCGGTGTGGCCGGCCGCCAGCACGTCGACCTCCGCGCGCCGCAGGTAGGCCCCGAACTGCACGAGGTCCGAGCGGTAGGCCTCCAGGGTGTTGCGCGACAGGCCGCGCTCGAACTCCAGGTAGGCGAGGAACTCCAGCACGTGACCGGACATGGAGTCCTGGGGCGAGACGGGGACGGTGGCCATCCCCACCGCATTCCGGCCGCGCGGCCCGCTCCCTCCCCCTGCAAGGCCCCTGTCAGCGCAGGCGCTCGCGCAGCAGCATCAGGCCGATCAGGGTCTTGGCGTCGTGGGACTGCGCGATCGCGGCGTCGAGGTCGGCCAGGGGCCAGCGGACGACCTCGATGCGCTCGTCCTCGCCCGAGTCCGCGTGGGCCTCGGTGAGGTCCGTGGCCAGGAAGAGGTGCACCTCCTCGTCGAACGAGCCCACCGAGGACCAGTAGGAGTGCAGGTACTCGATCGTGCCGGCCGCGAGGCCGACCTCCTCGGTCAGCTCGCGAGCCGCGGTCGTCGCCGGCGACTCGCCCTCCCTGTCGAGCAGTCCGGCGGGTACCTCGAGCACGTCGGGCTCCCCCACCGCGTGCCGCGGCTGGCGCACGAGCAGCACGTGCTCGCCGTCGTGCGCGACGACGGCCGCCGCGCCCGGATGGCGGACGACCTCGCGCTCGACCTCGACGCCGTCGGCGTCGTAGCGGAAGCGGTCGACGTCGACGGCGATGAGGTGGCCGTCGAAGACCCGCTCGCCCCCGATCCGCGTGAAGGCTCGGGGGCTGGTCACGCGGGGGTGCCGGCGAGGACGTCGAGCAGGGTGAGCACGACGTCGTACATGCCCTCGAGCGCCGCGACGCTCACCTGCTCGGTGGCCTCGTGGTTGTGCTCCGTCCCGTTCGCGAGGTTCGTGCAGGGGAAGCCGCGCGCCTCGAAGGCGTTGCCGTCGGTGCCGCCCCCCGTGGCGATGCGCTGGGGCTCGTGGCCGCAGCGCCGCAGCGCCTCCTCGGCCGCGAGGACCGCGGGCGCGTTCGCGGCGTGGCGGTAGCCCGTGAACAGCCGCTCCACCGACAGGTCGACGTCGCACGAGCAGACCGGCTCGTTGGCGGCGTCGTGGACCGCGTCGACGATGCCGGCGACCAGCCCGTCGGCCTTGGCGGCGTCGAGGGAACGGACCTCGGCAAGGAACCGGCAGTGCTCGGCCACGATGTTCGTGCCGCCGGTGCCGCCGTCGATGCCTCCGACGTTCGCGGTCGACTCGGCGTCGACGCGCCCGTTCGGCATCGCCGCGATCGCACGAGCCGCGGCGACGATCGCGTTGCGACCGGCCTCCGGGCGGATCCCGGCGTGCGCCGGCCGCCCGTGGAAGTGCGCCTCGATGCGGAAGTAGGTCGGCGAGGCGACCACGACCTCACCGATCGGGCTGGCGTGGTCGAAGACGTAGCCGAGGTCCGAGCGGAGCCGGTCGAGGTCGAAGGCCTTCGCGCCCGCGAGCGCGTTCTCCTCGCTCGTGGTGAACAGCAGCTCCACCCCGACCGGCGCGGGGGACCGCGCGTGGCGCCGCGCGAGCTCGAGCAGCGCCGCGACCGCCGCCTTGTTGTCCGCCCCGAGGATCGTGTCCCCCGCCGAGACCCAGGCGGCCTCGTCGCCCTCCCCTTCGAGCACCGGCTCGACGACGCCTTCGTGCGGGACCGTGTCGAGGTGCGCGCAGAGCAGCACCGAACGCTCGGCACGCCCGGGAAGCCGCGCGAGGAGGTTGCCGGCGCCGGCCCCCGAGTGCGGCGCCGAGTCGTCCTCCTCGACCTCGAGGCCGAGGCCGCGCAGCGTCGCGGTGACGCTGTCGGCCACGGCCCGCTCCTCGCCGAACGGGGAGCGGATCGCGCAGAGCTCGGCGAAGGTCGCGTTCAGTCGCGCGCGCTCCTCCGCGCCGGCGCGGCTCACACGCGCGACGCGCGGACCTCGTCCACCGGCTCGCCGGCCGGTGCGTCCTGCAGGCCCATGGCGGCACCGACGAACGCCCGGAACAGTGGCGCCGGGTGCTCCGGGCGCGACTTGAACTCCGGGTGGAACTGCGACGCCACGAAGAACGGGTGGTCGGCGAGCTCGATGATCTCCACGAGGCGCTCGTCCGGCGACGTGCCCGACACGATCAGCCCCGCGGCCTCGAGACGCTTGCGCAGCGAGATCGAGACCTCGTAGCGGTGGCGGTGGCGCTCGTAGATGACGGCCTCGCCGTAGAGCTCCCGGGCCCGTGTGCCGCGGTGGAGCTTCACCGGGTCGGCGCCCAGGCGCATCGTGCCGCCCAGGTCGGAGACCTCCTTCTGCTCCGGCAGGAGGTCGATGACCGGGTACTCCGTCTCGATGTCGAACTCCGTCGAGTTCGCGCCGGGCATCGATGCGACGTGCCGCGCGAACTCCGCGACGGCGATCTGCATGCCCAGGCAGACGCCCAGGTAGGGCGTCTCGGTCTCACGGGCGACCTGCGCCGCGCGGATCTTGCCCTCGATGCCGCGACCCCCGAAGCCCCCCGGGACGAAGATCCCGTCCGCGTCGGCCAGGCGTTCCCGCGCCGTCGCGATCGTTCCAAGGTCCTCCGAGTCCACCCAGTCGATCTCGACCTTGCCCCCGTGGACGGTGCCCGAGTGCCGCAGCGCCTCGGTGCACGACTTGTAGGCGTCCTCGAGCTTCACGTACTTGCCAACCAGCGCGATGCGCACGGGTCGCGTGGCGGCCGCGGCGCTCGCCACGACCTCCGCCCACTCCGAGAGGTCCGCGGGCGGCGCCTCGAGACCGAGCTCGCCGAGGATGAAGTCATCGACGCCTTGCTCGTGGTACCAGAGCGGGACCTCGTAGATGTCCCCGACGTCCTTGGCGGAGACGACGGCCTCGACGGGCAGCGAGGCGAACAGCGCGATCTTCTTGCGGATGTCGAGCGAGAGCTCGCCCTCGGCGCGGCAGAGCAGCATGTCGGGCTGGATGCCGATGCGCCGCAGCTCGTTGACGGAGTGCTGGGTCGGCTTGGTCTTCAGCTCGCCGGCGTGGCCGATGTACGGGACCAGCGTGAGGTGGATGAACAGGCAGTTGCGCCGCCCGACGTCGACCGGGAACTGCCGGATCGACTCGAGGAACGGCAGCGACTCGATGTCGCCCACGGTGCCGCCGATCTCGGTGATCACCACGTCCACGTCGGACGTCTCGCCGATCAGCTTGATGCGCTGCTTGATCTCGTCGGTGATGTGCGGGACGACCTGGACCGTGCCGCCGAGGTAGTCGCCGCGGCGCTCGCGACGGATGACCGAGTTGTAGATGCCGCCCGCGGTGACGTTCGACGCCCGCGAGGTGTTCGTGTTCGTGAAGCGCTCGTAGTGACCCAGGTCGAGATCGGTCTCCGCGCCGTCCTCGGTCACGAACACCTCCCCGTGCTGGTACGGCGACATCGTGCCGGGGTCGACGTTGATGTACGGGTCGAACTTCTGCAGGCCCACCGTCAGGCCCCGGGAGACGAGCAGCCGGCCGATCGACGCGGCGGCGATGCCCTTCCCGAGCGACGAGACGACGCCTCCCGTGACGAAGATGTACCGGGTCCGCGATCGCTCTTCAGGCACCGGTGGAAGGTAGCGCCGGGCACGGACGCCAACCACCGTCCGGGTTCAGGCTCCCGCAATGTGCGGCTGCCAGAATGGCTCCATGCCCCAGAAGATCGAGAAGACGGACGCGCAGTGGCGTGAGGAGCTCTCCCCGGAGGCCTACGCCGTGCTGCGCCAGGGCGCCACGGAGCGCCCGTTCACCAACGACCACATGGAGTCCCACGACGGGGTCTACCGGTGCGGCGGCTGCAAGACCGACCTCTTCAGCGCGGACACGAAGTTCGAGTCCGGCTCGGGCTGGCCGTCGTTCACCGAGGCGGTTGACTCCGGCGCCGTCGAGCTCAAGAGCGACCGCTCGCTGTTCATGAAGCGCACCGAGGTGCTGTGCGCGACCTGCGGCGGCCACCTCGGCCACGTCTTCGACGACGGCCCGCGCGACCGCGGTGGCCAGCGCTTCTGCATCAACGCGGCGGCGTTGGACGGCGGCGCGTAGCCGCAGAACGCCGCCTCAGGCGGCCTTGAGCAGCTCCTTGGCGTGGCGGCGGGCGGCGACGTCGTCCTCCCCCGCCCCGAGCATCCGAACGAGCTCGCCGACGACTTCGGCCTTCGCGAGCGTCCGCACCGCCGTCATCGCGGGCTCGACCCCGACGTCCTTGGTGATCGAGAAGTGCCGCGCGGCGAGCGACGCGATCTGCGGCAGGTGGGTGATGCACAGCAGCTGACGGCCCTCGGCCAGCTCGCGCAGCTGCTCGCCGACCGCGCGCGCCGTCTGGCCGCCGATGCCCGCGTCGACCTCGTCGAAGACGAGCGTGGCGCCCGACCCGTCGTTGGCGACCCCGAGCAGGGCGAGCATGACCCGCGACAGCTCGCCGCCGGAGGCGATGTCCCGCAGCGCGCCGGCCGGCACGCCCGGGTTCGACGCGATGCGGAACTCGACCGCGTCGGCGCCGGCCGGGCCGGGCTCCGGCCGTGGCTCGACGGCGACCTCGAAGACCGCGGCCTGCATCGCCAGCCCCGCGAGCCGCTGCCGGACCGCGGCGGCGAGGACGGGGGCCGCTGCCACCCGCGCCGCGCGCAGCGCGGCGGCCTGTCCCTCGAGCTCCACCCGGGCTGCTGCGAGCGCGGCGGTCGCGGCCTCGAGCGCGACTTCGGCTCCGTCGAGCTCGTCGCGGCGCGCCCGGCAGCGCTCCGCGTGCTCGAGGACGGCGGCCAGGCTGCCGCCGTGCTTGCGCTTCAGCCGGTCCCACACCGCGAGGCGCTCCTCGATCGCGTCGAGCTCGCCCGGCTCGGCCTCGAGGCCCTCCGCGTAGCCGAAGAGCTCGCCCGCGAGGTCCGACGCCTCGATGCCCAGCGCGAGCCAGCGCGCCGTGAGCGGGTCGAGCGCGGGATCGACTCCCTGTACGCCCTCGAGCGCCCCGCCGCCCGCGGCCAGCAGCCCGGTGACCCCGAGGCCGTCCTCCGGCGCGAGCGCCTCCGCGCCGCCGTAGGCCGCGGCGCGCAGGGCCTCCACGTGTCGCAGCCGGTCGCGGCGCGCGACCAGCCCAGCCTCCTCGGCCTCGGACGGCTCGGCCTCCTCGATCTCCGAGAGCTCGAACGCGAGCAGGTCGATCTCGCGGTCGCGCGCGCCGGCCCGGTCGCGCAGCTCGCCCAGCGACGCCTCCAGGGAACGCACCCGCGCATAGGTGGCGGCGTAGGCATGCCGATCGGCCGCGTGCCCGGGGCCACAAGCGCCGTCCAGGAGCTCGAGCTGGGCCGAGGCGAGCGTGAGCTTGCGGTGCTCGTGCTGTCCGTAGAAGGCGACAAGCCCGGCGGCGACGTCCCGCAGCTCGGTCACGGCGCACGACCGGCCGCCCAGGTAGGCCCGGGTCCGCCCCTCCGCGCTGACGCGCCGCGCGAGCACGAGCTCGTCGGCGTCCGGGGCGATGCGGTCGCCGAGCGCCGCGCGGAGCGCGTCGGGGAGGTCGAACACCCCCTCGACCCAGGCCTCGCTCGCGCCCGGGCGCACCAGGCCCGCGCGGGCCTTGCCCCCCAGCAGCAGGTCGAGCGCACCCGCCAGGACGGTCTTCCCCGCCCCCGTCTCGCCGGTGATGACGTTCAGGCCGGGTTGCAGGCGCAGCTCGGCCCGCTCGATCAGCAAGAGGTTCTCGACGCGCAGCTCGTGGAGCATCAGCGCATTGGTAGCGGCAGCACCGGACGGAACGACCCGAACGTGCGTTCGGGTCGTTCAGGGCCGCGCACCGGGCCGGCCCTGCGCCCC
>JBBQZE010000152.1:0-7524 GCA_038207985.1 Solirubrobacterales bacterium
ACAGCGCGTAGTCCTGGAAGACGGTGGCCACGTCCCGCTCGTACGACGGCTTGGCCGCGACGTCGACGCCGGCCAGCTCGACGCGTCCGCTGTCCGGCGCCTCGAAGCCTGCGACGAGCCGGAGCGTCGTCGTCTTGCCCGACCCCGAGGGCCCGAGGAGCGTGAAGAACTCGCGGGGTGCGACGTCGAGGTCGACCCCGTCCACGGCGGTGACGCCGCCGTAGGCCTTGCGGAGGTCGCGGAGCCGGATGTCGGGGACGTCGCTCACGTGGGCCGCACCCCATCAGACCACTGCGCACCCCTTCGTACACCGTGTGGCCAGCCAGCGCGCCGATATGCACAAGGCCCCGACCGGCCGGGCGCCACTTCGGCAGCGCGCCCGGCTCGCGGGACCGGCTGCGCGCGCGTGCGCCAGCGGTAGGCTCGCCGTCGTCGATGCCCACTTCGCTGCTGCGTCCCCTACGCGTCCTCGCCCTCGCGGCCGGGCTCTGCGCGCTGCTCCTGTCCACCTCGGCCGCCCGGCCGGCGCCCGCCGCGGCGGCGGCCAGCCAGCTGTCGATGATGATGGACGACGACCTGCTGGTGTACCGAGACGACGCCACCCGGGACGCGGCGCTCACGCGCATGAAGTCGCTCGGGGCGGACACCGTGCGGGTCACGCTGCTGTGGTCGGTCGTGGCGGACAAGGCGCGCCGCACCAAGGCCCTCGACAGACGCTTCCGCAAGCTTGGCGCGGACGACCCGCGTGCCTACCCGCGGGCGAACTGGGACCGCTACGACCGCCTCGCACGCGCCACGAGGACCCTCGGCCTACAGCTCTACTTCAACGTGACGGGCCCCGGGCCGTCCTGGGGGCACGCGAAGCCGCCGAAGCGGTACACGAAGGACGCGAAGTGGTGGAAGCCGAAGCCGAGCGAGTACGCGAAGTTCGTCCAAGCGGTGGGCAAGCGCTTCTCCGGCACCTACAAGGACGAGAACGACGGCCGCCAGGGCATCCCGCGGGTCTCGTTCTGGTCGCTGTGGAACGAGCCGAACCAGGGCGGATGGCTGCGGCCCCAGTGGCTCGGCGGCAAGCCCGTCTCCCCCCAGCTCTACCGCGGCCTGTTCGTGGCCGGGCGCCGCGCGCTGGCCTCCCGCGGCCACGGCAAGGACATCATCCTGCTCGGGGAGACCGCGCCGCGCTCGGTGACGCGGAAGACGACGACCTCGGCGATGGGCGTGCGCACGTTCGTCAACGAGCTGCTCTGCGGCAAGCGCCACAAGGGTGCGGGCTGCTCGTCGTTCAAGGCCTCCGGCCCGCTGAGGGCGACCGCCTGGGCGCACCACCCGTACACGCGCAGGCTCGCCCCCGACGTGCCCGAGCCCGACCCGAACTCGATCACGCTGGCGAACTTCGACGCGCTCGGCACCCTGCTCGACGCGGAGGCCTCCACGCACAACATCGCCAAGGGCATGCCGCTGATGAGCACCGAGTTCGGCTACGAGACCAACCCGCCAGACCCCTTCTCCGGGATCTCCTTCCAGCTCCAAGCCGACTACATCTCCCAGGCGGAAGCGCAGACCCGCGCCGACCCGCGCGTACTCGCCAACACGCAGTTCCTGCTGCGCGACGCCGCCCCGGTCAGGCGCTACAAGCCGGGAACCAAGCCCTACTGGGGCACCTACCAGTCCGGCTTGTTCACGAACGCCGGTGCCCCGAAGCCGGGTGCGACGGCCTACGCGTTCCCGTTTTACGGCACCGCGGGCGAACCGGGGCGCACCTCGTTCTTCGGGCTGCTGCGGTTCCTGCCGGGCACGATCCCGGCCGGCGCGCCCGAGCGGGTGCAACTGCAGTACCAGCCCCCGGGCGCTGCGGACTGGTCGCCGTTCGGCGACCCCATCGCCGTCACTGATCCCTCGGGCTCGTTCACCGCCGACGTGGCACCGCCCGGAGCGGGCCAGGTCCGCGCGGTCTGGAGCGGGGCGCAGGGCGGGGCGTTCGCCTCGCTCGGCCAGGCGGTCGGATAGCGCCGGCCGGCCGGCGCGCTCAGACGGGGGCTTCGTCCCCGCGCTTGAAGCGGCGTCCGGCGACGGGCGACTGCTCCTCGTCGACCGTGGCCGGCGCGGCGGTCGCGACGGCCTGCGCCTCGGCTTCGGCGGCGGCCTTCTCCGCGGCCGCGATGCGCTCGGGCGTGATGGCGAACTCGTCCTCGTTCTCGGCCAGCCAGGCGGCGGCCTCGGCGGCGGCCACGTCGTCGCGGACGACGACCTTGCCCGAGGCGTAGTACTTGTCGATCTCCGCGAAGAGCTCGTCGACCAGATCCTCCGTGGCCACCTTCTTCAGCGGCTCGCCCTTGGAGTAGATCATCCCGCTGTCCTTGGCCCCGGTGATGCCGAAGTCCGCGTGGCGCGCCTCGCCGATGCCGTTGACGGCGCAGCCGAGGATCGAGACCTCGAGCGGGTCGGCGTAGGCCTCGAGGCGGCGCTCGACCTCGGCCACGACGGAATCCATGTCGAACTGCAGGCGGCCGCAGGTCGGGCAGGCGATCAGGACCGGGCCGCGCTCGCGCAGCTTCAGGGCCTTGAGGATCTCCCAGGCGACCTTCACCTCCTCCTCGGCGTGGAAGGTCGACAGCGAGATCCGGATGGTGTCGCCGATGCCGTCGGCCAGCAACGTGCCGAGCCCCACGGCGCTCTTGAGGGAGCCCGCCCACTTCGTCCCCGCCTCGGTCACCCCGAGGTGCAGCGGGTACGGGATCTTCGCCGCCAGCAGGCGGTTGGACGCGATGGTGTTCGGGACCGAGGTCGACTTCATCGAGACCTTGAAGTCCCGGAACTCGAGGCGCTCCATCAGCTCGACGGTCTCCACCGCCGCGGTGACCAGCGCCTCGACCGGGTCGGAGAACTCGAGGTCGCGGAGGTGGACGGGCAGCGAGCCGGAGTTGACCCCGACGCGGATCGGCGTCCCGTGCTGCTTGGCCTTGGCGATGACCTCGGCCACCTTGTCGGGGCCGCCGATGTTGCCCGGGTTCAGGCGGATGCAGTGGGCACCGGCATCGATCGCCTTGAGGGCCAGCGTGTGGTTGAAGTGGATGTCCGCGATGATCGGGATCGGCGACTCGGCGACGATCGTGCGCAGCGCCTCGACGTCGCGGTCGCGCGGGACCGCGACGCGGACGATGTCGGCGCCGGCCTCGGCGACGGTCCGGATCTGCGCCATCGTGGCCTGCAGGTTGGCCGTCTCGGTCTTGGTCATCGTCTGCACCGCGACGGGCGCACCGCCGCCGACGGGGACGGGACCGACGTGGATCTGCCGCTCTGAAGCCATGCCTTTCAGTGTACGAGCGGGCGGACGCTGCGGACGTGCGTCCCGTCAGCCCCAGCGCGCCGCGTCCGGCGCCACCCCCCGCCGGCACACGTGTGCCACCCAGTCGCCCTCGGGGACCACCGCGAGACCCGTGGGCGAGCGGTTGAAGGTGTACGTCCACGCCTCGCCGTCGGGCTCCAGCAGCCGGACCCGGCGCCGGAGGTACTCCGAGCCCGGCTCGTCATCGACGGCGTAGTCCTCCCACGCGTCCAGCACCGCGAGCGCCTCCGCGGAGGCGATGCGGCAGAGCTCGCCGCGCACCCGCCCCGTCCCGGGAGCGAGCGCCGGGTAGCTGCCGACGTCGTGGAGCACCCCGTGCAGCACGCAGGGCCCGACCACCTCGACGAGCCCCGCCAGCCGCGGCGCCCCCGGAAGCGGCGGGGCCGTCGACATCAGGGTGCCGTAGAACGCGATCAGGTCGCCCGCAGCGCTCACGGACGACCCTTCAGGCGCCGTACATCCCCTCGATGGCCTCGGCGTACTTCTCCGCGATCGGCTTGCGCTTCAGCTTCATCGTCGGCGTCAGCTCGTCGCCGCCGGGCAGCCAGTCGCCACCGACCACCACGAACTTCTTGATCTGCTCGACCCGGGCGAGCTTCTCGTTGGCCTCGTCGACGCCCTGCTGGACGGCTTCCCGGACCTGCTCGTCGGTGGCGAGGGCCTCGAGGGACGTGTCCGTGATGCCGTGCTGAGAGGCGTACATCGGCGCGAAGTCGGCGTCGAGCACGATCAGCGCCGTGTTGTACGACCGCCCGTCGCCGATCACGCAGGCCTGGCCGATGAGCGAGGAGGCGCTCTTGACCGTCGACTCGATGTTGGCGGGCGACATGTTCTTGCCGGCCGCGTTGATGATGATCTCCTTCTTGCGGTCGACCAGCGTGACGTAGCCGTCCTCGTCGATCTTCGCGATGTCCCCCGTGTGCAGCCAGCCGTCGGCGTCGATCGCCTCCGCCGTCTTCTCCGGCAGGTTGCGGTAGCCCAGCATCACCACGGCGGACTTCATCAGCAGCTCGCCGTCCTCGGCGAGCTTGACCTCGACGCCCGGGGACGGCGGGCCGACCGTGCCGATCTTGATCTTGTCGGGCGGGTTGACGCAGCCTGCGCCGCAGGTCTCGCTCATCCCCCACAGCTCGGCGACCGGGATGCCGATGGCGTGGAAGAACTCGAGCACCTCGGGCGGGGTCGGCGCAGCGCCGACGTTGACCGCCTCGACCTGGTCGAAGCCGAGCTGCGCGCGCAGCGGCGCGAACATGGCCTCGTCCGCGGCGGCCACCGCGGCGGCGAGCTCGTCGGGCACCGGCTCGCCCGCCTGCTCGAGGCGGACCTTCTTCCGTGCGGCGGCGAGCGCGGCGAGCGCCTGCCCGCGCTCGGGCTCGTCCTTGGAGCCCATCATCGCCTCGAGGCCGCCCTTGAGCTTCTCCCAGATGCGGGGCACGGCGAAGAACCAGCTCGGCTTGACCGTCGCGACGTAGGCGAGCACCTCCTTGGCGTTCGGGCACGAGGTCACGGTCATGCCGTAGACGATCGGGAGGTAGTGATGGGCGGCGCGCTCGGCGATGTGGGCGCTCGGCAGCCAGGAGATGACCCGCGCGTCGTCGGGGAACTGGACGATCTGCTCCACGGCGGCCGTCGCGGCCATGAGGTTGCGGTGCGAGAGCTGCACGCCCTTCGGAGGCCCGGTCGTCCCGGAGGTGTAGATCAGCGTGAGCACGTCGTCCGGGCCGAGCGCGGCCACCGACGCCTCGACGTCGACCTCCGGCCCCGTGCCCTCGACGTCGGCGAGGAGCGCGACGCCGTCTCCCGCCTCACCGTCGACCACGATGACGTGCTCGAGGTCCGGCAGCCCCGGCCGCGCCGCGAGGACGCCCGCCAGGAACTGCTGCTCGCAGACCAGGATGCGCGCGCCGGCGTCGGAGACCACGAACGTGATCTGGTCCGGCGTGTACTGCATGTAGATCGAGAACGGCGTCGCGCCGAGCATCGTGGCCGCGAGGTCGCACAGGGCGAACTCGGGGCGGTTGCCGATGAGCAGCGCGAGTGTGTCGCCCTTCGCGAGGCCGAGCCCGGCGAGCCCCTGGGCGATCGCGTCGACGCGCTCGCGGGCCTCGGCGAAGGTGATCGACACCTCGTCGTCCTTCGTCCGCAGGAAGACTCGGTCGGGGCGGTCCTCCGCGGTGATGCGGAACGCCTCCGCGATCGTCGCCGCTCCGACCGCGCGCGGTGTGCTGGTGCTGCGTTCCATGGTGCTGCGTCCTCCCGGGGTTGACCAGGCGCGACCCTACCGGGAGATGTCGAACCCGCCGCCGCCGAGTCGGCCGACGTCGTTGGTCAGCCCGATGGCGAACAGGCCGAGCACGAGCGCGAAGCCGACGAGCGACGCGCGCTCCATCACCCAGAAGGGGATCGCCCGCCCGCGGAGCTTCTCCGCCAGCGCCCAGAAGATGTGCCCGCCGTCGAGCGGCAGGAACGGGAACAGGTTGATGATCGCCAGCGACAGCGAGATCAGCGCGAGGATGGAGACGGCGTTCTCGAGCGTCGACTTCTGGAAGGTCTGCCGCGTCACCTCGTAGGTCCCGACGATCCCCGAGACCTCCTTACGCGCCTTGGCGTCGTAGAACAGCTTGCCGACCGTCGAGACGGTGAGGCTCGTCACCTTGCCCATGCTGCGCACCGACGACCCCGCCGCCTCGACGACGCCCTCCGGCGCGTAGGCCGGCCCGAACGCGAACCCCACCAGCGACCGCTTGTTCGCGGTGTCATAGCGCGGGGTGACGCGCACCGTCTGGGTGCGCCCGGCGCGCTGTACCACGAGCACGGCGGGCGTCGACGCGGCGCACCCCTGCGTCGGCGTGCCCGCGCAGCGGTGCGTGGAGATCTGGTTGCGCAGGCGCGCGGCGTCGCCGCGGACGCCGTCGACCGCCACCAGCTTGTCACCGGGGCGCAGGATGCCGACCGCCGGGGATTTGGGGGTCACCTGCTCGACGGTGGTGGTCGCGCCCACGACGGGCCCCTGCGCGACGTAGAAGACCAGGAGCAGGAGGAAGGCCACCAGCACGTTGACCAGCGGGCCCGCGGCGATGACCACGATCCGCTTCCAGACGGGCTGGCGGAAGTAGGCGCGGTGGGCGACCTCGGCGGGGATGTCCTCCGCCAGGTTCATCCCGGTGATCTTCACGTAGCCCCCGAGGGGGACCGATCCGATCGCGTACTCCGTCTCGCCGCGGCGCACGCTCGCGACCAGCGGCGGGAAGAAGAGCGAGAAGCGCTCGACGCGCATGCCGACCGCCTTGGCCGCGGCGAAGTGGCCGAGCTCGTGCAGGATGATCAGCACGGCGAAGCCGAGGAACGCGTAAAGGAAGGACATCCGCCGCCCAGTCTAGGAACGCCACCTCAGCGCAGGATCAGCGCGCCGGCGGCGGGCTGGAGGCGACGCCGCGCCAGCCGTGCAGGGCGTTCGCGGCCTCGACGACAGCGTCGAAGCGCCTTCGGTCGAGCGCCGCGCCCTCGCGGCGGACGGCGTCGGCCCGCAAGCGCAGCACGCGGTCGAGGCGGACCTCGCTCGGACGCCGCAGGCGATCCCAGCCTCCTGTGCCGATGTCCATCCAGCGCGTGCCGAGCGCCGCGTCGTGCGCCGCGCGCGCGTCGTGATCCTTGCTGGTGAGCATCAGCGCGATGAGGTCGGCGCCGTCGCGGCCCACGACGAGCACGGGCCGGTCTTTGCCCTGCGACGCGTCCTCCTCGAAGGGCACCCACGCCCAGACGACCTCGCCCGGGTCGGCGCGGCCGTCGCGCTTCGGCGCGTAGCCGAGGGTGAAGCCGGGCCCGCCCGCCCGTCCGGCGGTCGGTCGCGAGCCGAGCGCGCGGGCCCGGGCGACGGCCCGGCGGAGGAGGCCGGGCGCGGGGCGCACCTCAGGCGGCCCGGTCGGCCACGAGGTCGGCGGCGACATCGCGCGCCTCGCGGTCGGCGGCGTAGAGCGTCTCGAAGGCGCGGATCGGCTCGCCGGGCAGCTCGTCGAGCGTGCCCGCGATGACGTCGGCGATCTGGGTGAACGCCAGGCGCCCCGTGAGGAAGGCGTGCACGGCCACCTCGTTGGCGGCGTTCAGGACGCACGGCGCCGTCCCGCCGGCCGTCCCGACCTCGCGCGCGAGGCGCAGGCACGGGAAGGCCTCCATGTCGA
>JBBQZE010000153.1:0-7517 GCA_038207985.1 Solirubrobacterales bacterium
GGAACAGCCCGGAGCTGCACGAGCTCCTCCACCGCCCGTGGCCGGCGACCCGGCTGCTGACCTGGTGCCACGTCCATGGCGGGACCGTGCCGCAGGTCCTGCCACGGCGCGTGTGCGACGTGAGCGATCTGGTGGTGGCGGCGACCGAGCTGACTTGGGCGCTGCCGCACCTGACGGGCGTGGACGGCGGTACGACGATCCCGCAGATCGCCGACGCGACGCGCGTGGTGGCCCGGCCCGCCGGGCACCGGGCCGGGTTCACGGTGGGCTACGTCGGCATGGTCGACCCGGCGAAGATGCACCCGCGCTTCGCCGCGATGGCCGCCCGCGTGCAGGTGCAGGGCGTCCGCTTCGTCGTCTGCGGCACGGGGGGCGGCTTCGCCTCGCTGGCCCGGGAGGCCGCGGCACTCGGGATGACCGACCGGATGGACCTCGGCGGCTACGTCGAGGACGTCGGCGTCGTGCTCGCCGGGTTCGACGCCTTCGGCTACCCGCTCGCGCCGGGCAACTACTCCTCCGGGGAGCTCGCGCTGCAGGAGGCCATGCACGCCGGGGTCCCGCCCGTGGTGCTGCCCCATGGAGGCGCGGCGACCCTGGTCGTCGACGGGGAGAGCGGTGTCGTCGCCGCCGACGAGGACGCTTACGTGGCGGCCCTCGAGCGTCTCGCCGCCGATCCCGGCCTGCGGGCTCGTCTCGGTGCCGGGGCGCGGGAGCGCGCGCAACGGCTGTGGACGCCCGAGCGGGTCGGGCCGGAGTGGCAAACGGCCTATGACGGGCTGCTGGAGCGGCCCAAGCGGGAGCGGCGGCTCGCGACCGCGCAGCCGATGACGGGCGCCGAGCGCTTCCTGGCGGGGCTCGACGGCCAGGACGGAGCGTTCCGCGCCAGCCTCGGCGCGCTCGGGACCGACGCGTCAGCGGACGCGGACGCGCAGGTCGCCGGGGTCCCTGACACCGTCCTGAACGCCGATGGCGGCATCCTCGACTACCGGCGGCGCTACCCGTCGGACCCGCACCTGCGCCTCTGGTCCGGCTTGGCGCTCGCGGCCCGCGGCCGGCGTGTCTTCGCCGCGGGCGAGCTGTCGAGCGCCGTCCGCCTCGGGCTCGACCCGCGGCGGGTCGCGGCGCCGCTCGCGGCGCTCGAGCTCGAGGGGGTGGGGACGTGACCATCGCCTACTTCGGCGCCAGCGTGACCGCGCAGCGCGAGGGCTACCGCCCCCGGGCGCACGCGCTGCTCGCCGGGGACGACCCGGCAGCCGAGCGTGCCGTCCACGCCGGGGTCGGCGGCGTCGGGGTGGTGTCCGGCTTGTTCCTCCTCGACGACCTCGTCCTGCGGCACCGCCCGTCGCTGTGCTTCGTCGAATTCGCGACGACCGACATGGCCGCCCTCACGCCGGACGACCTGCTGCGTCCCGCGCTCGAGGCGGTCGTCGAGCGCCTGCGCGCCGCGGACTGCGAGCCGTGCTTCCTCCTGCTCGGCCGGCGCGGAGTGCCCGCGGCCAACCGGCGCCGGGTGCGCGCCGCCTACGAGGAGGTGGCCCGGCACCACGGCGTGCGCTGCGTCGACGTCGCCGCCGAGCTCGAGGAGGCGACCGGCATGCTCGCCGACGGCGTGCACACCACGCAGGGCGGCGCCGAGTGCATCGCCCGGCGCATCGCCGATGACGTCGCCCGCCACGGCCGCCCTCGGCCGCAGCGGGCTCGGGGCGCGTCGTGCACCCCGTCGATGCTGGCCACCGCGGTGACGCCCGCGCGGCCGGACGAGCTCGCCGACCCGGCGGACGCGGTCACCGGCACCCTGCGGTTCTCCTACCCATACGTCGCGGTTCGCCCTGGCAACGCCTTCACCCACCGCCTCCGCGGCGAGCTCGTCGGGCTGCTCGTGGCAATCGGCCCGACCACCGGCGGCGTGGTCGTCAGCACGGGGGACGGGTGGGAGGAGGAGCGGGTGCTCTGGGATCGCTGGTGCACGTACGAGCGCCTGAGCACCGTCATCCTCGAGCGCCGCGTCCCGGCGGCCAGCATCGTGCGCGTCGAGGCACGCCGGATCGACCGCTCGACGGGGTCCGACTCGGCGGCGGCCGGGGCCGTGCCGGAGCTGCGGCTGATCGCCTACCTGGAGCGCCTGGGATGACCCGGGTCGACACCGATGCGTGGGTGGAGCTGCCCGCGCGCTACCGGCCCGATCCGGCCACGAAAGGGGCGAACTCCCGGTGACCACCCGCGCGCTCACGACGAGCCTCGTCATGGCGGTGCGCGACGGCGCCCGCTTCCTCGCGCTGGCGCTCGACAGCGTCCAGGCACAGACGCGCCCGCCCGACGAGATCGTCGTGGTCGACGGCGGCTCGCAGGACGACTCCGTCGCGATCGCCTCGTCGTACCCGCACGTGCGCGTGGTCCAGCAGCAGCGGCAGGGGGGCTTCGCCGGTGCCTGGGACGAGGGGATCGCGCTCACGACCGGCGATGCGGTCGCGCTGCTCGACAGCGACGACGTGTGGGCGCCGCGCAAGCTCGAGTGGCAGGTCGCCATGCTCGACGCCCGACCCGAGCTCGGCTACGTGGTCGGCAAGGTCCGCCACTTCCTAGAGCCTGGCTTCGCGCTGCCCGCGTCGTTCCGCCCGGAGATCCTCGAGGTGGAGCGCGTGGCGCCGATGCCGGGCGCCGTGCTCGTCCGCCGCGCCGCGCTCGATGCGGTGGGCCCGTGGGCCAGCTCCTACGCGATCGCCGCCGACATCGACTGGTTTGCGCGGGCGAAGGACCTGCTCGGCCCCCCGGGGGTCGTCGACGAGCTGGTCATCTCCAAGCGGGTCCACGACACGAACCTCTCGCTGTTCGCCGCCCAGGAACTGAACGTCGAGATCCTGGCGCTGCTGCGTGAGTCGGTCGCCCGCCGGCGCTGACGCGTCAGCGCCGCAGCAGCCAGGCGGCCACCGCGTCGGCCGCGCGCGTCCGCCGGGGTGCTGATCCGTGCGGGATCCGCAGACGAGCGGAGGCGGCCGCCAAGACGTACCCGCGGGGCCCCGGTCGCTCGCCGCGCTCCCGCGCGTCGCAGCGGTAGCGCTCCCACTGCCGCGCGTGGTGCGCGAGCCGGCCCGGGACGGCCGCCGCCGTTCGCTCCCGCAAGACCGTCGCGCGGGGTCGGCGTGCCGGACGCAGCGCGGCGAGGACGGCGCCGGGGACGGGCACGCCGAAGCTTCCGGCGAGCTCGAGCGCCGCGCCGACGGGCACCTCCGCGCGGTGGTGCCCTGCCTCGTCGACGAGCCGCTCCCACGAGAAACCACCGTCGACTGCGCGGACGCACAGCGCGACGTCCGCGATCCAGCGCACGGGGTCGGCGCACGGCGAGCTCGCGTGCACGCAGGCGTGGAGGACGAGGTCCTCGAGAGTGGGCACCTGGACGAGGACGCCGTGGAGCTCCGCCGGCCGCGCTGCGGCCCACAGGCTCGCCTGCGGCGCCGCGCGGGGGAGCGGGCGCCAGTGGACGTCGAGCGTTTCGCCGTCCGGCGTCGTGAGCGCTGCAGCCTGCGAGACCCGCCGCAGCGGGGCTGACGGCTCGGCGCCCGCGAGTCCGAGCGCCTGGAGCGCGCTCCAGCTCCCGGTGACGACGGCCTCCGGAACGAGGACGTCGACGTCGCGCAGCGGCCGGACCCCCATCCCGCCGGGGATCGCGACGGCAACCGCCGCGCCGCCGAGCAGCATCAGGGGTTCTCCGGCGGCGGCCAGGGCCTCGAGCGCTTTCGACGCGGCGCGCGTCCGCAGCTGGTTGCGGTACCAGGTGTTGCGCCGCAGCCCCGCGAGCCGGCCGCGGTCCTCCGGCCCAGCCGTGTCGGGCGGAAGGTTGCGGTGGACGAGCGGCAGCAACCGCACGAGCTCGGGGGCGGCGTCGTCGAGCGATCCGCCGCCGCGGCGCCAGACGTGCCAGGCGCTTGCGGCGGCCCGCGGCTCGGCCAGCGCGGCGTGCAGCAGGAGCGACGCGGCCGCCGACGGGGTCCGGAGGTGGGTCACCGTTCTGGCGCCGCGCCGCGGCGTTGGAGCGACGCGCGGAGCGCGCGGAGGACGTCCGCGTCACGGGAGCTCCACTGCGTGTTCCCCGGATGGATGCGACGCCCGGCGACTACGCCGTCGAGCATCGCCTCGGTGAGTCCGAGCGCCCGTGCCCGCGCGAGCCAGTCGAGGAAGTCGGCCGCCGGGAGCTGCGGGTCGAAGCGCCCGACCCGTTCGAAGGTCGAGCGCCACACGAGCATCGTCGTGATCACGCGGCCGGGGACGACGCCGCGCGCGGCCGGGAGTCCCTGGCGCTGCGTCGCGCTCAGCTCCGGGCTCACGAACTCCTCGACGTGGCCGAACACGAGGTCGGGCGCCCCCGGGGCCGTGAGCACGGGCAGCTGTGAGGCGAGCCGGTCCGGCGCCCAGGTGTCGTCGGCGTCCAGGAACGCGAGGATCGAGCCGGTCGCGGCGGCGACGCCGTCGTTGCGGGCCGCGGGGGCGAGCCCGGGGCCGGCGCGGCGAACCACGCGTACCGGGGGGCCGAAGCCAACCGCCACCTGCCGGCTGCGGTCGCTGCTCGCATCGTCGACGACGACCACCTCGCCCGGGGGGATCGTCTGCGCGAGCACGGAGGCGATCGCCTCCCCG
Source organism: Solirubrobacterales bacterium (assembly GCA_038207985.1). Classification (GTDB taxonomy): domain Bacteria; phylum Actinomycetota; class Thermoleophilia; order Solirubrobacterales; family Solirubrobacteraceae; genus Paraconexibacter. The sequence continues at coordinate 4,633 of JBBQZE010000153.1, forward strand.
AGGTAGGACTCGCAATCACGGACGGGAATCACCACCGAAATCCCCTCAGGCTTGCCCGTCATCGACAGCATCATCGCGATGCCCGCGCCGCGCGGCGAACTGGAGCAAGGCGCGGACATCCGGCTGCTGAGCAACGCGGGCAATGGCGTCATCGTCGCGGCGCCCGGGATCGACTCCGCGATCACCGCTCGAGGAGGAGGCCCTCCTGGCGTCCATGCGCGACGCGTTCGCCCTCCACAGCGCCTGAGGAGGGGCTTCGGCCTGACCAGGCGACCCCCTCGGCCTGGTAAGAACGCGCCATGGACCTCGACCTGCTCGTCATCGGCTCGGGGCCCGGAGGCCAGCGCGCCGCCGTGCAGGGCGCCAAGCTCGGCAAGCGCGTGGGGGTCGTCGAGCGGCGCGAGCGCGTCGGCGGCGTCTCTATCCACACCGGCACGATCCCGTCGAAGACCCTGCGCGAGGCGATCCTCGAGGACCTCGCCGCCCGCGCCGCCGACATCGCCGACCCGCTGCACCCCGACCGCCAGGAGGCCGCCGCCGCCGACTTCCTGCGCGAGCGCACCGCCCGCGTCGTGGCCGACGAGACCGCGCTCGTGCGCGAGCAGTTCCGCCGCAACGGCGTCGGACTGCTGACCGGAAACGCCGCCTTCGTCGACGAGCACACGGTGAGCGTCACCGATCCCGAGGGCGGGCTCGAGGACGGCAGCGTGACCGCGGAGCACATCGTCATCGCCGTCGGCACCCAGCCCGCCCGTCCGAAGGGCGTCGACTTCGACGAGCGCCGCGTGATCGACGCCGACGGCATCCTGCGCCTGGAGAGCCGGGTCCCGCGCACGATGACCGTGGTGGGCGCCGGCGTCATCGGCGTCGAGTACGCCTCGATGTTCGCGGCCCTCGGCACCCGCGTCACGCTCGTCGACGCGGGCGACACCCTCTTGCCCTTCCTGGACCGCGAGATCGCGATCGCGCTGCAGTTCCTGCTGCGCCGCCGCAACGTGACGTTCCGCTTCAACGAGGAGGTCACCTCGGTTGAACGCAAGGAGGACCGCGTCATCACCCACCTGAAGTCCGGCAAGCAGATCGCTTCGCAGACGCTGCTCTACGCCACCGGCCGCCAGGGTGCGACCGCTGCCCTCGATCTGGGCAAGGCCGGCCTCAAGGCGGACAAGCGCGGCCGCATCGAGGTCGACGACGAGTTCCGCACCGCGACGCGGCACATCTTCGCCGTCGGTGACGTGGCCGGCCCGCCCGGCCTGGCGGCGACGGGCATGGAGCAGGGCCGCCTCGCCGCGCTGCACGCCTTCGGCGAGCCGGTGAGCGAGATGCCCGACCTCGTGCCGACCGGCATCTACGCGATCCCGGAGATCTCATTCGTCGGGCGCACCGAGGAGCAGCTCACCGAGGCGGCCGTCGACTACGTGGTCGGCACCGCCTGGTACCGCGAGCTCGCCAAGGCGCTCATCATGCGCGAGCACGACGGCCTGCTGAAGCTCCTCGTCTCCCCCGACGACCGTCGCCTGCTCGGCGTCCACGTCATCGGCTCCCAGGCCACCGACCTCGTGCACATCGGCCAGGCGCTGATGGGCCGCGACGGCGGCCTCGACTTCCTGATCTCGGCGGTCTTCAACTACCCGACGCTGGCGGAGGCGTACAAGGTCGCGGGGCTGGACGCGCTGAACAAGATCCGCGACCTGAGCTAAGGCGTTTCTTGATGGTGAAGACGACGCGGCCGTGAGGAAAGACGACTCGCGGAAACCGCGATCGCCTCCCTCACGACGGCGTCTCATTCTGACCGCGGCTTACTTGGCCTTGGTGTAGGTGAACTTGCCGCTGTAGGTCAGCGTGATGTGTCCAGCCCCGTCGCTTGTGCCTTGAAAGGTGCCCGTGCCCTTCGCCTTCCGGTAGGTACCGCCCCCGCCGGAGATCACGAAGCTCCCGTTGGAGATGGTCAATGTGCCGTCGGGATTCAGCGTGTTGTCCGAGGTGGAGACCCCTCTGAAACTTCCGTCCGTGAGGTAGGCGATGAACGGTGACGTCGCCTTCGGACCGATGCTTGCACGATCGAAAACGATCGCCCCAGCGCCGCGCGCGCGGTCGGTGACCGTACCCGCGATCTTGAGCTTGCCGGGGGTTGAGGTGTCGGCGAGCGCACCGAGGATCGTGCCACTGAGGTGAACGGTCTTCCGGGTGCTGGTCGCCGCGGGCGCACCGGCGACCATGATGACGAACAGAGCAACGAGCATTACTGACACCTTGCGGGTCATGGAGTTCCTTTCTAGAGGGTTCGGACGGCGAGATACGGCATCCGATGCATGGCGCGGATTGCTATCCACGCGCCGAAACCACCGGACGGACGAGGACGGTATTTGTCACTTGCTCATAGGGGTCAGAAGCTCCAGGGGCGACGACGTCGAGAAGCCCGGTCGCCTCGGCGAGCGTGAGCTGCGCAACGCTCGTCACCGGCTGAAACCCCGGGCTCCACGCGTAGGCCGTGCTGTAGCGCAGCTGGATGACGCGTCGCAGCGGATTGCCGACGTCGGCTGCGATGTGGTCGTGGTAACGGATCGGTGCGGGCTGGCCGTTGTTCTGGGGCTGGTAGCCGGACGGCAGCGTGATCGGACCGGTGGTGCCGGCAGCGACCGGAAATCCAATGATGTAGAACGGCGCCGATCCGGTAAGCATTCCGGCGCTGGCGCCGAGTCGGACGGCTGCCCCGGTGTTGATGGTGTAGGTCTGCCCGCCGGAGTAGATGTCCTCCGACGAGGAGGCGCTCGCGGCGGCGGGGGCGGCCAGCATCAGCAGGCTCCCTGTCAGGCTGGTGAGCAGCCTCACCGTCTTGCCCGGCCAAAAAAACGATAGGACGGTCATTCGTTGTTTTCCTTTTG
>JBBQZE010000154.1:0-7261 GCA_038207985.1 Solirubrobacterales bacterium
CGCCGTGGCGACCGGCGCGGGAGCATCGTCAGCCCGCGGAGCCCGGGTGCGTCTACGCTCGGCGCCGGAGGGGTGGCAGAGCGGTTGAATGCGCCAGTCTTGAAAACTGGTGACGTCGCGAGACGTTCGCGGGTTCGAATCCCGCCCCCTCCGCTGGGCCGGAAGACGCCCCCCGGTCCGCGCCGCCCGGGCGTGCGAGACTGCGTCTGTGCAGCCGCGCGTCCGATTCCACCTCGCCGACGGCCGCACGCTGCTCATCGGCTTCCAGGAGCTGCAGCTGCGCGATCAGCACAACCGCGGCGCCGAGACGATGACCTACGAGCAGGCCCGCGAGCTGCTCGGCGCCCAGCCCGAGCCCCAGCGCACCAGCGGGCTGGACCTCCTGGCGCGCCAGCACGGCGCGTCGGCCTCCTGAGACCCCGGTCCCCGCGGCGTTCCGCTCAGGCCGGGGCGAGCACCGCCGGCGCGCCGTGGGCCTGCAGCACCGCGGGCACCGCGACGGAGCCGTCCTCGCGCTGGCCGTTCTCCATGAGGGCGATCAGCGTCCGCCCGACGGCGACCGCGGTGCCGTTCAGCGTGTGCACGGTCTGGGGCTTGCCGCCCTCGGGCCGGAAGCGGACGTTCAGCCGTCGGGCCTGGAAGTCCGTGGTGTTCGAGGTGGACGTGAGCTCGCGGTACTGCCCCTGCCCGGGGAGCCACGCCTCGCAGTCGTACTTCTTCGCCGCGCTCGCCCCGAGGTCGTCCACCGCGATGTTCACCACGCGGTAGGGAACGCCGAGCGCCCCCAGGATCCCCTCCTCGATCGCGAGCAGCCGGTCGTGCTCCGCGACCCCCTCGTCGGGGTGGACGAAGCTGAACATCTCCACCTTGTCGAACTGGTGGACGCGGAAGATCCCCCGCGTGTCCCGCCCCGCGGTCCCCGCCTCGCGCCGGAAGCACGGTGAGAACCCGGCGTAGCGCAGCGGCAGGTCGTCCGCGGCGAGGACCTCGCCCGCGTGCATCGACGCCAGCGCCACCTCGCTCGTCCCCGCGAGGTAGAGGTCGTCGGCGGGCAGGTGGTAGATCTGCTGCTCGGTGTCCGGCAGGAAGCCCGTGCCGAAGAGCGCCTCCTCGCGCACGAGCACCGGCGGGATCACGGCCTCGAAGCCGTGGCCGGCCAGCTCGCGGAGGGTCCACTGCACGAGCGCCAGCTCGAGGAACACGAGATCCCCCCGCAGGTAGGCGAAGCGGGAGCCGCTCAGGCGCGCCCCGCGTTCCATGTCCACGCGCGCGCCCGCGAGCTCCAAGTGATCCCGGGCCCACGGCGGCGCCCACGCCTCGCCGACCTCCCGGATGACCTCGTCGGCTCGCGCCGCCGTCGGGTCGGGGAGGTTCGGGAGCGCGGCCAGCGCGTCGTGCAGCCGCCGGTCGAGGTCCCCGGCCTGTCCCGTGAGGGTCTTGACCTCCTCGGACACCTGCTTGGCGGCGGCGATCGCCTCGCTCATGTCCTGCCCGGACTTCTGCCCGGCCGCGATCGCGCGCGCCTCCCCCTTCTGCTGTGCGCGCAGGCGCTCGGAGCGCTCGGTCGCCGCGCGGCGCTCCGTGTCGATCGCCAAGACGGCGTCGACCGCGCGGGGCTCGACGTCGCCGCGGCGCGCGAGCGCAGCGCGGGCGGCGTCGGGGTCGGCGCGGAGGGCTCTCAGGTCAAGCATGCCCGCCCGAGCCTACGGGCCGACTACCCGTTCGGGCCGGAGCTCTTCTTCTTCTTGAGGCCGGAGTACTTCGACAGGAAGGCGGCGACGTTGTCGGCGTCGGTGCCCACCACGATGTTCTGGGGCATGATCGCGCCCGAGTAGCCGCCGTTGCGGATCGCGTAGAGCACGTTGTCGGGCTGCTCCTTGCGCACGTTGAAGTTGGGACCGTCGACGCGTTCGCGGTCGCGCACCTTCGTGGCGCCCCCGACGGCGTTGACGGTGTCGAGCGTGTGACAGCCGTGGCAGCGCTGCGAGAAGAGCTTCGCGCCCGCCTTGACCGACGCGGACTCATTCGACGGGAGATTCGCCTTGCTCCCGCACGCGGAGAGGATCCCGGCCGCGGCCACGGCGATGACGATGGAAGAGACCCGACGCATGACGGCGCAGAGCATACGAAACGGCCATCATGCGAGGAGTGATGCCCCGTCGCCCCCGCGCCATCCTCGGCCTGCTCGGCGCGGCGGCGGTGCTCGCGGGGTGCGGTGAGGCCGCGCCCGTCCGCGACCGCGACGGCGTCCTGCACCTCAGGCTCGACGAGTACCGCATCCGCCCCGTGTCGATCCGGGTGCACGCGGGGGCCGTGCGCATCGTCGCGCTGGACGTCGGCCGGCTGACCCACAACGTCCGGTTGGAGGCGGTGGACGAGGCCGAGGGCGCCGCGCCGCAGGTCCTGGGCGGCACGCCGACCGCGCAGCCCGGCGAGACCGTGCGCTCGAAGGACCCCATCGTCCTGCGCCCGGGCAAGTACCGCCTGGTCTGCAGCATCGGCAACCACGAGAACCTCGGCCAGTACGCGACGCTCGAAGTGGTCGCGGCGGGCAACTAGCGTCCCGTCCGTGGCCGTCGACCCGTCTCAGTACCGCGACGTCATCGGCCGCTGGGCCACGGGGGTCGCGGTGGTCACCTGCGACGGCCCGGAAGGCCCCGCAGGCCTGACGACGAACGCGGTCTCCAGCGTCAGCCTCGACCCGCTCCTCCTCCTGGTCTGCTTCGACGGCGCCTCACGGACGCTCCCTGCAGTCCGCGCGGCGGGCCGCTTCGCGGTCAACGTCCTGCGGGCCGGCCAGGACGAGCTCGCGCGGGTGTTCGCCTCGAAGGTCGTGCAGCGGGAGAAGTTCGAGGCCGTTACGCACCGCATCGAGCACGGTGTCCCCGTGCTCGACGACGCGCTGGCCTGGGTCGCCTGCGACGTCACCGAGCTCGTCGCGGCCGGGGACCACACCATCGGCATCGGCGCGGTCACGCACGTGTGGGCAGCCGCGGGCGACGCGGAGCCGCTGCTGTTCTACCGCGGCGCCTTCCGCGGCTGAGAACCGGTTTCGGAATGAGGCGCCGTCGTCAGGTAATCGCATCGTGGATGACGGCGGTCGCCCGGTGGCGCCGCCGATCCTGACTGGATCGGCAAGCCGTCGGGTGGGCGCCGTTGCCTCGAGGCGGGTGCCTGACGGCCGCGCCTTTCCGGAACCGGTTCTAAAGCCTCAGACCGTCCCGGCGGCGCGCACCGCGAGGAAGGCGACCACCAGCGCCGCCGCGGCCATCACCCCGAGCTCGCGCCTCAGGATCTGGCGCACCACGGAGCGCTGCTCGTCCGCGGGCCGGTCGCCGAGCGCCGCCGCGCTGTCGAGGCCGCGTGCGTCGAGCACCGTCTGCGCGCTGGCCAGGCGCAGCTGTTCGGCCACGAGATTCACCGGGACGGGGAGCAGCGCGTAGAGCAGGAACAGGCCGCCGGCGGCGGCGTCGCCGGCGGCCGCGAGAAGCCCGCCGTAGAGCGCGAAGAGCATCGCCAAGCCCTGAGCGAGGCGCAGCGCGGGCCAAAAACGCCGCGCGTCCTCCACGCGGTACCAGCGCCACGCGCCGTAGCTGCCCGCCACGACGTTCGCCGCGGCGACCACGAGGGCGGCGACGACGGTCAACGTGTCCACTCCGAGTGCCGGATGCCACTTAGTGGCATTGCGTCACAAGTTCGCGCTATACCTCTCATCCGATGCTCCGAAGCTACTTGCCCGCGATCGTCTTCCTCGCCCTCGGCGGGGGGATCGGCGTGGTCTTCGCCTTCCTCAACCGGCTGCTCGGCCCGAGCCGCACGAAGGTCCGCAAGAGCACCGACGACCCGTACGAGTGCGGTCTGCCGTCGGAGATCCAGCAGGGCTTCCGCTTCGGGATCAGCTTCTACCTGATCGCGATGCTCTTCATCCTGTTCGACATCGAGACGATCTTCCTCTACCCCGTGGCGCTGCAGCTGCGGGCGTTCGGGACCTTCGCCCTGGTCGAGATCGTCGTCTTCATCGTCCTGCTGTTCGTCGCGTTCACGTACGTGTGGAGGAGAGGTGCGTTGGAATGGAGGTGATCCGGCAGAAGGTCGGCGAGCGTCCGTCCGCGGAGAGCATGCAGCGGTTCCGCTCGCGCCAGCTCACGGCGCGGCAGCTGCTCACGGGAGACCTCGACGCCGCCGAGTTGCAGGCCGAGGCCGAACAGGGCGTCTTGACGACGACCCTCGACAAGGCCGCCGCTTGGTCACGCGGCAACGCCTTCATGCCCGCCACGTTCGGCCTGGCGTGCTGCGCGATCGAGATGATCACCGTGGTCGCCGCACGCACCGACATCTCGCGCTTCGGCTTCGAGGCCTTCCGGGCCTCGCCGCGGCAGGCGGACCTCATGATCCTGTCGGGCCGCGTCTCCATCAAGATGGCCCCGATCGTGCGCCGTGTCTACGACCAGATGCTCGAGCCCAAGTGGGCCATCGCGATGGGCGCCTGCTCGAGCTCGATGGGCATCTTCAACAACTACGCGATCGTCCCCGCGGACAAGTTCATGCCCGTCGACGTGCACGTCCCGGGGTGTCCGCCGCGGCCCGAGGCGCTGCTCCACGGCATCCTCAAGCTCCGGGCGATGGTCCAGGACGACCCGTCGCTGGGGTGGCGCGAGCGTCACGGCGCCGAGCGCACCGTCGAGGTGCTTCCCGACGAGGGCGAGGCGCTGCGCCGCGAGTTCGTCAACGTTCCGGGGAACACCGAGCACGGGTCGAATGCCTGACGCCACCGGCCTGGAGCTGCTCGCGGGCGAGCTGCGTGACCACGAGCCCGAGAGCGTCCTCGGCACGGTGCACTTCCGGGGCCAGGCGACGCTGCTGGCCGATCCGCGCCACGTCCGGGGGCTGCTGGCGCAGCTGCGGGAGCGTGGGTACGCGCACCTCATGAGCGTCCACGGCGTCGACTACTACCCGGAGGAGCCGCGGCTCGGCGTGCTCTACGAGCTGCTCGACCGCACGCGCCTCGACCGCGTCCGCGTGAAGCTGCGCGTACCCACCGAGGACCCGCGCGTCGAGTCGGTCACCCCGGACTGGCCCACGGCCGACCACCAGGAGCGTGAGGTCTACGACATGTTCGGTGTGATCTTCGACGGCCACCCGGACCTGCGACGCATCCTCATGCCCGAGGACTACGAGGGCCATCCCCAGCGCCGCGACTTCCCCATCGGGGGCGAGCCGGTCCTGTTCACGAAGGACGACGGCACCCGGGCCGACTACACCCAGTGACGAGCGAGGGACGCGCATGAGCCTGATCGAGAACCGCCCGAAGTCGGCCTACCGCGAGATGGAGGAGAGCTTCGAGCTGTCCCATCTCAAGTCCCCGGCGGCCGTCGACGGCGCCCCGGCGTTCGAGCAGGAGCTGCTCACGCTCAACATGGGGCCGCACCACCCGGCCACCCACGGCGTGCTGCGCCTGCTCGTGACCCTCGAGGGCGAGGTCGTGCGCGACCTGAAGCCGATCATCGGCTACCTGCACACGGGGATCGAGAAGACGGCCGAGGACAAGTCGTACTGGAAGGCCATCACCGTCGTCGAGCGGATGGACTACCTCTCGTACTTCTTCAACGCGATGGCCTTCTGCGGCGCCACGGAGACGCTGCTCGAGATCGAGGTGCCCAAGCGCGCGCAGTACCTGCGGGTGATCCACATGGAGCTCAACCGGATCATGAGCCACCTCTTCTGGCTCGGGACCAGCGCGCTGGACCTCGGAGCGATGTCGATGCTCTGGTACGCCCTCCGCGAGCGCGAGATGATCCTCGACCTGTTCGAGTACTCGACCGGGCAGCGGATGCACACGCGGTACTTCCAGGTCGGCGGCGTCATCGAGGACGTCCCCGCCGGCTGGACGGAGAAGGTCCTCGAGTTCTGCCGGATCATGCCGGGCCGAGTCGACCAGTACGGCGACCTGCTGAACAAGAACGAGATCTTCCTGCAGCGCCTGCGCGGCGTCTGCGCGCTGGGCGAGCCGGAGCTGCTCGAGCTCGGCGTGACCGGGCCGCTGCTGCGGGCGTCCGGCAACCCTTGGGACCTGCGCAAGGCGATGCCGTACTCCTCCTATGAGGACTTCGACTTCCGGATCCCCGTGGGGACCCAGGGCGACAACTACGACCGCTACGCCGTCCGCATGCAGGAGATGAAGGAGTCCGTGAAGATCATCGAGCAGGCGATCGCAGGCCTTCCCGACGGACCGACCATCGTCGACGACCGCAAGGTCGCGCTGCCGCCGCGCCACGAGCTGGCGACCTCGATGGAGGCGCTGATCCACCACTTCAAGCTCGTGACGGAGGGCTTCCGCGTTCCCGAAGGCGAGGTCTACTTCCCGGTGGAGAGCCCTCGCGGCGAGCTCGGCTGCTTCGTGCGCTCCGACGGGTCGAGCAAGCCCGCCCGCGTCCACATGCGCGACCCGTCCTTCGTGAACCTCCAGGCGGTCGCTCCGATGACGAGTGACTCCTACATCGCCGACCTGATCGCGACGCTGGCGATGCTCGACCCGATCATCGGCGGCGTCGACCGATGAGCCACGAGCTGCACCCCGACACGCAGCTCGACGCCATCCCGGGCGACACCGACCCGACCCTGGGCCAGCATGTCGGCTCCGGAGAGGTCCCGCGCTACCAAGGCGGTTCGCGCACCCCGGGCTGGGACGACGCGGTCGACCTGACCAAGGACCCCGCCGAGATCCCCGACCCGGCGACGTGCCCGGTGCCGGCGGACCTGCGCGCCGAGATCGAGGCGCACATGGCGAGCTACCCCGACAGCCGGTCTGCCGCCATCCCCGCGCTCATGGCCGCGCAGAAGCGCCACGTCTGGTGCTCCCCGGAGGCCATCGAGCAGGTCGCCTGCGTCATGCGCCTCACGCCGGGCTACCTCGTCGCGGTCGCGGGCTTCTACGACATGCTCGAGGTCAACCCGGTGGGCCGACACAAGGTCTACGTGTGCACGAACATCTCGTGCTCGCTGCGCGGCGCCGACGCGCTGCTGGAGCGCTTCCAGGAGGAGGTGGGCGACGACCCCGACTTCAACCTCCGCGGCTTCGAGTGCCTGGGCGCCTGCGACATCGCGCCGATGGCGTCGGTCAACGGCGAGTACGTCGGGCCGATCACGCTGGACGAGGTGCCCGAGCTGGCGCGCCAGATCCGCGCCGGGCAGGAGCCGCTGCCCCAGAAGCAGCTGCGCCTGCGTCCCAGCGCCGACCCGAAGGTCTCGGCGTCATGACCGA
>JBBQZE010000155.1:0-7221 GCA_038207985.1 Solirubrobacterales bacterium
GACCGCCAGCGCGGCCAACCACGACGACCTCCGTGCGCTCGGAGCCGAACCCGTCGCCTACGGCGAGGGGCTGGTCGACCGCGTGCGGGCGCTCGCGCCCGGCGGCGTCGACGTCGCGCTGGACTGCGTCGGAACCGACGAGGCGGTCGACGCCTCCCTCGCGCTCGTCGGCGACCGCGACCGCATTGCGACCATCGCCGCGTTCGCTCGCGCGCCCGGGGAGCACATCAAGCTCCTCGGCGGTGGACCGGGCGCCGACCCGGGAACGGAGGTCCGCGATGCGGCGCGCCTCGAGCTCACGCGGCTCGTCGAGGCGGGCGAGCTCGACGTCGTCGCGGAGGGCTTCCCGCTCGCCGACGTCGCCGACGTGCACCGCCGGGCCATGGCGGGGCACGCGCGGGGCAAGCTCGTGCTCGTCCCCTAGTGGCCCGATTCGGGAGCTCTCCGGCCGTGCCGCCGGTCGACACGGCGCGCGTCGCGGCGCTCGTCTTCGACAACGACGGCACGCTGGTGGACTCCGAGCCCGTCAACCTGCTCGCCTGGCAGGCCGCCGCGCACGAGTACGGGGTCGCGATCGACGCGGGCTGGTACGCGACACGGACGGGGCTCTCGGCCGAGCTCCTCCTCGACGACCTCGATGCGCTGACGGGCCGCGCCCTGCCACGCGACGCGATGTCCGCCGCGCACGCCGTGGCCTACGCCGGGGCACTCGGGGCGCTCGCGCCGCGTGCCGACGTCGCCGCGGTGGCCGTTGCCCAGCACGGTCGCCGGCCGCTCGCGGTGTGCAGCGGGGCGCGGCGGGCACAAGTCGAGGCGGGCCTGCGGCGGGTCGGGCTGCTCGCCCTCTTCGACGCGGTGGTCTGCGCCGAGGACGCCGCGCGGCCGAAGCCCGCCCCCGACCTCTACCTCGCCACCGCCGAGCGCCTGCGCGTCGCCCCGGCGGCGTGCCTCGCCTTCGAGGACACCGAGCAGGGCCTCGCCTCCGCCCGCGACGCGGGCATGCAGGCGATCGACGTCACCGGCTCGGAGCTGGCCGCGGTCGCCGCCCGGCTGACCTAGCGACCGGGGCCGCGGGGACGCCTCGACGCGCCAGCTGCGCCCAGAGCCGCGCCGAGAGGGCCGATGTGGTCGTGGGCAGCCACATCGGCCCCCTCGCGGCGTTCTGGGTCGGCCCGCGCGATCGAGGGTGGCGGCGCCTCCGTGACTCCCCGACCAGTCCTGCGGCCGGCCTCAGCGGAAGGCGGCCGCGGCGTCGCCGGCGATGGTGCGCCCGTGGCCGAAGCACGCCGTGTCGAACGCCTCGCGACCGAGCCGCTCGTAGCTCTCGCGGGCGAGCGCGGGGTCGTCTGCGACCGGGTGCGGGCCGAGGGTCGTGAGGTGCGCGGCGGCGTCGGCGGTGAAGAGGATCCCCCGATCGCCCCACAGCAGGGAGACATGGCCGGCGGTATGCCCGGGGGTGGCGATCACCCGGAAGGGGCCGACGCTCGCCCCGTCGGTGAGCGTCGGCTGGGCGGAGGCGCACGGCTCGAGCTTCCAGGGCAAGGCGACCTTGACGTAGGGCACCATCACCCGGCCGAGCGGCGTGGCCGGCTTCGGAAGGGGCTGCTCGCGGCCCTCGATGACGTACGGACCGTCCTCGGGGGAGACGTGGACCTCGGCGCCGGTGAGCCGGGCCAGTTCGGCGGCGTTGCCCGCGTGGTCGGCGTGGCGGTGGGTGATCAGGATGCGACCGAGGTCGCCGGGTGCATGCCCCGCGCGCTCGATGGCGGCGATCACCTTCTTCGCGCCGCCGGGCGTGCCCGTATCGACGAGCGTGAGGACGTCGGCTTCGACGAGGAAGGCGTTCACCACCGCCTTCGGGAACAGCAGCTCGGTGACGCCGGCGACGGAGGGGCTCATGCGCTAGGGGTATCCGCCAGGACCCCGGCTGAACCGGGGACCGCGACACCGGGCGTCTCGGCGAACGCCCGCGCCTCCGCGAACAGCCATGCGAAGTCCGCCGGCTTGTAGTGCGCGTTCAGGCCGCTGGGGTTCGGCAGGACCCACACCGGGCGCCCCCCGATCGCCCGCGGCTGCAGGCCCATCACCGCCCCGGGCTCGGAGAAGGCGGTGCGGTAGGCACCCAGCCCGAGCACGGCGACCAGGCCGGGGCGGTTCGCCGCGACCGTGCGCGCCAGCGCGGCCGCACCCCGCGCCAGCTCGTCCGCCCCCACCTCGGCCGCGGCGCGCGTCGGGCGGGCGGCGATGTTCGTCACGCCGATGCCGTGGGCGAGCAGCTCGGCGTCCTGCTCCGGGCGCAGCCGGCCCGGCGTCCACCCGGAGGCGTGCAGCGCGGGCCAGAAGCGGTTTCCGGGCCGGGCGAAGTGATGGCCGACCTCGGCCGAGCGCAGCGACGGGTTGATGCCCACGAACAGGACGCGCAGCCCGGGGGCGACGAGCGGGCCGAGCACCGCCGCTCAGCCCGCGGCGGCGGCGGGCCGACGGGTGCGCGAGCGGGCGTCCACCACGAGGTGCGTCCCGTCGTGCAGCCAGAAGGCGTCGTGGAGGTCGACCGTCGTGTCTGCGTGGCTCGGGACGAGCAGGACGACGTCGCCGGCCTGCAGCCCGTCCGCCCCGGTGACGCGCCCGTGCTCGTCCCCGGCCGGGACGTAAGCGGCCCCGGCGGGCGAGGCCACCCGCGGGGGACCCAGGTCGGTGGACAGCGCCTTGGTGCCCGCGTCGACGATGGCGTCCCCGTCCGGCAGCACCGCGATAACCGACGCCGCGACGTGCACCGCCTGCGCGAAGGCCACCCCATCGACCTCGCGGTAGGCCGCGTCCATCAGCGCGTAGGAGCCCGGCTGCACCTCCGTGACGACCGGATGGGCCGCCGCGAAGCCGGCCGTCCCGGTTCCGGCGGTCGTGACCCACGGCACGGCGTGACCCGCCGCGCGGAGCCCGGCCACGGCCGCCGCCAGCGTGTCCATGGCCGCACGGGACGCGGCGCCCCGCGTCGCGGAGTCCGCGATGGCCTGGAGGTGGCCCTCGTAGCCCTGGACGCCCGCGAGCTCCACCCCGTCGGCCTCTTGGGCGGCGGCCGCGACCGCGAGGGCGTCCGCGCCGGGCCGCGCGCCGCCGCGCCGCTGGCCGACGTCGAGGTCGAGGAGGACGTCGACGGCGGTGCCGGAGGCCGCCGCGCCGAGCGCCCGTGCGAGCTCCGGCGTGTGGACGACGAGCGTCAGCCGGCCGGCGCGCCGTCCCAGCGCTGTTGCGTCCTCGAGGCGCTGCGGCGGCAGGACCGACGTGAGCAGGACGTCGCTCACCCCGCCGTCGACCATCGCGGCGGCCTCGTCCAGGGTCGCCGCGGCGACCCCCACCGCGCCCGCCGCCACCTGCCGCCGGGCGATCCAGGAGCACTTGTGGCCCTTGACGTGCGGGCGCAGCGCCACGCCCGCCGAGGCGGTCGCCCCGGCCATCGCCACGAGGTTGCGGTCGAGGGCCTCCAGGTCGAGCACCAGGTGCGGAGTGGCCGGCATGCGCCGACATCCTCCCGCTCCGGCGCACCTCGGCGCACCTCCGTGGCCCGGGGGGACATCAAGGTGCGCCGCGTGGGCCTGCGGCGCCGTCAGGCCGCGACCGCCGGCGCGTCGCGCTCCCAGCGCGTCGCGGGGCGCCGGCCCCAGCGGGCGGCGCGCGCGTAGTCCATCAGCGCCTCGAAGTACTCCGACAGCGGCGGGATCGGCCGGGCGAGCGACGCCCCCGCCCCCGGGTCGAACACCGTGCGCACGCGGAAGTACGGCAGGAAGACCCCGGCCGCCTCGTCGGAGGCGGGGTGGCGGCCGAGCGGCACGAACGGCGGGGGCTCGCGGCCGAACGACGACGCCGCGAGGCGTGCGAAGGCCGCGCACGTCGGCGCGGCGTCGCCCGCTACGACGTGGAAACAGCCCGTCTCCCCGTCACGCCCGGAGAGCGCGAGCAGCGCGTCGGCGACGGCGTCGACGGGGACGACGTCGACGCGGCCGGCCGGGTCGGCGGCGACGCTCGGCAGCACCCCGCGCGCGAACGCCTGCAGCGGCCAGTAGATGACGTTGAAGGCGGGTGTCCAGCCCGTGCGGCTGTCCCCGACGACGATGCTCGGGCGCAGGACCGCGGCGGGCAGTCCCGAGGCGGCCACGAGCGTCTCGGCCTCGAGCTTGGTCTGCTCGTAGGTGTTGCGCGGCGCCTGGCCGAGGTCGTGCTCGTGCTCGAACGCGCGGCCTGCGCGGTCCCCGGCCACGTAGGCCGTCGAGACGTGGACGAGCTGGCGCAGCCCCGGCGCGCGTGCCGCCAGCGCAAGCACCCCGCGGGTGCCCTCGACGTTGATGCGCCGCGCCTCGGCGAGGGGGAGGGCGAAGCTCACCGACGCGGCGCAGTGCACCACCGTGGAGACCTCGGCCACGAGCGCGTCGGCCGTCGCGGTGGCCAGGCCGAGACCGGGCTCCTCGAGGTCGGCGGCGACGGCACGGACACGCCCGGGGCGCGGCCGCTCCCCCGGTGGGAAGAGCGTGGCCAGCACCCCGTGGAGGCGCGAGGCCGCGGCCGCGTCGTCGGCGGCGCGCACGAGCGCGACGACGTCGCGATCGGTCCGGGTCAGCAGCCGGTGGAGCAGCTCCATGCCCACGAACCCGGTCGCGCCCGTCAGCAGCACGTCGTTCACGCCACCGCCCCGATCGCGTGGAAGCCGCCGTCGACGTGGAGGATCTCGCCCGTGATCGCCCGCGAGGCGGGGGCGAGCAGGAACAGCGCGGCCTCGGCGACGGGCGCGCAGTCGGCGGTGTCCCAGCCCAGCGGCGCTTGGCGCCGCCACGCGTCGGCGAGACCGTCGAAGCCGGGGATGCCGCCCGCGGCGAGCGTGTCGAGCGGACCCGCGGCGACGAGGTTCACGCGGACGCCGAGCGGGCCGACGTCGCGCGCGAGGTACCGGCTGACGCTCTCCAGCGCGGCCTTCGCGACCCCCATCCAGTCGTAGACGGGCCAGGCCTGCGTGGCGTCGAAGTCGAGCCCGACGACGGCCGGGTGGTCGCCGCGCTCGAGCAGGGGCAGGACCGCGGCGGTGAGCGCCTTCAGCGAGAACGCACTCGTCCGGAATGCCGTCTCGGCGCTCTCCGCGGGCGTGTCGAGGAAGCCGCCCCCGAGCGCGTCGGCAGGCGCGTAGGCGATCGCGTGCAGGACGCCGTCGAGGCGACCCCAGCGCGCGTCGAGCGCGACGGCCAGCGCGGCCAGGTCCTCCGGGACGTTGACGTCGAGCTCCAGCACGTCCGGGGTGACGGGCAGCTGGGCGGCCGCGCGCTCGGTCATGCGCCTGGCGCGCCCGAACCCCGTCAGCACGACCTCCGCCCCCGCCTCTTGCGCCTGTCGCGCCACCTCCCAGGCGATCGAGTGCTTGTTGACGACGCCGGTGACCAGCAGCTTGCGGCCCTTCACGAGCCCACCCGCCAGAGGACGTCGACGCGGGCGCGGCAGCACAGCCGGCCGTCGCCGTCGACCACCCGCCAGCCGAGGGTCACGAGCCCGGCGTCGTCGCCGGCGGGCCGCAGCGCCTCCACCCGGCCCTCGACCAGGATCGCCTCGCCGAAGCGCACGGGGCGCTTGAAGGTGACGTCGCGCAGGGCACGCAGCGCGACCACGCGGCCGGGGTCGAACGGGACCAGCCCGGCGGCGAGCGACACGACGAGCATGCCGTGGGCGATCTGCTCACCGAAGGCGCTCGTGGCCGCCCAGCCGGCGTCGACGTGCTGGGGGTGGTGGTCGCCCGTGAGCGCCGCGAAGGCGAGCACCTCCGCCTCGGTGACGACGTGCTCGCCGGTGACGAAGCCGAGGCCCTCCTCGAGCTCCTCGAAGCCCGCAGCCCAGTCGAGCGTGGCGACGGTCACAGCGGCATGTTCCGGTTGGGCCGCGGGCCCGCCGCACTGCCCGCGAACGTCCGCAGCGCGCGGGCGAGGCGCTCGCGCGTACCCGAGGGGGGGACCACCTCGTCGATGACCCCCGCCGCCGCGGCGGCCGCCGCCGTGAGGTGCTCCGCCGCGTAGGCGTTCGCGAAGCCGTCGCGCGCTCGCACCGGGTCCTCCGCGGCGGCGATGTCGCGGCGGTGGACGAGGTCGACCGCCTGCTTGGGACCCATGACGCCCATCTCCGCGCGCGGCCACGCGAGCACGAGGTCGGCGCCGAGGTCACGGGAGTTCATCGCGATGAAGGCGCCGCCGTAGCCCTTGCGCAGGACCACCGTGAGCCGCGGCACGCGCGCGGCCGCGAAGGCGTGCACGAGCTTGGCGCCATGGCGGATGACGCCCGCGGCCTCCTGCGCGGTGCCGGGCAGGAAGCCCGGGGTGTCCACCAGCACCACGAGCGGGATCCCGAACAGGTCGCAGCTCTGCACGAAGCTCGCCGCTTTGGTCGCCGCGTCGGCGTCGAGGACGCCCCCGATCCAGCGCGGCTGGTTGGCGACGATGCCGACGGCGTGCCCGTCGAGGCGCGCGAAGCCGGTCACGACGTTGCGTGCCCAGCGCGCGTTGAGCTCGAGCAGGCGCCCGCCGTCGACGAGCCCGCGCACCACGCCGCGCACGTCGTAGACCTTGCGCTGCTCGGCCGGAACGCCGGCGTCGACGGCCCCGTCAGGCGGTGGGACGGACGGCCAGCGGCGCACGGGCTCGCCGGCGTGCTGCGGGAAGTAGTCGAGCAGGTCGCGCACGAGCCAGGCCGCGTCGAGGTCGTCCTCGGCGACGAGCTGGCAGACGCCGTTGCGCTCGTGGACCGCCGGGCCGCCGAGCGCCGCGAGCGACACGTCCTCGCCCATGACCTCCTTCACGATCCCCGGCCCCGTCAGGAACATCGAGGCGCGCTTGGTCATCACGACGACGTCGGTGAGCGCGGGCGCGTAGGAGCCGCCGCCGGCGCTCGCCCCGCAGACCACGGAGAGCTGCGGGACCACGCCCGAGAGCGCGACGTGGTGGCGGAAGATGCGCCCGTAGCCCGCGAGCGCGCCGACGCCCTCCTGCAGCCGGGCGCCCGCCGACTCCACGAAGCCGACGACGGGGATGCGCCCGCGCCCCGCGACCTCGAGCACGCGGCAGATCGTGTCCGCGTGCGCCTCGCCGAGCGAGCCGCCGAGGTAGGTCGGGTCCTGGGCGTAGGCCGCGATCGGCCGGCCGTCGACCTGGCCGGTCGCGCCGACCACGCCGTCGCCGCCGATCGCCTTGACCCCCA
>JBBQZE010000156.1:0-7089 GCA_038207985.1 Solirubrobacterales bacterium
CGGGAGGAGGGCGATGACGCCCCCCATGCGGGGCGGGAGGGTCCGGCCGCCCATCGCGATGGGGCCGGCCGCCTTGACGGCGATCGTGGTCACCGCGAGCAGCGCGACCAGCAGCCAAGCGCGCTCGGCGCTCACACCCGCTCCGCAGCCGCGCGCACGGGCGTCGCGCCGCGCAGGCCGAGCAGCGCGACGACGCTCGCGGCGAGCACGGGGACGCCGGCAGGGGTGAAGGGGCTCAGCGCGAGGGCGACGAGCGCCCCGGCCGCCGCCGCCAGCCGGCCCCGGCCCGCGCGCAGCTCGACGCACAGCAGCGCCACGAAGAACGCCGGGTACAGCGCGTCCACCCCGAAGCGGTCGAGGTCGCCCAGCGCGCCCTGCGTCAGGGCGCCCGCCGCCGTGCCCCCGGTCCAACCGATCCACTGCACCGCCGTCGCGCCGAAGAGGCGGTGGCGATCGAACGTGCCGTCACCCCGGTTGGACAGCGCCCACGACGCATCGACGACCGCCTGCCCTTGCACCGCACGCCGCACGCGGCCACCGGGGAGGGAGGGGCCGAACGCGAGGCCCATCGGCAGATAGCGCCCGTTCATCAGCGTTCCCGCCGCGACAGCCGTGACCATGCTCCCACCGCCCGTGAGGATCGCGAGCGCGGTGAACTGCGCGGAGCCGGCGTGGACCAGCCCCGACATGACGACGGCGGCCAGCACCGGCACGCCGGCGGCGGTCGCCAGCACGCCGAAGGACGCGCCGAGCAGCGCGCCGGCCAGTGCGAACGGCAGCCCCTGCACGGCGCCGCTGCGCACCGCCGCCCGGCTAGACGTCGCCGAAGTTCCGGACGAGGTGGGTCGCGTCCATGCCCACGACGAGCACCGCGATCAGCCCGAGGTACACCGCGAGGACCATGAGGCGGTGCCGGCGCGGGACGCTGTAGTAGCTGCGGATCTCGGGCCCGCCGGCGCGGTAGGCCTTGAAGCGCTTGTAGGTGTCGAAGGCGCCGAGCACCAGGATGATCACGATGATCGGGTTCGGCGACAGGAAGGCCAGCACGGCGAACGCGAACAGCCCGGCGAACCACATCCAGGGCGACAGCGCGGCCATCGCCCGGCCGCCGTCGAGCGGCACGACCGGCACGAGGTTGAAGAGGTTCAAGAAGAACCCGGTGAAGGCCAATGCAAGGAAGATGTCGTTGCCCGTCGCCCAGTGGAGCGGGATGCAGGCGGCGGCGCCGAGCGTGCCGAGCACCGGCCCGGCGAGGCCGACGCGCGCCTCGGCGGCCGCGTCGTCCCCGAGCGACTTCGCGCCCACGACCGCGCCGAGGAACGGGATGAAGAGCGGCGCCGACGCCTCGATCCCTTCGCGTCGCAGCTGGATCACGTGCCCCATCTCGTGCACGAGCAGCAGCACGACGAACCCGACGGCGAACCACCAGCCGAAGATCAGCGAGTAGGCGGCGACCGATACGAGCATCGAGCCCGCGGTCGTCAGGAACTTCGCCTTGCCGAGGAACAGCAGCGCGATCTTGCCGAACTTCAGCACGAGCGCCCCCAGGAAGACCAGGGGACCGAGGATCCGCTGGCGCGTCGTGCGCTCGGGCTGGGGCTGGGGTTGCGGCGCCGCCTGTCCCGGAGGCAGCCAGCCGCCGGGCAGGGTCACGCGGGGGTCGTTCTCCATGCCCCCATTGTCGCAGCGCTCAGCGCGTGGCCATGACCTCCTCCGCGACAGCTTCGGCGGCGTCGAGCTGCCCGCGGACGAGCTCGACGCCCGACTGCCAGAACCCCGGGTCGGTCAGGTCGAGCCCGGCGATGGCGGCGAGCTCCTCGGGTGACTTCGACCCGCCGGCCGAGAGCAGCTCGAGGTAACTCGGGACGAACTCCTCGCCGCGCTCGAGGTACTGCCCGAACACCGACAGCGCCAGCAGCTGGCCGTAGGCGTAGGCGTAGACGTAGCCGGGGGTGCCGATGAAGTGCGGCACGTAGCTCCACCACGACTTGTAGTTGTCGGTGACCTCCACGGCGTCGCCGAGCAGCTCGCTCTGGGTCTGCGCCCACAGCTCGCCGATGTGCTCGACCGACAGCTCGCCCTCTTCGCGCCGGGCGGTGTGGGCGCGCTGCTCGAACTGGTTCATCGCCGTCTGGCGGAAGACCGTGGCGATCGAGCCCTCGATGTCCTCGGCCAGGAGCGCGAGGCGGCTGGCCGGCTCGCTCGTCGCGTCCAGGAGCTGCTTGAAGACGAGCGTCTCGCCGAACACGCTCGCGGTCTCGGCCAGCGTCAGCGGCGTGTGCTGCTCGAACGGCCCGCGGGGCTGGGCCAGCGCGGCGTGCAAGCCGTGTCCGAGCTCGTGGGCGAGCGTCAGGACATCTCGGCGCTTGTCGGTCCAGTTGAGCAGCAGGTAGGGATGCACGGTCGGAACGGTGTAGGCGCAGAAGGCGCCACCGCGCTTGCCCGGACGGACCGGCGCGTCGATCCAGCGCTCGTCGAAGAAGCGGCGGGCGGTGTTCCCGAGGACGGGGGAGAAGGCGTCGAAGGAGCCGAGCACGATGTCGCGCGCCTCGTCCCAGCCGATGCTCACGTCCACCTCGGCGACGCTGGCGGAGCGGTCGTAGTCGGCCAGGCGTTCGAGGCCGAGCAGCTTGGCCTTCAGCGCGTACCAGCGCTGCGGGATGTCGTACGCGCCCTTCACGGCCTCGACCAGCGCCTGCACGGAGTCGTCGCTGGCCTCGTTGGAGAGGTTGCGGGCCGACAGCCACGAGGGGTAGCCCCGCAGTCGGTCGTCCACCGCCTTGTCGAGCAGGAGCGTGTTGAACACGTAGCCGCGCGTGCGCAGCCCGGGCGCGAGCGCCTCCGTGACCGCCTGCTGGGTGGTGCTGCGCACCTCGCGGTCCGGCGAGGACAGCTTCGCCAGGGCGACGTCCAGCGCGACCTTGCCGTCCGGGAGCGCGACCTCGATGGCGCTCGTGAGCTCGTCGAAGAGCCGGCTCCAAGCGGAGTCCCCCGACTGGCTCTTCTCGGCCAGGATGCGCTCCTCCGGCTCGGTGAGCAGGTGGGGCCGGTAGCGGCGGATCGAGCGCAGGTGGTGGCGGGCCTGCTCGAGGCCGTCGGCTTCCAGCAGCGTGTCGGCCTTCTCGTCGTCGACTTCCGCCCACTCCAGGTCGAAGAAGAGCAGCGCGGTCTCGATCTGCGTGCCCCGCTCCTGGACCTTGGCGACGAGCGCGCCGTTGACCGGGTCGGCGGTGTCGGTCGCGAAGCGAAGCGCCGCGTAGTTGGCCGCGCGGCCCACCGCGTCGGAGATCGAGGCGAGCGCGGCCATCGCCGCAGCGAGACCCGGGCCGTCGAGCTCGGCCACCTTGCCGGCGTGCGCGTCGTGGAACGCGGTGGCCTGCGTGGCCGCCTCGCCGAGCAGCCGCTCGACGCCGGCGGGGCCGTCCGCACCGACCAGCGCATCCAGGTCCCAGGCGACGTCGGCAACATCCGTGGCGGTCATGGCGACAGCCTACGACGCTCCTCCGGCGGCCTCGCCACCGCTCCTCGCGGGGGCTCTCCGTCGTTCACAAAGGCATCTGCGGACGCCGCGCGGCGCTTTTCCCGGAGCTTGCGGGATCTCGTGGCGCGGCCGCTTGCATCCGGCGGGCACCTCCGCGTACGTTCTTCCCAAGACGCGGGCACGAGCCGCGAAGAGCGAGGCCGGCAAACCCCTCGGGGGGAGCCACTCCGAAGCCCTTAGGGGTGGAGGAGCAGACGGTGTGAGGCCGCGCCACCATGAAGCGCCGGGCGCCCCTTCGGGTGGCGACCGACGTGGAGGGTTCCGTCGAAGCGGCTCGTCCCGCGTCTTCCTATGCCCGGGCTCAGGTCCCTAGCGTCCGGGCCATGTCCGTCCCGACGCTGCGCACGGCGCGGCTCGAGCTCCGCGCCTGGCGTCCCGAGGACCGCGAGCCGTTCGCCGTCCTGAACGCGGACGCAGACGTCGCGCGCTGGATCGGGGACGGCAAGCCGCTGGGCGCCGCGGACTCTGACGCGCTCGTCGATCGCATCGAGGACCACTGGCGCGAGCGCGGCTTCGGGCTGTGGGCACTGGCCGAGCGGGACAGCGGCGTCTTCGTCGGCTTCACGGGCCTGGCCGTGCCGTGGTTCCTGCCTGCCGTGTTGCCAGCGGTCGAGGTCGGCTGGCGCCTCGCGCGGCCGGCCTGGGGGCTGGGGTACGCCACCGAGGCGGGCGGCGCCGCACTGGCCCACGCCTTCGGGCCGCTGGCCCTCGGCGAGGTGATCGCGACGATCTTCCCGGGAAACTCGCGCTCGATCCGCGTGGCCGAGCGCCTCGGCATGGTCGCCACCGGCACCCGCCGGCACCCCACCGCGGATCGCCCGGTCGGGATCTACCGCTGTCGGGCACCGGGCTGAGCTAGACTGCCGAGCGCAGGAAGAACAGAGGGGACGACAGGCTTCGACGTGGTCGAAATCCGTGTCGTCGGTTGCGAGCGGAGGTTCCGGAGGCCTCCTTAAACCCCGGAAAACACATATGTGCGGACTCTCACGAGTACGCCCTCGCTGCTTAGTCTCTGACTGAGTAGGTGAGGTGCGAACACCCGGCCTGCCGGCCGTCGGGCGCTCGTATCAACCACGCCGGATCACCCGCGGAGGAACGCCTTCGCCGAAGCGGGGACATCTTCAGACGGGCTGGTCTGACGCAACCCCGTCCGCAAGGCGAGCGACAGACGAGACCAGAGTGCGGACTACGCTCGTAGAAGCCGCCGGGACGCGATCGCGGACGCGGGTTCAATTCCCGCCGTCTCCACTATTCGCTGGATGTTCAGACCGGCCGCGAAAGCGGCCGGTTCTGCGTCCGGCCCAAGCCCGCGAAATGCCGCGTGGGAAGATCGGCTCCATATTGGAGCCGATTCCCCCAAAGGGCGTCAGGCGGGGTGTCGCTCAGGCCGTGCGCCGCCGCCGCAGCCAGGGCTCGCTCAGCGCCGGGGGCGCGTAACCCACGTCGGCGCGGGCGACCGTGGTGCCCGGGGGGACGATCTCGTCGATGCGGTCGAGGACGTCCGGGGTGAGCGTCACGTCCGCGGCACCCAGCTGGGACTCGAGCTGCTCCATCGTCCGCGGGCCGATGATCGGCGCGGTCACCGCCGGGTGGTGGAGGGTGAACGCGAGCGCCAAGTGGATGAGCGACAGCCCGGCCTCCTCGGCGAGGACGGCCAGGGCGTCGGCGGCGTCGAGCTTGCGCTGGTTGTCCGGGGTCGACATGTCGTAGCGGGCGGGCAGCATCTGCGCCCGGCGCGACTCCGGCACGTCCTGGCCCTTGCGGTAGCGCCCCGTGAGCCAGCCGCCGGCCAGCGGGCTCCACGGGAGCACGCCGAGGCCGAACTGCTCGGCGACGGGCAGGACGTCGGCCTCGATGCCCCGGACGAGGACGGAGTACGGCGGCTGCTCGGTCGCGAAGCGGCCGAGCGCGCGCTTCTCGGAGACCCACTGCGCCTCGACGAGCTGGTGCGCCTGGAAGGTCGACGAGCCGAACGCGCGGATCTTCCCCTGGCGCTGCAGGTCGGTCAGCGCCGAGAGGGTCTCCTCGAAGTCGGTCCCGCGATCGTGACGGTGGACCTGGTAGAGGTCGATCCAGTCCGTGCCCAAGCGCTGCAGGCTGCTCTCGACCTCCTTCACGATCCAGCGCCGCGAGTTGCCCTTCTGATTCGGGTCGCCGCCTCTTGCGCCCATAGGCACGTCCATCGGGCCGTGGAACTTCGTGGCCAGGATGACGCCGTCGCGGCGGCCCCCGGCGAGCGCCTTGCCAACGATCACCTCGGACTCCCCCTGGGAGTACACGTCGGCGGTGTCGATGAAGTTCACGCCGGCGTCGAGCGCGCGATGGATGATCCGCACCGACTCGTCGTGGCTGGGCTCGCCCCAGGCGCCGAACATCATCGCCCCGAGGCAGAGCGGGCTGACCTGCATGCCGGTGGTTCCGAGTCCGCGGTAGTCCATCACCGCGACACTAGACCCCCGTCGTCACCGTCCCTTGGCACCGGGGTGAGCGAGAGGCGGCGGATCACCGGGACCTCGCGACGGACCTCCGCGCGGATGTCCGCGATCCGGGCGGCGACGTCGTCGGTGCTGAGCCCGGGCGTCAGGACGACGTCCGCGGCGACGAGCACGTCGCCCGGGCCGAGGTAGACCGCGTCGAGGCGCTCGACGGACTCGAGCCCGGCTTGCGCCCGGAGGCGCTCGCGGAGTTGGTCGACGTAGCGCTCCGGGACGGCCTGGTTGGAGAGCAGATCACGGTTGCGGCGCGCGAGGCGGTAGGCGACGTAGCCCAGCAGGGCGCCGATGAGGAGCGTCGCGATCGCGTCGGGGATGGAGGAGCCGGTCACGCGGTGCAGCACGAGCGCAGCCAGCGCGATCAGCGCGCCGAGGACGTCGACGGTGTCCTCGAGGTAGACGGTGGTGATGGTGGGGTCCGCCGTCTCGCGGAGCATCTCGCGCACGCTCAGCCCGCGGCGCTCGGCCTGCGCGCGGAGGTTGCGCACGGCGACCGCGCGCGAGATGCCGTCGAGCACGATCGACAGGACGAGGATCGTCACCCCGACCCAGAACGCCTCGAGCTCCACGGGGTGCAGGAGCGTGCTGACGCCTTCCCAGACCGAGACGGCGCCGCCGATGACGAAC
The DNA here is from genome assembly GCA_038207985.1 of Solirubrobacterales bacterium. Taxonomy (GTDB): domain Bacteria; phylum Actinomycetota; class Thermoleophilia; order Solirubrobacterales; family Solirubrobacteraceae; genus Paraconexibacter. The sequence goes on from JBBQZE010000156.1 coordinate 6,661, forward strand.
ATCCCGATGGCGGCCAGCAGCGCCCAGAAGTACCGCTCCGGCCCGTAGCCGAACGGGTGGGAGGCGTCCTCGGGCTTGTCGGAGCGGCGGATCGCGACGAACAGCAGCACCTCGTTCCCGGCGTCGGCCACGGTGTGCAGCGTCTCGGCGAACAGGGCGCTGGAGCCCGTCATCAGCGCCGCGACCCCCTTCGCGGTGGCGATCGTCGTGTTGGCCGCGAGTGCGACCAGCACGCTGCGCAGGCTCTCGCCGGATTCCGCGGCGGCGCCTCCGTGGTCGTCGCCGGACATCCACGCGCCCTACCCACGCGTCGAGTTGTCGATCCACCACCCATGTGGGGGGGGATCGACGTCGCGGCGGAGGGCGTAAGGCGGCCCCCACCGCCTCCCGGCCGCGCACGAGCTACAAGATTCGCGCGCGGGGTGGCGG
>JBBQZE010000157.1:0-7077 GCA_038207985.1 Solirubrobacterales bacterium
TCCCGCGGGGGGTCGCCACCACCAGCTCGATGCCGTGGCGGTCGACGTGCGCGCATCGCGCAGCGGTCGCGTCCGGGAAGCCCGCGAGCCGCTGCGCGAGCTCGAGCAGGGCATCGGCGTGGTCGGCGTTCAGGTGCGCCACCGCACCGGCTGCGTGCGGAGCGGTGGGATCGGGCGCGGCCGCGGTGTAGTCCGCAGGGGAGACCGTGTCCATGCGGCCGTAGCCGCCGACCCAGCGCACGCGCTCGACGTCCAGCACGAAGAGCAGGAAGTCATCGAAGTCGACGTACAGCGCGGCGGACGGCATCGCCGCGAGGTGGGCGGCGCGGGCGGCCTCGCGGGCGGCGTCGCGCGGCTGCACGCAGCGGCCGGCGATCGTGACGCGCCCACGGTCGAGCGGGTTGGCCGCATCCGGGGGCTCGGCGACGACGAGGCTCGCGCGCCCGTCCGCCTCGAGGTTGCGCGTGTGCTCGGCCAGCAGCGACACGAGCAGCACCGGCGAGCCGTCGCCGAGCGCGCCGAAGGTGACCACGGACCCCCACGGGCCGCCGTCCGGGGCAAGCGTGGCGAGCACCCCCTGCGACGCCCCCGCCATGGGCGTCCGCGCCTCCTCGGCCGCGCTCCGCCGCGCAGCCGGAGGGCCCGCGGGCGGCTGCAGCGGCTCGGGCGGGGCGGCGCCTGCCGGGGGGGCGCCGTGCTCGGTGGCGTCGGTCACGCTTGCATGATGCAGCCCCGGGACCCCCCGCGGGTGGTCCTAGGGTGGGGAGGTGCGCAGCGGCGTCCTCTTCGGCATCGGGGCCTACGGGCTGTGGGGCGCGTTCCCCCTCTACTTCGCGCTGCTCGAACCCGCCGGGCCGCTCGAGGTGCTCGCGCAGCGGATCGCCTGGTCGGTCGTGGTGGTCGTGGGCCTGTTGACGGTGACCCGGCGCCTGCCCGCCCTGCGTGCGGTCACGCGCGACCGCCGCACGTTGAAGCTCCTGACCGCCGCGGCGGTCCTGATCGCGTGCAACTGGGGCGTCTACATCTATGCCGTCCACGCCGACCGCGTGCTCGAGGCGGCGCTGGGCTACTTCATCACCCCGCTGGTCAGCGTCGCCTTCGGAATCGCCTTCTTCGGTGAGCGGCTGCGCCGGACCCAGGCCATCGCGCTCGCGTTCGGCACCGCTGCCGTGATCCTCCTGACGATCTACTACGGCGGCTTCCCGTGGATCTCGCTCGTCCTGGCGGCTTCCTTCGGCTCCTACGGCCTGCTGAAGAAGCTCGCCGGCGTCGGCGCCGCCGAGGGCCTGGCCGTCGAGACGCTCGCCCTGCTCGTCCCGGCGCTGACCTACCTCGTCGTCCTCGGCGCGACGGGCGGGATGACGTTCGCCTCCGAGGGCACGGGCCACGCCCTGCTGCTGGCGGCCGCCGGTCCCGTCACCGCGCTCCCGCTGCTGCTCTTCGCGGCCTGCGTGACGCGCACGCCGTTGTCGACGGTCGGCCTGCTGCAGTACATCACCCCCACGCTGCAGTTCCTCATCGGCTGGCTCGTGGCCCAAGAGGCGCTGCCCACGAGCCGCTGGATCGGCTTCAGCCTCGTCTGGGTGGCCCTGATCGTCCTGTCCTGGGACGGCCTGCGCGCAGCCGCGAAGGCCCGCCGGCTCCGCGCCGACACGCTGACACCGATGGAAGCCCCGCAGGACCCCGCACTGGCGCCGACGCGCTAGCCCCGGCACCGCCCTCAGCTACGAGGTCGCCAAGCGGGGCCGCGGGAGCAGGGGCGGGCGCGGGCGCGTCCCGGAAGCGTCTTCGTCGGCCGGCCGGAGGCCGGACGGCGAGCTCCGGGACGTGCCCGCGCCCGTCCCAAGGATCCGCGTCTCCCAGCTACTCAGGCACCGAGATCTCGCGCTTCAAGATCTTCCCGGTCGGCCCCTTCGGCAGATCCTCGACCAACCACACCTTGCGTGGGTACTTGTAGGCCGCCACGGCGTCCTTGACGAACGCCTGGAGCTCCTCGACGGTCGCCTCCTGTCCTTCCTTCAGCGCGACGGCGGCGCCGACCTCCTCACCGAGCTCCTCGTGCTTCATGGCAACCACGGCGGCCTCGCGGACGGCGGGGTGCTCGTAGAGCACCTCCTCGATCTCGCGCGGGTAGACGTTGTAGCCGCCGCGGATGATCATGTCCTTCTTGCGGTCGACGATGAAGTAGTAGCCGTCCTCGTCGACCTTCGCGAGGTCGCCGGTGAAGAACCAGCCGTCCTTGATGGCCTCCTCGGTTGCGTCCGCGCGGTTCCAGTAGCCCTTCATGACGTTGTGACCCTTGATGACGATCTCGCCGACCTCGCCCTCGGCGACGACCTTGCCGTCCTCGTCGAAGAGCTGCATCTCGACGCCGCGGATCGGGGTGCCGATCGAGCCGGGCTTGTTCGGCCGGTCGGGGTGGTTGAACGACGCCACGGGCGACGTCTCCGAGAGGCCGTAGCCCTCGAGGACCTTGCACTTGTACTTCTCCTCGAAGGCGCGCATGACCTCCACCGGCATGGCCGAGCCACCGGAGGCGCAGACCTCGAGGCTGCTCGTGTCCGCCTCGCTCTTGGCGTGGAGCATCGCGGAGAACATCGTGGGGACGCCCTCGAAGACGTTGACCTTGTCGCGCTCGATGATCTCGAGCGCCTTCTCCGGGTCGAAGCGCGGGATCATCGTCAGGCACCCGCCGGCGAGCATCGTCGCGTTGAGCCCACAGGTCTGGCCGAAGGAATGGAACAGCGGCAAGGCGCCGAGGGCTACGGCCTCCGGGCCGATGTCGAAGAGCTCGCGGGCCACCTTCGCGTTCTCGGTCATGTTGTCGTGCGTGAGCTCGGCGCCCTTGGGCGTGCCGGTGGTGCCCGAGGTGTAGAGGATCACCGCGGTGTCGGAGCCCTCGACCTCGGCGACCTCACGGACCGGCTCGTGCTCGGCGAGCTGCTTCTCGAACTCGCCCGGCTTGACGAGGATGCACTCGGCACCGGCCTCCTCGGCACCGGCTTCCGCGGCCTCGGCGAAGTCGCCCCAGGCGATGACGACCTTGGCCTCCGGGTCTTTCAGGTAGAAGCCCGTCTCGCGCTTCTTGAGCAGCACGTTCATCGGCACCACGACCCCGCCCAGCCGCAGGACGCCGAAGTAGGCGATCGGGAAGTAGGGGACGTTCGGCAGCATGATCCCCACGCGGTCGCCCTTGGCGACCCCGAGCTCCGACAGCCAGCCCGCCACGCGCGCGCTTCCCTCGTCGAGCGCCTGGTAGCTGACTTCGACGTCGTCGAGCTTGAGCGCGGTGGCGTCCGGCGTCTTCGCCGCGCTGTCGGTCATCAGGGAAGCGAGGTTCTGGGACATGGCGCGAGCCTAACCCCGCGGCGCGGGCGGCGGGACGCCACGGTCCGCCGCCGAACGGCCGGTACCGTCCGGCGGGTGGAGGACCCCATGCGCATCACCGCGAGCGTCGCGATCCCCCTGGCGGACGTCGTGGTGCGCGCGAGCCGTTCCTCCGGTCCCGGGGGCCAGCACGCCAATGTGACCGCCTCGCGCATCGAGGTGAGCTTCGACGTGGCCGCGTCCGGCGCCCTCAGCCCCGAGCAGAAGTCGCGCGTCGCCGGCCGACTGGGCCCGGTGGTGCGTGCCGTCGCGCAGGATGCGCGGTCGCAGCAGCGCAACCGGGAGCTCGCCCTCGAGCGCCTCCGCGACCGCCTGGCCCAAGCGCTCCACGTGCCGCGCTCGCGGCGGCCGACGCGGCCCACGAAGGGCTCCAAGGTGCGCCGGGTGGACGCGAAGAAGCGGGCGGGCGCGATCAAGCGCGCGCGCCGCCGCCCGTCCGGGGAGGACTGACCCAACCGGTTTGAAAATCGGTTCCGCGCCCCCGTCTCAGGCGCCCTGGTCGGAGGCGGCTTGGGCGCACACGGCGACGATCTCCTGGACGTCGTCGGTGACGCGAAAGAGGTCGAGATCGCCGGGGGAGATGAGCCCCCGCGATGACAGCTGCTCGCGGACCCAGTCCACCAGCCCGCCCCAGAACGCCGACCCCACGAGCAGGACCGGGAAGTGGTTCACCTTGCGGGTCTGGATCAGCACGAGCGCCTCGAAGAGCTCGTCCAGGGTGCCGAAGCCGCCCGGGAAGACCACGAAGGCGTTCGCATAGCGGACGAACATGACCTTCCGGGTGAAGAAGTAGTGGAACGTCAGCGCGACGTCCTGGTACGGGTTGCCGCCCTGCTCGAACGGCAGCTCGATGTTCAGCCCGACCGAGCGGCCGCCCGCCTCCTGGGCGCCGCGGTTGCCCGCCTCCATGATCCCGGGGCCGCCCCCGGTGATCACCGTGAAGCCCGCCTCGCCGAGCCGGAAGCCCACCTCGCGGGCCAGCGCGTACTCCGGCGTTCCCTCGGGCGTGCGCGCCGAGCCGAAGATCGACACGCCCTTGGCGGTGCCGCGGAGGCGGTCGAAGCCCATCTCCAGCTCGGCGGTCATGCGCTCGACCCGTTCGGGGTCGGTGCGCTGGGAGACGACCGTCGGCAGCTCCGCGGCGAGGAGCTCCTCGTCGGTGCTGCCGGGAACGACCGGGTCGTGCGGGGCGGCGCTCACCCCGTCACGGTAGCCCGGCCGGCCCTGCTACAAGCCGGCGGGGTGGCGCACGGTGTAGCCCGAGGTGGGCCGCACGGAGGCGTGCCAGCGCGAGCCGTCCTGCTTGGCGCCCGAGGTGTCGAAGCGCAGCCCGGCGATCACGGCGTAGATGTGGCCGGAGTTCGCGTAGAGCGTGATCCACTGACCGGGTCCGGCGTCGCCCCAGGTCGTGAAGCCGCCCGAGGCCATCGAGGCCTTCAGCAGCCCCGCGGCGTGCAGCGCGTAGGAAACCGATCCCGAGCAGTCGTAGCCCGCGTCGTCCCACTTGCCGTGGCCGCCGCCGTAGATGTACGGCGTCTTGGCGATGACGTTGCCCGCGGCGATGAAGTCCTTGACTTCCTGCGGCGCGTTGGCGGGGGCGATGGCCAGCCCGTCCGAGCCGACCTGGGCCCGGTCGCCCGCGGCGAGCTTCAGCGGAGCGGCGGCGGACGCGGCCTTCGGGCCGGCGGCGACCTGACCGCGGAGCACCGCGATGTCGTTGGCGTCGACGACGCCGTCCACGTCGAGCTTGTTGACCTTCTCGAAGCTTCGCTCGGCCTTGACCGTGCCGGCGCCGAACTCCCCGTCGACGGCGACCCTGTGGCCCGCGCGCTTGAGGAAGTCCTGCAGGACCTTCACGTCGTGACCGCTCATCCCCTTGCGGACCGGGATGCGGTCGCCGAGGGAGCGCGACGCGCCGGTGCCGGCGCTGTAGTCGGAGCCACCGGTGGTGAGGTTCTGTGCGGCGCCACCCATGGCGGCCTGGCGCAGGGCGACGACGGTCCGCTTGCCGACCACGCCCGAGGCCTGGAGACCGCGGGCGGCCTGGAAGCGCTTGACGGCCGCGACGGTCGTGGCGCCGAAGCGGCCGTCGACCTTCTTGACCTTGATGCCGACCTGGCGCAGAAGCTTCTGCAGCTCGCGGACGTCGGCGCCGGAGGCGCCGGGGCGCAGGGACCGGTCGCCCAGGTGGGAGGAGGACTTGGAGGCGGTGGTGGCCGCCGCGCTCGGGGCGGCGACGACGCCGGTCAACCCGAGGGCGACCAGCAGGGGTACGACATGGGTGCGGCGGAACAGCTGGGGCAACGCAGGATCCTCGCTCTTTCGGGCGCCTACGGGGTTAGCTGTCGGACTCGGGCCGAAAGAGTGGCCCTACTCGGCGGTACTCGCCGTGATTCGCCCCCGGGGCCAGACTTCCTGGCCCCTTTGGTTCCCCCGCTCCCGTTGCGCATGGCGCCTCGGGATTCGGCTTGGCTTTGTTGCGACGTGGCGAAGGGTACAGAACACCGCCGTCGGAGGCAGTCAGCCTGCGAACAAGGGGAGGTTTGTCACACGGGGGCGGATCGCGGGGAGCGCCGTGAGCACCGACAGCGCTGCAAGGGTTCGCCCACGGGAGGCGCTCGACGTGACCTCACCGCCCGCCAGGGCGCGCGCGACGTCCAGGCGGCCGGCGAGGAAGCGCTCCGCGAGCTCCGCCGGGAGGTGCAGCGTCAGGTCGCAGGCCGGGCCGTCCTCGCCGTCGCCCTCGACGCGCGGGCGGGATCCGGTGAGGTCCAGCACGAACGTCGACGCGGGCGCCGAGAGCGCGAAGCCGACACGGGCGCGGAGGCGGACGAGCTGCCGGGCGCGTGCGGGATCGGCCGCCAGCGCCGCGCGCAGCGGCGCGACGAGGTGCTCCTCCACCGCCGCGGCGTCGGCGAAGCGGGGGGCGTCGCGGCGGCGGCGCAGCTCGGCGAGCACGTCGGCCGCCGAGCGCACGTGCAGCGTCGTGCTCCGCAGCTCCGCCCACGGGTCCGGCCGGTCGAGTGAGCTGCGGTAGGCCGCGGCGCCCCGCGGCCCCCACTCGAGCCCCCCGGCGTCCTCGGCCCAGGCCGTTGGCTGCAGCGTCGCGATCCAGCCGTCACCCTCGGGATCGCGCAGCAGCAGGCCGGGGTCGTCGGCGAGATCGGGGTTGACCCGGGTGATCGCCCCCGTGAGCGGCGTCCACGCCGTGAGCGGCTCGGCGCCCGCTGCGGTGAGGCGGGCGAGGGCGTCGGACGTCCGGTGCAGCGTCCCGGGGCTCGGGAGGGCGAGGTCCACCGGACCGGCGCCGAGGTGGTCGGCGAGCTCCCGCGTTATCCCCGTTCGCAGCGTGGTGGCGTCGAGCCAGACGTGGTCGTCGACCCGGATGCCCCGGCCCGCCGGCACCCGCGCCGCCGTGGCGCCCGCGACCCGCGCCGGCCGGCGGCGGGCGCGCCCGCGCACGGGTCGGCCGCGGGAACCCGGCGCCGTGTCGCCTCCGGGCTCCCCCGGGAGCAGCGAGGTCGGCACGGGCGAGGCGTGGCGCAGGCCGGTCACCTCGAGGAGGTCGGGCGCGACCAGCTCGACGCCGTAGCGCTCGGCCGCCCGCTCGTGGCGCTCGCGCAGGCGGCGCGGCGCCCGGGGGGACACCGCCAGCGCGACGACGGCGGCCCACTCGGCGCGGAACCCGGC
>JBBQZE010000158.1:0-7071 GCA_038207985.1 Solirubrobacterales bacterium
CACGGGCGTCGGCGGCGAGGTCGACGTCGTCGTCGCCTCCGACGCGCTGACCGACCCCGCGACCTTCGCCTGGATGACGAGCTACCAGCAGCGGGTCCTCAAGCGCGCGGGCTACTCGAGCGCGCGCGGCTGCGGCACCGCGAACCTGTGCCCCGCGCTGTCGCTGCCCGACCTCTTCCAGGGCGGCGCCGCGAGCACCAAGGCCGGCATCGAAGGGCTGCTGGACGCGGTCCCGCCCTACTTCTCCCAAGGGGTGATCACCGGGGACCGCAAGGTGGCGTCGCTGGCCTTCGGCATCCGGCTGATGAGCGTCGCCGACCAGGGCAGGACGATCGACATGATGCGCAGCGAGCTCGACCCGCCGCCGGGCGTGCACGTGGAGCTCGCGGGGCTGCCCGTGCTCACCGCGTCGGCGAACGCGAAGGCCTCGTCGCCGCTGCGGCGCGCCGAGCTGCTGCTGGCGGGGCTCGCGGCCGTCGCGCTCGTCCTCCTGCTGGCCTTGCGGTCCCCCCGGCGTGCGCTGCTGCCGCTCGTGCCGATCGTGCTGGCCACGGGCTGGTCCGGGCTGGTGCTGTTCCTCATCCGCATCGACCTGAATCCGATGTCGGTCACCCTCGGCGCCCTCGTGATCGCGATCTCCACCGAGTTCAGCGTCCTGCTCTCCGAGCGTTACCGGGCCGAGCGCCTGGGGGGCCACGAGCCGCGCGAGGCGCTGCGACGCACCTACGCCTCGACGGGCGCGGCGGTGCTCGCGTCCGGTGTCACGGCGCTGGCCGGCTTCGCTGTGCTCGTGCTCTCGGACATCCGCATGCTGCGGGACTTCGGCGCGGTCACCGTGGTCGACCTGGGCGTCTCGCTGCTCGGTGTGCTCGTCGTGCTGCCTGCGGTGCTGCTGCTCGACGAGCGCGGTGCCTTCGACGACGCCGCCCGGCTGGTGCGCCGCAGGGTCGCCGCGACGGCCGTGGCGCTGCGTGAGCGGGCGCCGCGACGCGCGCGCACCGACGTGCCCGAGGAGAAGCCCGCGCCCGCCGAGCGGGAGCCGGCGCCGGCCTGATGGCGCCGGAGGACGACGGTCCGCTCGGCTTCGAGGCCGACGACGAGGACCGAGCGCGGGCTGCGGAGGAGCGACGCGCGCGGCTTGCGAGACGACAGGACCCGGACCTCGTCGCGCAGGGCCGGCGGGCGACGGGGGAGCCGCAGCAGCAGCCCCGCGCGCGGCTGCCGGCCGGGGCGTCGCGATACGGGTGGTTCGTCGGCGTCGTCGGCGTGCTGCTGATCGTGGTGGTGACGCTGAACACGTTCCGCAGCAGCTCCAGCGGGCCGGGGTCCCGCGGGGTGGCACGGGGCGCGGCCGCGCCGCCGTTCGCGGCGCCGCTGGCCGTCGGTGCCCTCGAGGGGGACGTCAACGTCGCCGTCCGCCGCGGGCAGGGCGCCGCCGGAGCGGTGCCGGCCTGCTCCCTCCGCCGCGACGACGTGCTGAACGTCTGCGCGCTGTGGGAGCGAAAGCCCGTCGTGCTCGCCTTCTTCGCGACGCGCGGCGCCGACTGCGTCCGCCAGCTCGACGCGCTCGACCGCGTCGCTGCGCGCCATCCCGACGTGTCCTTCGCCGCGATCTCGATCCGCGGCGACCGCGACGACCTGCGCCGCACGATCCGCCGGCGGCGCTGGCGCTTCCCGGTCGGCTACGACGCCGACGGCGTCTTGGCGAACCTCTACGGCGTCGCGGTCTGCCCGCAGATCACGTTCGTGCGGCGCGGCGGGCGCGTCGCGGACACGAGCCTGGGGGAGCTCTCCGAGCGCGACCTCGAGGCGAGGGTCGTCCGGCTGGCGCGATGACGGGCCCGGTTTCGCTCGACGACGGGTGGATCGACGCCGAGCTCGCGGAGGAGTTCCCCGACCTCCGCCTGGCCACCGTGGTGGTCGACTGGGTCCACGGCGGCAGCCCGCCGGGGTTGCAGGCGCGCCTGCGGATGGAGGCGACACGCATGAACGGGGCGCGGGCGATCCGGTTGCGCCGCGACCCGATCCCCAGCGCCTACCGGGTCTTCTTCCGGCTGATCGGCCTCGACCCCGACCACACGCCCACCCCGATCGAGGAGGCGGCGCTCCGGCGCCTCATGCACGGGGGCTACGAGAGCCGCGGATGGGTCCACGACGCGCTGCTGCTGGCCTTGGTGGAGACGGGCGTCCCGGTCTACGCGGTCGACGAGAGCACCCTCGACGGGCCCGCCGGGCTGCGTCCCGCGCGGGCGGGGGAGCGGCTCGGCACGGGGGAGTACGCCAACGACTTGCCGCTGGGCCGGCTCGTGCTCGCCGATTCCGCCCGCCCGCTCGGCGTGCTCTTCGGCGCGCTGGCCGCCGAGCACGCGCCGAGCGCGGCGACCCGCCGCCTGCGGCTGCTCGCCGTGGGGGTCGCCGGGGTGCCCGCGATCCACGTCGAAGAGGCGTTGTGGGCGTGCGCCGAAGCGCTGCATGCCCCCTGATCCGAGTGCTAGGCTGACCCGGCGATGGCGCTTCTGGACCACACTGCGTCGGATCTCCCGTCCCGCCCCGGGCCCGGACGCGTCCACGAGGAGATCGACGAGCGCCTCGCGCGCCGCGCGCTCGGCGCCCAAGTGGCCCGCCTCGAGCGCGACCTCGCCGACACGCTGGTCTCCTCCTTCCCCTTCGGCGGCGTCGATGCGATCGGCGAGCCGGGGCCACGGTCCCGCGGCCCGCGTCTGCTCGCCCTTGGCGACCTAGAGGCGCTCCGTGACGGGCTCGCAGCCCGCCTGCGGACCAGCCGCCTCCAGCTCGAGGCCCTCGGCCGCGAGCAGGAGGAGCACCGGGTCCGCCTCGAGCGCATGCTGCTCGAGCCGGGCAAGCACCGTTTCGAGACGGTCTCCAACAAGCAGCTCGGCGAGGGCGGGTGCGGCGTCTGGCAGGTCCGGCCGCGGCTCGGCCTCATCGGGATGCTCGCGGGCTGGTGGCACATCAAGCTCTCCTCGGGGTGCCCCTTAGCCACCGCCCGGCGCTGATGCGCCGGGCCTCGAATTGATGGGAAGACGCAGCAGGAAGCGTGCCGGGGGTCTTCGTCCCGTCACGCGAAACGGGCACGCGCCGGCGGTCGCAGCGGCGCCGGTCCACGTCCGCACGCCGGACCGCCGCGCGCGCAAGGAGGAGGCGCCCAAGGCGCCGTGGGCACCGCTCCCGCTCACCGAACTCTGCGTGCTCGGCGGGATGGTCCTGATCCTCGTCGGCTTCTTGGTCGGCGGCGACCACGTCGGTCGCTTCCTCGTCATCGGCTTCTCGCTCGTCTCCCTCGCGGCCTTCGAGCTCGCCCTGCGCGAGCACCTTGCGGGCTACCGGTCACATTCGGCGCTGCTCGCGGGATGCGCCGCGATCGTCCTCGTCCTGCCGCTGTTCTTCCTGACCGGCCTGCCGCAGGAGGTCCTCTTGGTGCTCGGCGCCGTGCTCTTCGGCGTCGCCGTCCAGGGGCTCCGCAGGGTCTTCGCGCGCAAGACGGGCGGCCTGGGGTTCCGGGCGTGAGCACCCCGCCGTCCGAGCCGCGCCGGATGCGCCTCACCGGGCTGCACCACGTCACGCTCATCTCCGCCGACCTCGAGCGTACCGCGGGCTTCTACCGCGACGTCCTAGGGCTCACGCTCGTCCGCGAGGGCGTCAACGACGACGACCCGGGCGCTCGCCACTTCTGGTTCGGCGACGCTGCCGGGAGCGCCGGCACGCTCATCTCGTTTCTCGAGTACGGCGACATGCCGGAGGGCACGGTTGGCCGCGGCTCGACGCACCACGTCGCCTTCACGGTGGGCTCGGTGGCCGAGCAGGACGCCTGGCGCGAGTGGCTCGAGGGCCAGGGCGTGCCCTGCACGGAGCCGCTGACGCGTGGTGGCCTGCGGTCGGTGTACTTCCGCGACCCCGACGGGCACGTCCTCGAGGTCGCGGTTCCCGTCCTCTGACGGCGCTGCTCAGGCGTAGGCGGCGAGTGCCCCGGCGTCACTGGGCTGCGCGGCGCGGGCGTCCCGGGCCTGCCGCGAGAGCACGGCGGCCACCGCTTCGCGCTGGCGCTCGGTCATCGACTCGACGGTCTTGGTCTCGGACATCGGGATTCCCTGCAGCAACTTGCGGCAGCGCGTCCGCCCCCAGCGCCGCTGACTCATCAGCAGGTCGGAGACCGACATCGTGCGCGACTCCCAGGGCGCCTGCAGGATGACGTCGACGACCATGAGCTCCCCGTCGGCCACCCGGCGCTTCAGCTCGGCGCGTGCGAGGCGGACCTCGTTGGCGCGCGCCAGAGCGAGCAGGTGCTGCGGCCTGTCGGCCGTTGGGGTACGAGTGTGCATGCGTCCTCCTGCGGTGGCCACGGCCGACCGCGCTGTTCGTATCTGGGCGATGTGCGCGTGCGGTGTCCGGGTGTCGTCCCGACGCCAACGAGCCCGCGCTGCCGGCCGCCCTGCCCGGCTGCTGCGGTGCCCGTCTGCGTCCCCGGCGCTTCCCCCTAGGCGCTGCTCGAAGCTACGCGAGGACGCACGCGGGGGTCAACGTGTGAACCTGCGCAACACCCGCTTCGAGCGCACTTTTTCGGTTCAGTGCGTCCTGCCTCGTCGTTTTGCAACATCTCCTCAGACCGACGTGTGGGCGCCCGGGCCCGGGAGCGGCCCGTGCTCGGCTTCGAAGGCGACCTTCACCGTGGTGAACGCCTCCAGGGCGCGATCGAGCGTCGGGAGATCGTGCGTCGCCATCACCGAGGTGCGGAGCAGCGCGCCGCCGGGCGGGACCGCCGGATGGAGCGCCGTGTTGACGAACACACCCGCGTCGTAGAGCGCGCGCCAGAGCAGCGCGGCCTTCCAGTCGTCGCCCACGAGCACGGGCACGATCGGGGTGACGATGTCCTGCTGGCCGGGGACCCAGCCGTTGAGCGACTGGGGCGCCACGACCGCGAAGCCGCGCTCCTCGAGGCCGTCGCGGAGGTAGCGGGCGTTGTCGAGCACAGCGCGCAGGAGCGGCGGCCCGTCGGGGGAGTCGATGACCTGCAGGGCGGCCAGCGCGGCGCCCACCGCGGCCGGGACCGCCGACGCCGTGAAGAGGAACGAGCGCGACGTGATGCGCAGGAACTCGATGACCTCGCTCGAGCCCGCCACGAAGCCGCCGCAGGACGCCAGCGACTTCGAGAACGTGCCCATGCGCAGGTCGACCTGGTCCCCGACGCCGAACAGCTCCGCGGTGCCGGCGCCGGTCGGGCCGAGCACGCCGGCGCCGTGTGCCTCGTCGACCATGAGGCGGGCGCCGTGGCGGGCCGCCAGCGCGGCGATCTCGGGCAGCGGGGCGACGTCGCCTTCCATGGAGAACACGCCGTCGACGACGACCAGTACCCCGCCGCCGTCGCCTGCGGCGCGCTCGAGCTGGCGCTCGAGGCGGTCGAGGCGGTTGTGGCGGAACGCACGCAGCTTCGCCTTCGACAGCAGGCAGCCGTCGAGGATCGAGGCGTGGTCCCCGGAGTCGACGACCACCGTGTCGCCCGGGGAGAGCAGCGTCCCCAGCGTGCCGAGGTTCGCCTGATGGCCCGTGGTGAACACCAGGGCTGCCTCCGTGCCCATCCACGACGCGATGCGCTCCTCGAGCTCCAAGTGCAGCGGAATGGTGCCGTTGAGCAGCCGCGAGCCCGTCAGGCCGGTGCCGTAGGTCGCCAGCGCGTCGCGCGCGCCCTCGACCACGCGCGGGTCGTCCGTCAGCCCGAGGTAGTTGTTCGAGCCGAGCATGATGCGCTCGGCGCCCTCCATCCGGACGACCGGGAGCGCCGGCCCGTCGAGCGTGCGGAAGTAGGGCAGGACGTCGGCTTCGCGGGCCGCGGCCATGATCGCCGCGCGTTCGTGGTCGCGCGCCTTGGCGAAGACGTCGGGCGTGCCCGGGGTGGTTGGGGTCTGCATGTAGGGTCCGCGTCCTCGTGCCCGTCGAAGTTCGTCCTGTCTCGTCCACACGCGAACGCGAAGCGTTCATCAAGCTGCCGTGGCGGCTCTACGCTACCGAGTCGAACTGGGTGGCCCCGCTCTTGCTGGAGCGCCGCCAGTTCCTGAATCCCCGGAAGAACCCCTTCTTCCAGCACGCGCAGGTGCAGCTGTTCCTGGCCTGGCGCGACGGCACGGTGGTCGGGCGCATCTCCGCCCAGATCGACGCCAACTTCAACGCGTTCCAGGACAACAGCTGGGGGCTGTTCGGGTTCTTCGAGTCCGAGGACGACCCCGAGGTGGCGCGGGCGCTCCTGGACGCCGCCGACACCTGGTTGCGCGCCCGCGGGCGCGACCGCATGGTCGGGCCGATGGACTTCACGACGAACGACGAGTGCGGACTGCTCATCGAGGGTCACGAGCGCACGCCGATCATCCTGTCGGGCTGGCACCACCCGTACTACCAGCGCCTGCTCGAGGACGCCGCCGGCTTGGACAAGGCGATGGACCTGCTCATGTGGGACCTGCAGGTCGAGAACCGGCATCTCGTCCACGAGGCCATCTGGCAGATGGCCGACGACGTCGAGGCCAAGCACGGCATCGTCTGCCGCAACTTCGTCAAGAAGGACCTCCAGGCGGAGGTCGAGCGCTTCCTGGAGATCTACAACGCCGCCTGGGAGAAGAACTGGGGCTTCGTGCCGCTCACTCCCGACGAGGTGCGCCACTACGCCAAGACGCTGAAGCCGGTCCTCGACGAGAACTGGGCGATGGTCGCCGAGAAGAAGGACACGGGCGAGGTGGTCGGCGCCGCGCTGACCCTGCCGGACTACAACCAGGTGCTGCACAAGATGAACGGTCGCCTGCTGCCGACCGGGTGGGTGACGGCGCTGCGGGAGCGCAAGAAGATCGACCGCGTGCGCGTCTTCGCGCTCGGCGTCAAGCCGGAGTACCAGCACACCGGCGTGGCGGCGCGCTTCTACCAGATGCACTTCGACGCAGCCGAGCGCACGCCGCAGACGGGCGGAGAGATGGGCTGGATCCTCGAGACGAACACGCCCATGAACCGGGCGATGGAGGGGATGGGCGGCAAGGTGGTGCGGCGCTTCCGCCTCTACGAGCGCACGTTCTG
>JBBQZE010000159.1:0-7066 GCA_038207985.1 Solirubrobacterales bacterium
CTGGTGGCGCCAGACGGCGGTGAAGTCCTGTCCGGCGAGGTCGCCGTCGACCGTCACCTCGTGGCCGAGCGATGCGTAGCCGAGGTACTGGATGCGCAGCCCGTACTGGTCGCTCCAGAAGCTCGCGAGCGGCGCCGGTGCGGTGGGAAGGCCGAGCATCGCGCGTGCAACCGCGGCGCCCTGGCGAGCCGCTGCCTCCCAGTGCTCGCTGCGCACGTGCGCAGCGAGCAGGGCGTCGTATGGGCGGGCGACGTCACCGGCCGCATAGACGTCGTCGAGCGCAGTGCGACCGTCCTCGTCGCACTCCACGCCCCCGCCGCCGAGACCGCTGCCGCTGAGCCACTCGTCGGCTGGTGTGACCCCGACGCCGACGACGACCGTGTCGCACGCGATCGTCTCGGCGTCGCCCATCACGAGGGCGGTGACACGGCCGTCGTCGCCGCGGGTCGTGTCGACCGCCGCCGTCCCGCAGCGGACGTCGACGCCGCGGCCGCGGTGCAGGTCGGCGAACCACGTCCCGAGCTCGTGGCCGAGCAGGCCGACCAGCGGGGCGTCCATCGCCTCGAGCAGCGTCACCTGGACGCCCAGACCGCGAGCCGTCGCGGCGACCTCCTGGCCGATGAACCCGCCGCCGACGACGGTCAGCCGGCTGCCCGGGAAGAGTGCCGTCCGCAGCGCGCTCGCGTCCGCGAGCGTCCGCAGCGTGTGCACGTTGGCGGCGCCGTCGAGCAGGTCGAGCCGTCGCGGGCGGGCACCCGTCGCGATCAGCAGGCGGTCGTAGGGCACGCGCGAGCCGTCCTCGAGCTCCACACAACGCTCATCGGCATCCAGCGCGGCGACCGGCGCGCCCAGGCGCAGGGTGACGGCGTGCTCCGCATACCAGTCGCTCGGCCGTAGCGCCAGCGTCGCCGGCTCGGCGCTCCCGGCGAGCACCTCCTTCGACAGCGGCGGGCGGTCGTACGGCGCGATGTCCTCCCCGCAGAGCACCGTGATCGGCCCCTCATGGCCGCTGCGGCGCAGCGTCGCGCAGCATCTCTGGGCGGCCAGGCCGCCGCCGGCGATGACGATCTCGGCGTTCATGCGGCGACGCTCCTTCGCCGGGACTGCCGCCGGGGCATCATCGGCGTCGGTTGGGCGGCCCAGGACACGTCGCCATCCCAGCGCACAGAACCTGGTCTCGCATCCGGGCTTCGCCGCGGGGGGCTGCGGCCTTTCCGCAGCGCCAGAAGTCGCCGCGCCTCCGACCGGCCGAACGCATCTAAGGTGCCACGTTCGTGGGAGCGTGGGGCTGCCGCCCGGGCGCCGAGGCCGGGAGCGCGATGCGCTGCGGGAGCAGCCGCACGAGCGTGAGGAAGAGGATGGGGACGCCGGTCACGATCAGGCCCGCGCGCATCCACGGAGTCGAGGCGTCCGTGCCCGCGCCGAGTGCGTGGATGACGCCGAGGACGTACACGGCGATCGTCCAGCGGTGCGCCTTGCGCCAGAGCTTCGCGCCGATGCGCTTGCGGGCGTAGAAGCTGAGGCCGAGCAGGGCGGCGAGGAAGGCGGCGATCACGCCGAGGCCCGTGTAGAGCGGCCGGTAGGCCATCGTGAACGGGAGCAGCAGGCCGCTGAAACCGGGGCGCAGCCATGGGTCCCCGAGCAGGGTCAGGCCGTGCACCGCGATGGCGATCAGTCCGGCGAGCGCAGTGTGCTCGTGGACGGACGCGAGCGTGCGGTTGAGCTTCGGGCGACGGAGGATCTTGGTCGCCATCGTCAGGCCGATCAGGACCGAGGCGGTGACGGCGAGCAGGGCGGTGATGCCGGCGGCGCGGCTGGTGATCCACCAGACGTAGTTGACGGGGTCGGGCGCGCGCATCAGCGCACCGCCGACATCGAGAAGGTGACGGTCTGCCGCCGCGCGTCGATGAGCTCGACGTCGCCGTCATCGTGCACGAGGACCGCGTCGCGGCCGCGCAGCACCCGGCGTGCGCCGCCGGGTCCGGCGAGCAGCGCGGCTTTGGCGAGGGTCTCCGCCTCGCGGACGCTCGCGGCGACGACCGTGGCGGAGATCAGGCCGGTCCACGCCGGCGTCCCGGTCGCGGGGTCGAGCAGGTGGTGCGCGACGCCGCCGTCCGACGTGCGCCACAGGTGGCGGTCGATGCCCGAGGTCGCGATACCGCCCGCGGCGAGCGTCGCGGTATGGGCCTCCTCCCGGGTCAGCGGGTGCTCGATCCGGATCTCCTGGGGCTCGCCGGAGCTGCCGCCGATCGCGATGTCGCCGGCGCAGTCCACGGCGAAGCGGGCGGCGCCGGCCAGGAATCGGGCCGCGGCGTCCGCCGCGAAGCCCTTGCCGGTGCCGCCGCTGTCCAGGCGCACGCCGGGCGGGCGACTGATCGTCCCGGCCTGCTCGTCGATGGTGATCGCCCGCCACCCGGAGTCGGCGGCGGCGGCCGGTCGACGGGCCGGTGCGGCGCGCAGCGCCTGGCCGAGATCGATCGGCGTGGCCCCCGCGAGCGAGTCGCGGTAGCCCGCCGCCTCCAGCGCAGCCACGAGCGTCGGGTCGACGAGGCCGTGGCTGCGGTCTGCTGCCCATAGGGCTGCGCGCAGCCAGTCGCGCAGCAGCGGCGTGGCCGGGACCGTCGCTCGTGGGTCGCTGTTCAGCATGCACAGCTCGCTGTCCGGCCGGAAGCGCGAGAGGCGTGCGTCGAGGTCGTCGAGGTAGCCGCGGGCGGACGCCGCGAGCGAGCGCGCGTCCCCGCCGTCGGCCGTTTCGACGATCAGGCGCACGTCACCGACCATGCACGCGAACGTGATGTCGTGGTGGTCGGTGACGGACATGATCATGAGCTCCGGGTGACGGGGGCAGGGGCAGGGGCGGGCGCCGGAGCCCGCACGGGGGCCGGCGCCGCCACCACGGCTCGCACCGGCGCGACACTCACGCTCGCGGCCGGTGCGGCGGTGGTGGCACGGATGACCGGCGCCACCCCGGGCTGGGCGCGAGCCGCGGAGCGGGCCGGGAGCACACGCGTGACCACCACGGTCTTCACGACACGCCGGGTGACGATGCGGCGCCGAACATGGGCCGGTGCGGGGACGGTGGCCGTGGCCACCGAACGGCCGGCCCCCAGCGAAGGGTCCTTGCCCCGCGCCATCTGGACGCTTACGCCGCTGGCAGCGACCACGAAGGTCACGCCGAGGGCCGTGTAGACCGGGACGGCGCGCGAACCGCGGCGTGCTCGCTCAGTCATCGCCGCCCTCGCCACCCTCGTGCTTGGCCACGGCGTCGTCGCGCTCGTGCGAGCCGCCCGAGGCCGTGGCGCCGCCGCTGGCACGGGTGCGCAGCGGCACCGAAGGCCGCTTGGCGGCAGGGGCCGCCGCCGGGACGGGCGCCCGCCGAACAACCGGTGCCGCGACGGGCGCGGAGACAGCGCGGATGACCGTCGGCGCGGCCGGGGCCGCGGTGGCGAGAAGGCGCGGCGCGTCGGCCTTGAGCGGCTTCGCGCGCCGGGTCCGATGGATGACCTTCTTCACCACGATCGTCCGGACTTCGACGGGCACGCGTGTCTTCGTGGCGGTGACGGACGCGGCCGTCGCGGCGGCTGACGCGCTCGGCGCCGGGGGCTCGGATGCGGCGACGGCGCCTAGGGCTCCGAGGGCGGCGAGGGTGCCGCCGGCGGCGATCTTCGTTCGGGTCTGGGCCATGTGGTTCGCTGCTTTCGTTCGTGGGACGGTGCGGCGCAGTGTGCGGAGCGGCGTCGCAAGCCCGGACCAGCCGCGGGTAAAGCCTTGGACAAGAGATGCCGCCCTGACACGACGATCCATTACGGTCACTCGATGTCCGCCGCCGTCGTGCTTCTCGTCGAGGACGAGCTGTCGATCGCCGAGCCCTTCGCGAGCGCCCTGCGCCGGGCGGGCTTCACGACGCTGCTGGCGACGACGGCCGCCGAGGCACTGCGGGCGTTCGACCAGCACACGCCCGACGTGGTGATCCTGGACGTCGGCCTCCCGGATGGCGATGGGCGCGACGTCTGCACAGACCTGCGACGCCGCTCTCGCGTGCCGATCATCATGCTCACCGCCCGAGGCACCGAGACCGACCGGATCGTCGGGCTCGAGCTCGGCGCCGACGACTACGTCGTCAAGCCGTTCAGCGCGGCCGAGGTGATCGCTCGCATCCGGGCTGTCCTGCGGCGCGCGGCACCGAGCCCCGACGAGGCGGAAGGGCTCGCGCCCCAGCGGTTCGGCGCCCTGGTCATCGATCCGGCCGCACGCACCGTGCACCTCGACGGGGAGGAGCTCACGCTCTCGCGCAAGGAGTACGACCTGCTCCACCTGCTGGTGAGCCGTGCCGGGCGGGCCATCCGGCGCGAGGACCTGATGTCCGAGGTCTGGGACGAGAACTGGTTCGGCTCCACCAAGACGCTCGACGTCCACATCGGATCCCTGCGCCGGAAGCTCGGCGACGACCCCGCCGACCCTGTCTACATCCACACCCTCCGCGGCGTCGGCTTCCGCTTCGCTGCACCGACCGCCGTCCCGTGAGCACCCGCGCGCTGCTGCTGCTCGCGTTCAGCTACCTCTTGGTCCTGTCGCTCGTCGCCTTCGGCGTCCCGCTGGGAGTGACCCTCGCGGACAGGACGGACGGCGAGATCCGGGCGCTCGCCCGCAGCCAGGCGGACGTCGTGGCGACGGCCGCCGCCGAGCTGCTGCCGGCGCGGAGCGCCACGCGGCTGCGGCGGCTCGTGACCGCCGCGGCAACGCCCGTCCGGGGACGGGTGGTCCTGGTGGACGCGGGCGGCGTGGTCTTGGCCGACAGCGCGACGATTCGGAGCCTCGGCGCTCGCTACGCCACGCCGTCACGCCCGGAGATCGGTGCCGCCCTCGCCGGCCGCAGGCAGCAGGAGCGGCGCCACAGCCAGACGCTCGGACAGGAGCTCCTGATCACCGTCGCCCCGATCCGTGACGCGCGCGGGCGCCTTCGCGGGGCGGTGCGCATCACGCAGAGCGTGAGCGCCGTGGGCCGCGCGGTCCGGCGCAACGTCCTCGGCCTGGCCGGCGTCGGTGTCGCTGTGCTGCTGCTCGGCCTCGGCGCGGCCACGCTGCTCGCGCGGCGCCTTTCAGCACCGGTCGTGGATCTCGAGCAGGCCGCAGACCGTGTCGCCGCCGGGGACCTGACGACGGTCGCGCCCGTCCGCGGACCACGCGAGCAGCAGGCACTGGCCGTCGCGTTCAACACGATGACCGCAAGGGTCGCACGGAACCTGGAGGCCCAGCAGGAGTTCGTGGCCGATGCGTCCCATCAGCTCCGCACGCCGCTGACCGGCCTGCGGCTCCGGCTCGAGGAGGCCGAGGCCGAGGCCCACGGCGACGGGGCAGCGAACCTGCGGGCGGCGACCGTCGAGCTGGACCGCCTGAGCCACACGATCGACGAGCTGCTCGTCCTCAGCCGCGGCGGCGAGCGTGACGCCCCGGGTGCCGTGGTCGACCTCACCGCCGCCGCGGACGCCGTGGCGGCGCGCTGGGAGCCGGCGGCCGCGGAGCAGGGCCACTCGCTCATCGTGGTCCCCGGGCCGTCCAGGCCATCCGTTTTCTGCGCGCCCGTCGACCTCGAGCGAGCACTCGACGGCGTCCTCGAGAACGCCATCCGCTACACCCCTGCCGGCGGACACCTTGCGCTCGTCGTGCGTGCCGACGGCATCGACGTCACCGACGACGGGCGCGGCGTCCCGGCGGCCGAGCTGCCGCTCCTCCTCGAGCGCTTCCACCGCGGCCACGGCGGACGCGCGGCCGGGCCGGGAACGGGGCTCGGCCTGACCATCTCGCGCGAGCTGATGCGCCGCTGGGACGGGGACCTGACGCTGATCCCGATCCCGGAGGGCGGCCTGCGCGTCCGCCTCACCCTCCCCCAGCTCATCGGCGACCCACGGACGAGGATCTAGCGTGCCGACGATGCGAAGCGCCGTGCTGTGGATCGCGATCGGGCTCGCCGGGCTCGGTGCCACCGGCGCAGCCACCTACGCGACGAGCCAACTCAGCTTCCGAGCCGTCGGACAGCCGTCGGCACCGCCGCTGGCCGGCGCCGACCTCGCGCCGAAAAGGCTCAGCGCCGTTGCCCGGGCCCCGAGCGCCATCGACGGCCGTAAGGCAAGAGGTCGTGTGACCGCTCGCGCCAAGCGCGTGACGACGCACCCGGCGACGGCGTCCCCGCCGCCGGTGCGCCCGGGAACGGTCGCCACCCCGCCGACCGTCACGCCACCCGCGAGCGCGGCGACGGGGACACGGGCTGCGTCACCGCCCGCTGCCGCGCCCCGCGGGGACGAAGCGAACCGATCGACACGTCCGATCGAGCGTGATCATCGGGCGGGGTCGGGGGACGACTGACCCCGGACGCTGCGTAGCCCTCCTCTCATCGCCGCGTATTCCCCCCGGATGCGCGCCCTGTGCGCAGGTGGAAGGCTGGGCCGACGACGCTCCATGCTCGTCTCGCTCTGAAGGGAGCCTGCAATGCCCGTCAAGTCCTTGCTGCTCGCCGCACCGCTGACCGAGCGTCGGGTGATCGGCTGTGGTTGAAGACGTTTCTCGTCCGTCGAGCGACCGGCCCCGGCGCGTCGTCGTCGCCGGCGGCGGCATCGCCGCGCTCGAGGTCGTCCTCGCCCTCCGCGACCTCGCCGGCGACCGCGTGCAGGTCACGCTCGTCGCCCCCGACGTCCACTTCCGCCTGCGACCCATGGAGGTCACGCGTCCGTTCGCCCGCGGCTTCCTCGGCGAGCTGCCGCTCGACCGGTTCATGGCCGAGCAAGGCGGACGCCTGCGTGCGGCGACCGTCACCCGGGTCGACGCGGACCGGGGCGAGGTCGTGTGCGACGACGGTAGCCACGAGCCCTACGACGACCTCGTGCTCGCGCTGGGCGCACGGCCGCAGGTGGCGTTCGAGCATGCCCTGACCTTCGGGATGACCGCCGACCGCGATGCACTCAACGGGGTGCTCGAGGACCTGGAGCAGGGCTACTCGAGCTCGTTGGCCTTCATCGTCCCCGACGGCTGCACCTGGCCCCTTCCCCTCTACGAGCTCGCGCTGATGACC
>JBBQZE010000160.1:0-7044 GCA_038207985.1 Solirubrobacterales bacterium
CGCCGCCTCGGTCCCCGACGAGGTCATGCGCAGCATCTCCACCGCGGCCATCCGCTCGACGACGGCCTCGGCCAGCTCGACCTCGCCGAGCGTCGGGGCGCCGAAGGTCGTGCCGCGCGCGGCGGCGGTCGTCACCGCCTCGACGATGAGCGGATGGGCGTGGCCGTGGATGAGCGGGCCCCACGAGCAGACGAAGTCGACGAAGCGGTTCCCGTCGACGTCGACGAGCTCCGCGCCCTCGGCGCGGTCGACGAACAGCGGGTCGCGACCGATCGCCTGCATGGCGCGCACCGGTGAGTTGACCCCGCCCGGGAGCCGCTGCACCGCGCGGGCGAAGAGCTCGGCGGACTTCGTGTCCTTCAGCGAGACCGACGGCACGGGTCAGGCGGCGGGAGCGTGCTCCCGCTCCCAGGCGCGGAACGCGTCGGTGAAGTACAGCAGCCGGATCTTCTTGAACTCCGTCGAGGAGTAGAGCGTCGCGCGCTCGGTGACGCCGGTCTCCTCGGCGATCGCGTCGAGGATGGAGTCGCACTCCTCCTTGGAGCGGCCGTGGGCCATCGTGAAGACGGAGTACGGCCAGTCGGGGTAGGTCGGGCGCTCGTAGCAGTGCGAGATGCCGCGGTAGGCGGCCATCCGCGGGCCGATCTCGGCGATCTGCTCCTCAGGCACCTTCCAGACGCCCATGCCGTTGGCCGAGAAGCCGGCGCGACGGTGGAACAGGATCGCGGCGACCCGGCGCAGCAGCCCGCGCTCCTTCATGCCCTCGAGGTGCGCGACGAGCGCCTCCTGGGTGATGCCGAGCGTCGCGGCCGCCTCCCGGTAGGGCTCGGGCTCGACGGGCAGGTCGCCCTGGGTGGCGCGCACGACGTCGCGGTCGGTGTCGTCGTAGACCTGCTTGCCGAGCGCGACGGGCTCCTCGATGGTCGCCATCTTCGCGAGGTCCTGCGTGGACCCGGACATCTTCAGGTCCATGCGGATCTTGAACAGCTTCAGGGTCGGCAGCTGGCGGATCGACTCGGCGCCGGTGAGCTCCTGCAGGAGGTCGAGCGTCCCTTGCAGGCCCAGCACCGAATCCTCTTCCACCGCCAGCGTGACCCACATGTTGAACTCGTGGTTGCGCAAGTAGTTGTGCGACACGCCGGGGTGGGAGTTGATGACCTTCGCGGCGCGCCACGGGTTGTCCGCGTCGACCTTGGCGGCGACCAGCATCGACCCGTAGCCGAAGGCCCGCGTGTCGTAGATCGGCGTGACCTGGCGGATGATGCGGGCGTCGAGCAGGCGCCGCACGTCGGCCAGGACCTCGTCCTCGGAGGCGCCGAGCGCCTCGGCCACCGCGGCGTAGGGCCGCGGCTGGATCGGGAAGGAACCCTGCATCAGGTCGAGCAGCTGCTTGTCGCGGTCGGTCAGCGGGACGGCCGCGCCGTCCTTGCGTGCGCGGACCTTGTCCGCTCCGGCGAGCGTGCCGTCGGTCACGGTGTCTGCTGAAGCCATCGGGCGGCGTCCTTCGCGTGGTAGGTGATGACGATGTCGGCCCCGGCGCGGCGGATGGAGGTCAGGGTCTCCAGCACGGTGCTCCGCTCGTCGAGGTACCCGGCTGCGGCGGCCGCCTTGACCATCGCATACTCCCCGCTCACGTTGTACGCGGCCACGGGCATCCGGGACTGCTGCTTGATGCGCCACACGACGTCGAGGGCCGCCTCGCGCAGCGCCTCGTCCCCGTTGCCCGGGTCCATCTGGTAGCTGCGGCGGTCGCCGAAGGCCGGCGTCGAGCCCGCGGCCTCGCGGAACGGGCCGTAGTAGGCAGAGGCGAACTTCGCGGAGTAGGCCATGATCGGCGTGTCGGTGAAGCCCTCGTCGTCCAGCGCGGCGCGGATCGCGCCGACGCGCCCGTCCATCATGTCGCTGGGAGCGATCACGTCCGCGCCCCCGCGGGCCTGCGCGACCGCGGTGCGCGCCAGCAGCTCGAGCGAGGGGTCGTTGTCGACCCGACCGTCGGCTGTGAGCAGCCCGCAGTGGCCGTGGTCGGTGTACTCGCACAGGCAGAGGTCGGTGATGACCACGAGGTCCGGGTGGGCGGCCTTGATCGCCCGCGTCGCGAGCTGCACCACCCCGTCGGGATCCCACGCGCCCGAGCCCTCGGGGTCCTTCTCCGACGGGATGCCGAAGAGCAGGACGGCCGGGATGCCCAGGGTCTGGCACTCCCCGGCCTCGCGCACCAGGTCGGCGACGGGCAGGCGCTCGACCCCCGGCATCGCCGCGATCGGCAGGCGGTCGGGCTCCTCGTGGACGAAGAACGGCATGACCAGGTCGGCCGGCGCCAGGCGCGTCTCGCGCACGAGGTCCCGCAGCACGGGCGTGCTGCGCAGGCGGCGCATGCGGGTCGCGGGGAAGGCCATCGGCCACAGCGTAGGGCCGGCGCCCCGCCACCTACGCGCGCGTGCGCCACTCCTCGCGGGTGAGCGCCCAGATGTCGTGGTCCTCCCAGACGCCCGCGATCTTGAGGTAGCGCAGCGCGGTGCCCTCCCGACGGAAGCCGACCTTCTCGACCACCCGCTGCGAGCGCGCGTTGCGAGGCATGATCGCCGGCTGCACCCGGTGCAGCCCGGCGTGCTCGAAGGCGAACGCGCACAGCAGGTGCACCGCGTTGGTCGCGTGCCCGCGGCCATTGGTCGCCTGGTCGACCCAGTAGCCGACGGTCGCGTTCTGCCAGGGCCCGCGCACGACGTTGCTCAGCGCGATACGCCCGATCAGGCGGTCGTCGTCGTAGCGATCGAGGATCGCGAACGCGTAGCCCGCACCGGCCGCCCAGGCCTCGGTGTCGAGCGCCACCTCCCGCGCCTGCCCCGCGCGGGTGAAGAACGCGTCCGAGCGGTCGGCCTCGAAGGCCGCCATGAAGGACCGGTTGGAGAGGCGCAGCGCGAGCAGGGCGTCGAGGTCACCGCGGGAGAACGGCCGGATCGCGGTGGCGGTCCGCTCCAGGCGCACGCGGGGGACGACCGGGCTCATCGCGCGGCGAACCGTCGCAGGGCGAGCCGGGCCAGCACGCCGTAGGCGAGCACCAGCGCCGCCAGGTGGAGCAGCGGGCCACCGAGCCCACCCGCGGCGTTCAGGCCGGCGTCAAGGGCATCGAGCGTCGGCTTGAAGGGGAACAGCGCGGAGACGACGCGGATCACGTCGAAGGCCGTGGCGTCCACGGCGCCGCTGGGGACGAGCGCGAGCGCGGCGATCGGCAGGGCGACGAGGAAGGCGAGCAGCGACGCGGCCCGGACGTCACGGGTGAGGGCGCCGACGGCGACCCCCAGCGCCGCGAAGGCCAGCGCCCCGAGCACGAGTGCGGCCAGCCACTGCGGCGCCCGGTCGAGCGGCACGGGCTGGAACAGGGACAGCAGGCCGAGCAGCACGATGCCCGTCAGCGCCGCGCCGAGCGCGCCGAGCGCCACTTTCTCGGCCACGAGCTCCGACGGCCGCACGAGCCCGCGGACCAAGCGGCCGAAGACGTGCTCCTCGCGCTCCAGGGCGAGCATCCCCGCGCCCAGCAGCAGCGCGACGAACATCAGCGCGATGGTCGCCGCGGCTGCCACCGCGAAGCCCTCCAGGGTGCCGTTGCCGCCCCGGACCTCCGTCGTGTCGACGCGAATCGGCGACGCGATCGCCCCGAGGACGGGGTTCGCGAAGTTCAAGCTCTGGATGGCGACGTCGGCGAAGCCGATGACCTGCCCGATCGCGGCGCGCTGCGGGTCGTCCGCCGGCAGCCCGCGCTGGGCGCCTTCCAGGACCACCTTGGCCCGCTTCAGCCCGAGGACGTCGATCGTCCCCGTGGGCAGCGGGAACGGCCCGCCGCCCAGGAGGACGTCGAGCGCGTTCGCCGCGACCTTCGTCACCTCGCCCGAGAGCGCGAGATTGGCGTCCGCCAAGCGCGCCTTGACCGTCTGCTCGACGTAGCGTCGCTTCAGCGGGTTGTCGGCGTTGTAGTAGACCTCGAGCGTCGGCGGCGCCGAGATGCCCGGCAGCTCGGTCGCGTTCTTCAGCTGCTGGGTGATCTCCGCCGGCACGACGAGCGCGGCGAGCGCCTCGCCGTCGCGGACCTTCGCGATGGCGGCCTCCCGGCTGCCGACGCGGATCGGGTCGATCGCCTTGAACAGCTCGTCGGCGTACTTCGACGCGTCCACCTTCTTGCCGCCGAGGTCGAAGGCGTTGGCCGACCGCGGGACGCCGTTGTAGAACGCCACCTTCGGCTTGGACGGCGGCGCGGAGACGCCGTAGCCGACGGGCAGGCCGATGACCACCGCGTAGGCGACCAGCAGCGCCAGCAACAGCGGCGAGCGCCGCAGGATCTGCAGGTCCTTGCGCAGCAGCCAGCGCATCGGCGCTAGACCCCGCGGGTCATGGCCATGGGACAGATCGACCTTGAGCGACGCAGCATCGCCTAGTGCCCCCGCTCGGCAAGGAAGCGCACGAAGGCGGACTCGAAGTCGCGGTCGGCGTCGCCGGCCTGCGCCTCGAGGCCGGCGGGCGTGCCGTCGTAGAGCAGCTCCCCGTCGGCCAGGACCAGCAGCCGGTCCGCGTAGCGCTCGGCCTCACCCACGTCGTGGGTGGAGAAGACGACGGTGGTGCCGTTGCGCCCGGCGAGCGAGGAGATGAGCTCCCACAGGCGCGCGCGCTGGCGCGGGTCGAGGGAGGAGCTCGGCTCGTCGAGGAGGAGGACCGGCGGGGAGGCGAGCAGCCCGACGGCGATGTTCACCCGTTGCTGATTGCCGCCTGACAGGCTGCCGAGCTCGTCGCCGGCGCGGTCGCGCAGGCCGATCAGGTCGAGCATGCGCGAGACGACCTCCGCGTGGTCCGGGACCCGCTCCAGGCGGGCGAACAGCTCGAGGTTCTCCGCGACGGAGAGCTTCGAGTAGACCGCGGGCTGCTGCGGCACCCATCCGACCTGGTCCGGCGCGACGCTCACGGTCCCCGAGGTCGCGGCCTGCAGCCCCGCGAGGATCGACAGCAGCGTCGTCTTGCCCGCGCCGTTCGGGCCGATGAGGGCCACCACCTCGCCCGGCTCGGCGGCGAAGCTGACCGCCTTCAGCGCGTCGCGTTGCCCGTAGCGCTTGGAGACGGCGTCTGCTCGCAAGCGGCCAAGGCTGCCACAGTGGGCCGATGGCTGACGCCGCCACCATCCTCTTCGTCGGCGACGTGGTCGGGGGGCTCGGCCGGCGGACGCTGCTCGCGCTCCTGCCCCGACTGCGCGACGAGCACCGCCCGACCTGGGTGGTCGTCAACGGCGAGAACGCCGCGGGCGGCCTCGGCATCACCCCGAAGATCGCCGACGAGCTGTTCGCCGCCGGCGTCGACGTCATCACGCTCGGCAACCACGCCTACCACCGGCGCGAGATCTTCGCCTACCTCGACCAGACGGCCGACATCATCCGCCCGGCGAACTTCCTCGCGGTCCAACCGGGCCACGGGCACACCGTCGTCGAGCGCGACGGGCTGCGCCTCGGGGTGGTCAACCTGAGCGGGAACGTCTTCCTGCAGGCGGGGCGCCCGGCGTTCCTCGAGGCCGACGCCGTCCTCGGCCGCCTCGAGGGGCGCTGCGACCACATCCTCGTGGACATACACGCGGAGGCGACGAGCGAGAAGGTCGGCCTGGGCTGGTACCTCGACGGCCAGGTCACTGCGGTCGTCGGGACCCACACGCACGTGCCCACGAACGACTTCCGCGTGCTCCCGGGCGGGACGGCCTACATCACCGACGTCGGCATGACCGGACCGCGCGGCGGGGTCATCGGCGTCAAGAAGGAGCAGGCCATCGAGGGGATGCGCACCCACATGAAGGTCGGCTTCGACACCAGCGAGGACGATCCGTGGCTCATGGGAGTCCTCATCACCTGCGCGACCGAGCGCTGTCAGGCGACGGCGATCGAGCCCGTGCTCGTGGCCTGGGACGGCACGGCGGCCTCCTCACCCGCCGTGGCGTCCTCCGCGGCGGACGCCGTCCCGGGCTCCGCGTAGCGGGCGAACAGCGCGACCGCCACGAGCGGCAAGAACCACGGGATGTAGAGGTAGAACCAGTGGGTGACGCCCAGCTGCAGCGCGATCACGATCGCGCCGGCGCACGCGGCGAGACCCACGACGTCGCGACGTCGCGGCACGAAGGCGAGCAGCAGCGCCAGCGCGACGCTCAGGCCCTGCCACACCGACTGCAACGCCGGGAGATCGTAGAGGCCCCACACGCTGAAGGGTGAGCCGCGGGAGGACTGGTAGCCCAGGGTGCGTTCGTAGATCGTCCCGAGGCCCGGCCCGCCGAGGACGACCGGGACCATGATCACGACGACGACGAGGGCGAACGCCGCCGAGCACTCGACGACGCCGCGGCGGCCCGTCCGCTCCCGGCCGTGGGTGACGAACAGCGGCGCGAGCGCGAGCGTCGCGAACTTCGTGAGGCCGCCGAGGGCGACGGCGACGCCCCGCAGCGGCGGGCTGATGGCGACGTGCAAGGCGAGCAGCACGAACGCGGCGACCAGCGCGTCGTTCGTGTTCGACATCAGGGCGTAGAGCGTGAACGGGCAGGCCGCCCAGAGGTACGCGAGCACCACCCCGAGCGTGGGCCCGCGCAAGCGCCGGCCGAGCAGGAGCATCATGAAGCAGCAGACCAGGTCGAACGTGATGGCGGCGCCGTGCGCAGCGGGCAGGTCGCCGTCCCAGCGGCCGCTCCAGCCGAACGCCTTGACGAACGGCACGTAGGCAGCGTACGCCACGGGTCCGTAGGTGTCGCCGTGCTCGTTGTCCTTCGGGAACGCGCCGTAGATCTGCTGACCGTGGACGATGTGGTCCGCGCCGATGACCCCGGCGTAGCCCACGTCGATGACGGTGGACGTCTTGACGGCCAGGCCCACGCGGAAGCCCATCAGGAACACGGTGGCGACCCCGAGCAGCGCCCCGGGCACCAGGAGGCGCATCGGCCGTCGGCCCGGCGGGGGATCGGCGTCGCGGTGCAGGCCGATCCAGAGCATGCGCGCCAAGAGGTAGACGAGCAGCGGGTAGACGAGCGGCACC
>JBBQZE010000161.1:0-6996 GCA_038207985.1 Solirubrobacterales bacterium
CGCGGCGCGCAACGGCGCGGCGAGGCGCCCGGTGCGGCCCGCGACGTCGGCGGCCACCGCGAACGCGGCGCCCTCCCACGCCGCGAACACCGCGCAGGCCGCGGCCCCGAACGCGAGCGCCGGCGCGACGCTCACGGCGCACCGGCGTCCGCGAGGCGGGCGGCGAGCGCCGACCCGAGCGGCGCTCGCCAGCGCGGGCGCCCGTCGCGCACCGCGTACAGCTCGCGGGTCACCGGGCCTCCCGCCCCGCGCACCACCTCGCTGAGCACGACGACCCGCCGGGCGCCGTCGGGAAGCCGCGCTTGGTGCACGACGAGGTCGATCGCGCCCGCGACCTGCTCCCGGATCGCGCTGTGCGGGAGGCCGACCCCCGCCATCAGCGCGAGCGTCTCGACGCGCCGCAGGGCCTCCTCGGGCGAACCGGCGTGCACGGTGCACAGCGAGCCGTCGTGGCCCGAGCCCATCGCACCGAGCATGTCGAGCGCCTCGGCCCCGCGGACCTCCCCCACCACGATGCGGTCGGGCCGCATCCGCAGCGCGTTGCGCACGAGCTGGCGGATCGTCACCTCCCCGCGACCCTCGACGGACGGCGGGCGGGCCTCGAGGCGCACGACGTGAGGCTGCTGCAGGCGCAGCTCGGCGGTGTCCTCGATCGTCACGATGCGCTCGCCGGCGCCGACGAACGAGCTCAGCGCGTTCAGCGTCGTCGTCTTGCCGGAGCCGGTACCCCCGCTGACCAGGACGTTGCAGCGAGCGCGCACGGCGGCGGCGAGGACGTCGTGCAGCGGCCGGCTCCAGGTGCCGAGGGCGACGAGGTCCGCGGCGGTCAGCCCGCGCGGCCGGAAGCGCCGGATCGTGAGCGTCGGCCCGTCGACCGCCAGCGGTGGGAGGACCACGTTGACGCGCGAGCCGTCCGGCAGGCGCGCGTCGCAGAGCGGCTCGGCTTCGTCGACCCGGCGCCCGAGCGGGGCGAGGATGCGCTCGATCGCGTGCCGCAGCTCGGCCTCGTCGGCGAAGGCGACCTCGGTCGCCTCGAGGCGGCCGTGGCGCTCGACCCACACCGGGCGCGTCGCGGTCACCATCACCTCGTCGACCTCCGGGTCGGCGAGCAGGGGCTCCAGCGGGCCGAGCCCGAAGGCCCGCTCGGTGATCCGGCGGGTCAGCTCGGCGCGGGTGGCCTCGTCCAGGACGCCGGCCTCGCGCGCGACGAGCGCGGCGATGCGCTCGGCCGGGGCGGCGTGGGCGGCGCCGGCCTCCCCCGCCTCGGTGACCAAGCGGTCGCGCAGCGCGGCGGCGAGGCGATCGAGGGCGCCGGGATCGGGCGGGGGCATGCGGGCACTAGGCCCGCGCCGCGGAAGTTCGCCCCCCGCCCGGCACCGCGCGCGTGCGGCTGAGCATCGCGAACGTCGCCGCGCACAGGGCGGCGACGACGAGGAACGGCACCGCGTCGGAGGTCGCCTGCGCCAGGGCGCCGCTCGTCGCCGACCCCGTCACCTGCCCGACCGCCCAGGAGAGGTTGACGAGCGCGAAGGCGAAGCCCTGATCGAGGCCGGAGTGCTCCGCCGCGTCGGCGAGCATGGCCATCGCCGGCGCCCAGAACGCGCCCAGGCAGGCACCGAGCACCACGATGCCCGCCGCGAGCACCCCCGCGTTGCGCGGCAGCGCCAGCACGGCCAGCACGATCGCCGAGGCGACGAGGCCGCCGCGGACGGGCAGCAGCCTGCCCCGCCGGTCCGACAGGCGGCCGACCAGCGGCGACATGAGCGCCTCCACCCCCGCGGCCACCAGGAAGGTCCCGGCGACGGCGGCCGTGCCGGCGCCGAGGTGGTCGAGCCGGAGCGACCCGACGACGTTCATGGCCCCGAACGCGAGCGCGGGGAGCGTCACCAGCCACATCGCCCGCAGCACCTCGGGCCGCCCGAGCGCCGCGGCCACCGACCCGATCCCGCGACCCGTCGCGGGGTGGACCTGCGGGGTCGCGATCGTCCAGGCGGCCAGGCCGCCGGCGAAGAGCACGACCGAGCTGAAGACGAGCTCGGGTGACGTCACGCTCGCGAGGCCGCCGACCGCGGGTCCGAGGAGCGCCCCGGCGATGCCCGCACCGAGCGCGGTGCCGAGCAGCTCCCCGCGGCGCTCGGCGGGCGCCTCGTCGAGTAGCCAGGCGAGCGCTCCCGCCCACGAGCACGCCCCGCCGACGCCTTGTACGAAGCGGGCCGCGTCGAGCAGCACGATGTGCTGCGCCCAGCCGAAGACGACGCTCGAGGCGCCCATGAGCCCGAGGCCCAGGAGGACGAGGCGCTTCGGCCCGAAGCGGGCGGCGAGCGCGCCGGACGGGATCGCCCCGAGGAGCGTCCCGAGCGGGTTGGCCGCCGCGAGGATCCCCGCGCCGGTCTTCGTCAGGCCGAAGTCGTCGACGTAGCTCGGCAGCAGCGGGGCGACCACCGCGTAGAACGTCGTGTCGACGAAGACGATGGCACTGCAGAGGAGGACCAGACGGCGCACGCCGGGCCACCGTAGCGGCGGCCCGGCAGGACCTCAGGGGCCGTCCTCGTGGACCGGGCTCGCCCAGTCCTCGCCCCCGGCGTAGGCGCCCGCCGGCGGGTAGCGGTGGCAGGCGCTCGAGTAGTAGGGCTTGCAGGGGTTGAAGGGGTTGACGCGCGCCTTCGGGTTGTCGCCGTCGTGCGTCGTCGAGACGTAGCTGGCCCTCCAGTCCTCCGGGCGAGCGAGCTCGAAGGCGTTGGTGAAGCCGTCACCGTCCTCGTCGTCGGCGCCGTCGAGGATCCCGTCGCCATCCGAGTCGGGGTTGTCGAGCTGGGTGCCCGCGTAGGTGCGAGACGGGTAGACCGACTCCGTGTAGGCAGGTGCCGTGACCGGGCCGGCGGGACCCGTCGCGCCCGTCGCCCCGGTGGCACCTGTGGTGCCGGTCGGCGTGGCGGCCGCGGGGGCCGCCGGGGCCGGCGAGGACGTTCCGGAGAACATGTCCTGCCACCACTGCGGGGTCATGCGCCCGTGCGCCTCGTCCCAGTTGCTCAGGCCGTCGCCGTCCGCGTCGCGGAGGTCGTCGGTCGGCGACCCGGCCCCGGCGGTGCGCTGGTTGCCGTCGGAGTAGTTCAGCGGCGTCGGGCTGCCGGAGAACACCCAGGCGCGGAACTCGTCGCTGAGCGTGAGCCCGTCGCCGTCGAAGTCCGTGTTGGCGTCGGTCGCGTCGAGCGGGTTGGGGTAGGCGCGTTTGACGGTCGCCGAGGGCGTCGCCGAGCGGTTCAGGTCGAGGGCCGAGTAGTACTCGAAGCCGTCGCCCACGCCATCGCCGTCGGTGTCCTTCAGGTAGGGGTTGGTGCCGAGGGCGCGCTCGACAACGTCGGGGATGCGGTCGCCGTCGTCGTCGGCGTCCTGGCTGTTGACGATCCCGTCGCCGTCGGTGTCCTCGTCGCCGAGGCACAGGCGCGCCTCGAGGTGGGGGGCGCAGGCGTTGATCGGCAGCTCCTCGGAGGTTCCCTTGGCGTTGACCTCGGCGACGAGCTCGTCGAGGTTGGACACGTTGTCGCCGTCCTGGTCGTCTGCGCCGTCGGGGATCCCGTCGCCGTCGGAATCCGCGTCGAGCCAGTTCAGGGGCAGCACCTTGTGCGTGTGCGTGAGGGGGCCGTAGAGCGGGACGACGTCGACGATGGCGCGCACGTCCTGGCGCTCGATGTGCGTCAGGGAGAAGACGCCCAGCGTGCGACCGTTCTTGTCCAGCGGGGTGACCTTGTCCGCCGCGAAGCCGTCGATGAGGTCCTCGTCCTGGTTCGGGATGCCGTCCCCGTCGGCGTCACGCTCGTTGTCGGAGAGGAAGCCGTTGTGGTCGCGATCCATCCACGCGCCGCCGGCCGGGGGCGCCTGCTTGCCGCCGGTCGCCGGATCGCCGCCGGAGTAGTTCAGCGGGAAGCGGTTGCCGCCGAACGCCGCCCAGGCCGCGTACTCCTGGCCGTTGGTCATCCCGTCGCCGTCGGAGTCGACGGCGGCGTCGCTGCCGTCCAGCGCGTTCGGGTAGGGGCGCTTGCCCGCGTACGGCTTCGCGTGGCTGTTGTAGTCCAGTGCGGACTCGTACTCCCAGCCGTCGGTCATGCCGTCGCCGTCGGTGTCCGCCTTGCACGGGTCGGTCTTCAGCGTCGCCTCGAGCGTGTCCGGGAGGAGATCACCGTCGTCGTCGAGATCCTTGCTGTTCGGGATCCCGTCGCCGTCGCAGTCGTCCGGCGTGATCTTCGGCTGCAGGGCGACAGCGCCGATGACCGGGGAGAGCTTGGCGGCGGTGAAGCTGCGGCCGAGGCGCCCAGCGAGGACGCGGAGGCGGAAGCGGGTGTTGACCGGCTTGCCCGAGCGGTGCGCCAGCGAGGTCAGCATCTTCGGCGGGATCTTGACGGTGATCGTGCGGCTGGTCGCCTTGCCCGCCTTGACGAAGACCGAACGGCCGCCGTCGCGCTTGAAGACGACCGTGTTGCGTCCCGTGCCGCTGCGGAACCAGTGGCCACTGACCGTCAGCGTGTCGCCGACGCCGAGCGCCATCGGAGCGGCCTTCGCGACCGAGGGGTAGTGCGTCGCGGCGGTCGCCGGACTCGACGGCACGGCCGCGACGAGGCAGACGGCGAGGGGCAGGAGCAGGCGGGGAAGACGGGTCATGTGGGATGGGCGCGGTCGAGGATCGGGACGCCTGCTCCCCCATCGGCCCGCGCCCGAGCCTCCTTGACCCCTGTGGACGGGCCCTGGACGCCGGGTAGCGGCGCGACCGGCCCGGCTCGCGCGCCCCGCCGGTAGGGTCCCCGCCGCACCTCCGCTGCGCCGCCCGGCTGCGGCGCGCTCCCTCGGCGCCCTCACGCCCACGACCCGACAGGACCTCACGATGCGCCGCTCGATCTGCGCCCTTGCCCTCACCCTCGGCGCGAGCCTGGCGGTCACGTCGGCCGCGTCGGCCGCCCCCGCCGTCGGCAACGTCAGCGCGTCGCCGGTCGACCGGACGGGCGGCGCGCACAGCGACCTCACCGTCTCCTTCGACCTCACCGGCTTCGGGCCGGCCGGCGCGGGCGGCGACGACCTCCGCAGCCTGCGCCTCGACCTCCCACCCGGGCTCATCGGCAACCCGCTGGCCACCAACGGCACGTGCTCGGGCGAGCAGCTCGCCGCCGACAGCTGCCCCGCGTCGACCCTCGTCGGGAGCACCACGGCCGTGGCCGACGTCGTCCTCCCGGGGCTCGTGCCCATCGACCTGGGCGAGCAGACGATCCCGGGCAGCCTGTACAACCTCCGGCCGCTCGGCGGGGAGGCCGCGCGGCTCGGGATCGTGCTGCGCCCGAGCACCCCGGGCGCGGGGAAGGTCGTTCTCGAGTCCCCGGTGGTGCTGCGGACCGACGGAGGTCTGACGTCGACCGTGGAAGACATCCCGACGACCTCCAAGACGCCCGCGGGCGACGCGCAGCTGCGCATCGACCGCATGTCGCTGACGCTCCGCGGCACGCTCGCCTCGGGCGTTCCCTTCTTGACCAACCCATCCTCGTGCGCCCCCGCGACCACCACGGTCACGATCGGCACGTACACCGGACAGACCTCCGCCGCCGCCGCGGGCTTCACGCCCGTGGGCTGCGCCGGCCTGCCGTTCGCCCCGACGCTGCAGGCGTCGATCGGCGCGACCCGCGAGGACCTGCGACCGGGTGTCCACCCGACGGTGATCGTCACCGTCGGCCAGCAGCCCGGTGAGGCGAACGCGAAGACCGTCGCGGTCGCGCTGCCCAAGGGCCTCGGCGCGAACCTCCCGGCGCTGAAGGATCCCTGCCCGCCCGCCACCTACGCGGCCGGCACCTGCCCGGCCTCCACGGTCATCGGCTCCGCGGCCGCCTACAGCCCGCTGCTGCTCGCCCCGCTCACCGGCGCGGTCACGCTCGTCGCCGTGCCGGGCGGGCTGCCCCAACTGCGCCTCGCCCTGCGCGGCGCGCTGTCGGTCGACCTCGTCGGCGCCGTCGGGTTCACCTCCACCAACCGGCTGATCAACACGTTCGACAACATCCCGGACGTCCCGCTGAGCCGCTTCGTGCTCACGGTGAACGCCGGGCCCACCAGCCCGGTGACCGTCGACCGTGACCTCTGCACCCCGGACCAGGCCACGCTGGACGGCAGCTTCACCGCGCACTCCGGCGTGCAGGCCGCCGCGACGGCGACCGCGGTCCGGGTCGGGTGCGACACCGTCCGCGCCCCGAAGCTCACGGCACGGCTCGGGCGACTGTCCGGCGGGCGCCCCGCGCTGCGCCTGAAGGTCAGCAGCCCCGACCGCGCGCTGTCTTCGGTCACACTGCGGCTCCCGAAGGGTCTGTCCCTCGCGAAGGGCGCCTCCGGCCGCACCACGGCCACCGCGCCGGGCAACGGTCCCCCGCCGAAGGTCGCGGTCCGCCGCGGGCGCCTGGTCGTCACCGCGGCGTCCGGCGGCGCCGCGAGCGTGAA
Organism: Solirubrobacterales bacterium; assembly: GCA_038207985.1. GTDB lineage: Bacteria > Actinomycetota > Thermoleophilia > Solirubrobacterales > Solirubrobacteraceae > Paraconexibacter. The sequence goes on from JBBQZE010000161.1 coordinate 6,466, forward strand.
GGTCGTCCTCGCGAGCAAGGCCTTGCGCGTGACCTCGAAGTTGCGGCGCAGCAAGGCGAAGAAGCTCTCCGTGGCCGTCGACGTCGCCCGCGGCGGGCTGAAGACGATCCGGGTCACGGCGAAGGCGGCGATCGTCAAGAAGCCCTAGGCCCGGCGCCGGGCCTAGAGGCCCGAGCCGACGCGCAGGCCGATCGCGCCGCTGCGGCGGTCGGTCGCCGCGCGGGGCAGGACCCGCAGCTCGCGGGCGAAGGACTGCGCCGCCGCGAGGTAGACCGCGTCGCGCAGCCGGACGCGGAGCGAGACCGCCACGCGCGGTCCCGGCGCGTCGTTGCCGCCCACGGGCGCCGGGGCGGAGCTCAGCACCTCGGCGTCCTCGAGCGCGAGGACCGTCTCCCCCCGGTTGCTGCCGGTCTCCCGCGTGACCAGGACATCGACGTGACTCCCGCGCACGACCAGCGCCGGCGAGCCGCTCGCCACGATCTCGGCCACGCGCTCGCCCGCGGCCACCGGGACCCCCGCACGGGCGCCCTC
>JBBQZE010000162.1:0-6974 GCA_038207985.1 Solirubrobacterales bacterium
GCCGGTCGGGCGACAGCAGGTCTACGTCTGCACGAACATCTCGTGCTCGCTGCGCGGCGCCGACGCCTTGCTCGAGCGCTTCCAGGAGGAGGTCGGCGACGACCCCGACTTCAACCTGCGCGGCTTCGAGTGCCTCGGCGCGTGCGACATCGCCCCGATGGCCTCCGTCGACGACGTCTACGTCGGCCCGGTCGCGCTCGACGACGTGCCCGTCCTCGTCGATCAGATCCGCGCGGGCGCCGAGCCGCTGCCGGACAAGCAGATCCTCCGTCGCAAGTCCGTCGACCCGAACGCGGTGACCCACCCATGAGCCAAGCGGCCATCCTCTTCAAGGACATCGACGAGCCGGGGCTGCACACCCTGGCCGTCTACAAGCGCCGCGGGGGCTACGGCGACGTCTTCAGGCGCGGCCTCTCGATGCCCCGCGAGGCCCTGGTGCACGAGCTCGTCGAGTCGGGCCTGCGCGGCCGCGGCGGCGCCGGGTTCTCCATGGGCAAGAAGGCGTCGTTCATGCCCAAGGGCGCCATGGACAAGTACCTCGTCTGCAACGCGGACGAGTCCGAGCCCGGCACCTTCAAGGACCGCGAGCTCATGACCAAGAGCCCGCACATGCTCATCGAGGGGATGATCCTCGGCGCCTACGCCGCGGGCGCGACCCGCTCCTTCATCTACATCCGCGGCGAGTACGCCCAGCAGGCCGACATCCTCGACGCCGCCGTGGCCGAGGCCTACGCCGACGGGCTGCTCGGCGACCGGATCCTCGGGACGGACCACTCGCTCGAGCTCGTGATCCACCGCGGCGCGGGCGCGTACATCTGCGGGGAGGAGACCGCGCTGCTCGACTCGCTCGAGGGCAAGCGCGGCAACCCGCGCCTCAAGCCCCCGTTCCCGGCCAACCAGGGCCTCTACCAGGGCCCGACGCTCATCAACAACGTCGAGACGCTGGCGACGATCCCGCACATCCTCGCCATGGGCGCCCAGGAGTACGCGGCGATCGGCGTCCAGAACTCGACGGGCACGAAGCTCATCTCCGTGTCGGGGCACGTCAAGCGCCCGGGCAACTACGAGATCGAGCTCGGGATGCCCTCCCGCGAGATCATCTACGGCCTCTGCGGCGGCATCGAGGGCGACCACGAGGTCAAGCTCTGGTTCCCCGGCGGCTCGTCGTCGCCCGTCCTCACCAAGGACGACCTCGACCTTCCCTACGACTTCGACTCGCTCGCGAAGGCGGGATCGATGCTCGGCTCCGGCGCGATCATCGTCGTGGACGACCAGACGTCGGTCGTCGACGTCTGCCACAAGCTCGCGAAGTTCTACCGCCACGAGTCGTGCGGCAAGTGCACCCCGTGCCGCGAGGGCACGCAGTGGACCGTGAAGATGCTCGAGCGCATCCAGGCGGGCTCTGCGACCCCGATGGACCTCGACATCATGGCGTCGGTGCAGACGAACATCATCGGCCACTGCCTCTGCGTGCTCGGCGATGCGATGGCGATGCCGGTCGGCTCGATGATCGTCAAGTTCCGGGACGAGTTCGAGGAGTACATCGAGATGGCCCGGGCGCGCGCGGAGCGCGAGCTGGTCGGAGCGCTCGCCTAGTGCCGCGCCCCGAGCCCAAGCGCATCACGTTCTCCATCGACGGCCGCGAGGTGGAGGCCGCGGAGAACACGATGCTCGTCGACGCCGCCAAGCTGGGCGACGTCGAGATCCCGGTCTTCTGCTACGAGCCGAAGCTCGGCGCGCCCGTCGGCGCCTGCCGGATGTGCCTCGTCGAGATCGAGGGGATCCCGAAGCTGCAGACGGGCTGCTCGACCCCGGTCAAGGACGGCATGGTCGTCCACACCGCGACCGACCGGGTCGCCGAGGCGCAGGCCTCCGTCGTCGAGTTCCTCCTCATCAACCACCCGCTCGACTGCCCCGTGTGTGACAAGGGCGGCGAGTGCCCGCTGCAGGACGTGTCGTTCGGCTGGGGCGGCGGCAAGACCCGCTTCATCGAGCCCAAGCGCCACTTCAAGAAGCCGCTCGAGCTCTCGCCGCTGATCGCGATCGACCGCGAGCGCTGCATCCTCTGCTACCGCTGCGTGCGCTTCTCCCAGGAGGTGGCCGAGGACTACCAGCTCGTCCTCCACGAGCGCGGCGCGGCGACCTTCGTCGGCACCTTCGACGGCCACCCGTACGTCGCGCCGTTCTCCGGCAACATCATCGAGCTGTGCCCCGTGGGGGCGCTCACCTCGCGGCCGTACCGCTTCCGGGCGCGACCGTGGGACATCGAGAACGCCGGCTCGATCTGCACCCTGTGCCCCTCGCAGTGCAACGTCGCCTTCACCGTCCGCGACGACCGCGTGCTGCGGGTCATGGCGCGCGACAACCAGGCCGTCGACGACGGCTGGCTCTGCGACAAGGGCCGCTTCGCCTACCAGTCGATCCACGCCGACGAGCGCATCACCGCGCCGATGGTGCGCGACGGCGGCGTCCTGCGCGAGGTGGGCTGGGACCGCGCGCTCGAAGAGGCCGCGAGCGCCCTGGCCAAGGCCGGCGGCCGCATCGGGGGCCTGGCCGGTGGCGAGACGACCAACGAGGAGGCGTTCCTCTTCCAGCGGCTGCTGCGGGACGTGCACGGCTCTGCGCACCTCGACTCCCGCACTGGGGCCGGCCTCGACCGCGACGGGCTGCTCGCGCTGGGCGACCCGGCGCTGCAGGCCACGGTGGAGGATCTCGAGTTCGCCCACACCGTGCTCGTGCTCGGCACCGAGCCCGTCGACGACTCGCCGATCCTCGACCTGCGCCTGCGCAAGGGCGTCCGGCGCAACCGCGTGCAGCTCGCGATCGCCACCTCCCGCCCGAGCTCGCTCGACCCGAACGCCGCGCTGTCGGTGCGCTACGCCCCCGGCGCCGAGGCCGCGCTGATCGCCGCGCTGTCCGCCGCGTTCTACGGCGGCGCCGTCGACGAGCCCGCCCGCGCGGCCGGCGCCGACGCCGCGGCGATCACCGAGCTCGCGACCCTGCTGCGCACGAGCGGTGGCGACGCCCCGGGCGACGTCGTCGTCCTCTACGGCGAGCGCATCCTGGCCGGCGGCGAGGCGGTCATCGCTCCGCTGCTCAAGCTCGCCGGCGCGCTGGGCCTGTCCGGCCGCGCGGGCGCGGGCCTGCTCGCCGTCCCCGCCGCCACCAACGCGCGCGGCATGCGCGAGGCGGGCGTCCTCCCCGACGTGGGGCCGGGCGGGACCGAGGCGCCAGGCACGGTTGTCCCGGGGCGGGCGGCCGCTGAGATCGCGGAGGGTGCCGCGAGCGGCGAGCTCACCGTTCTCCACCTGCTGCACACCGACCCGCTGCGTGACCAGCCCGACCGCCAGGCGTGGGAGCGGGCGCTCGAGGCGGCCACCCATGTCATCGCCCACGCCGGCTTCCTCACGGAGGGTCTGCGCGAGTACGCCACCGTCGTCTTCCCCGCCGAGTCCTACGCGGAGAAGGAGGGCACCGTCGTCCACCCCGAGGGCCGGCTGCAGCGACTGCGGCCCGCGATCGGCCGCCCCGTGGGCGTGCGGGCGGAGTGGCAGGTGCTCGACGAGCTGGCCAAGCGCGCCGGGGCCGACCACGAGGTCTGGACCGTCCACTCGGCCACGCAGCAGCTCATCGCGGCGGTCCCGTGCTACGCCGGGCTGACCACGGACACCATCGGCGCGAAGGGCACCCGCTGGTGGGAGGACCCCGCCCGCGCCGCCGCCTGGCCCACGGCCACCGCGCAGCTCGGTGCCGGTGGCCCGGTCGCGGGCTCGGGCCCGGCCGCACCGGCCTACGCCCCGGCGGCCACGCCGAGCACCCCCGGGGGCGACAACGGCGCCGCCCGCGGCGCGCTGCGCCTCGGGACGTTCAAGTCGATCTGGGCTTCCGACGAGGTCGCGGCTTCACCGGCGCTGAAGTTCCTGCACCCGCAGCAGCGCGTCGAGCTCGCCCCCGCCGACGCCGAGCGCATGGGCTTCCGCCACGGCGAGCGCGTCCTCGTCGGCGCCGGCAGCCGGCAGGTCGAGGCCGTCGTCGAGCTCCGCAACGGCTCGCCGGCGGGCAGCGCCTTCCTCCAAGAAGGCATCCCCGTGGATGCCGCCAACACGCTCGAGGGTCCCCTCGTCGAGATCCGGAAGGTCACCACGTGAACCACCTCGCGCCCGTCCTGGGCTCGGTCACCTACTTCGAGCCGTGGTGGATCCAGATCATCAAGTCGATCGTGATCTTCGCGGTCGGCCTGCAGATCGTCCCGATCGTGCTGCTCGCCGAGCGCAAGCTGCTCGGCCGCTTCCAGGGCCGTCCCGGCCCGAACCGCGTCGGCCCCTTCGGCCTCTTGCAGCCGCTCGCGGACATCGGGAAGCTCGCGTTCAAGGCCGACTTCCGCCCGCGCACCTCGATCGGCTGGCTGTTCGCGATCGCGCCGATCATCTCGATCCTGACCGCGGCCGCCGCGTTCTCGATCATCCCGTTCGGCAACGAGGTCGACATCTTCGGCACGAAGGTCGGCCTCTACGGCGTCGACGTGTCGATCGGGCCGCTCTACCTCTTCGCCTTCGGCGCGGTGGCCTTCTACGGGATCATGCTCGGCGGCTGGGCGAGCGGCTCGAAGTACTCCTTCCTGGGCGCGATGCGCGCCGCCGCGCAGCTCATCTCCTACGAGGTGTCACAGGGCCTCGCCCTGGTCGGCGTGATCATGACCGCGGGGACGCTCTCGCTGACGGAGATCGTCGAGCACCAGCAGGGCATGTGGTACATCGTCCCGCAGTTCGTCGGCTTCCTGATCTTCCTGGTGGCGGGCTTCGCGGAGACCAACCGCGCACCCTTCGACCTCGTCGAAGCCGACGCGGAGCTCGTCGGTGGCTACAACACGGAGTACGGCGGTGCGCGGTTCGCCTCGTACTTCTTCGCGGAGTACCTGAACATCCTCGTGGTCGCGGGCGTGACCACCACGGTCTTCCTCGGCGGCTGGCTGCTGCCCTTCGGGATCGATCCCCCGACGTGGGTGGACCCCTTCGTCGTGCTCGCGAAGATGCTGGGCTTCGTCTTCTTCTTCATCTGGATCCGCGCGACCCTGCCGCGCCTGCGCTACGACCAGCTCATGAGCTTCGGGTGGAAGATCCTCCTGCCGCTCGCGACGCTGAACGCGCTGGTCACCGCGGTGGTCCTCGTACTCCACGACAACGGGACGTTCTGACATGACCTGGGACCCGGGCGACGACCAGGTGGTCGTCATGCGCGCCCCCAAGCCCGGCGGGGCCGGTGGCGCCTACCGCATCTTCGGCGAGACCCTCCGCGGCCTCAAGACGACCTTCGCCCGCGTGGTGGAGGGGACGCACACGATCGCCTACCCCGAGGAGAAGGTGCCGGTCTACCCCCGCTTCCGGGGCCGCCACCGCCTGCACCGCTTCGAGGACACGAACCTCGAGAAGTGCGTCGGCTGCTCGCTGTGCGCCGCCGCCTGCCCGGCCGACTGCATCCGCGTCGTCGCCTCGGAGAACACTCCCGAGCACCGCGTCAGCGCCGGCGAGCGCTACGCCTCGGTGTACGAGATCAACCTCTCGCGCTGCATCTTCTGCGGCTACTGCGAGGTCGCCTGCCCGTTCGACGCGATCACCATGGGCAACGACTACGAGCTGAGCGACTACCACCGCTCGGACCTCGTCTTCACGAAGGAGATGCTCCTCGCCGAGCCCTTCGAGCGCAGCCCGATCCGCGCCGAGGGCGAGTAGCCGTGCCGCGCTCGGAGGTGATCTCCGTCGGCGCGCTGACGATGGAGTTCCTCGTCGAAGGCACCGACAGCGACGGCAGCGTGTCCCAGTTCGTGGTCGGCGTGCCCGAGGGCGCCCGCGTCCCGGCCCCGCACTTCCACGACGCCTACGAAGAGACGCTCTTCGGCCTCGAGGGCACCGTCACCTGGACGGTGGGCGGCGAGGAGCACCGTGTCGGACCCGGCGAGGCGCTCTGCATCCGGCGCGGTGTCGTCCACGGCTTCACGAACCCCGGCCCCGGGCCGGCGCGGCAGCTCGTCACGGTCGCCCCCGGCGTCCTCGGCCCGGACTTCTTCCGCGAGCTGGGCGCCGTGGTCGCCGCCGCCGCCGACGGTCCGCCCGACCAGGCCGCGATCGGCGCCGTCATGCGTCGCCACGGCCTGACGCCCGCCGCCTTGTGACACGTTCGTGCGACCACCCGCGCGCGGCCGGTGCCCGGCGCGCGACCGTGCATAGACTGCCGGTTGCCCATGGCTGAAGTCACCTTCTTCCTCGCCGCGATCGGTGCCCTGGCGGGCGCCGTCGGCACCGTCGCGGTGCGTAACGCGTTCTACTCGGTGCTCGCGCTGGTCTGCCACCTGCTCTGCCTGGCGCTGCTGTTCCTGCTGCTGCGCGCGGAGTTCGTCGCCGCCGCGCAGGTCGTCGTCTACGCCGGTGCGGTGATGGTGCTCTACATGTTCGTCGTGGCCTACGTGGGCGGTTCGGAGATGCCGCTGGGCCCGTCAGGCACGCGCCAGGCGAAGCTCGCCGCGGTGCTCTTCGCCGGGGTGCTGTTCGTCGAGCTCGCGATCGCGATCCTCGGGACCGGGCTCAAGGCGCTCGGCACGGAAGGCGCAGGCATCGCCGGCAACGGGCTGACACAGCCGGGCGAGGCGCCGTTCGGGTCCCCCGCGCGCATCGGCGAGCTCCTGCTCACGAAGTTCCTGCTGCCCTTCGAGGTCGCGTCGTTCCTGCTGCTCATCGCGGCGGTCGGCGCGGTCACGCTCGCGCGCCGCCGCGGCGGGCTCCACGAGGGCGAGGAGCAGCGCATCACGCCGCTGGATCTCGTCCGCCCGCTCGGGACCGGCACGATGGCGGAGGGCGTGGGCACGCGCAGAACGGGCGCGACGCGCGAGCGCGCGAGCATCGGAGCCGGCGCCGCCGGCGAGTCCGGGGACCGCTAGCCGTGGCGATCGAGTGGTACCTCGTCGTGTCGGCGCTGATCTT
>JBBQZE010000163.1:0-6932 GCA_038207985.1 Solirubrobacterales bacterium
GCGCCCTTCTTGCGGCGGCGGTTCCGGCGGGTCCTGCCCTTCGGGAAGTTGCGCAGGAGCTCGCGGGAGAGCGAGCTCGGCTTGCGGGCCATCCGCGTCCGGGCGCCCCGGACGACCTCCATCGCCTCCGGGGTGTGCGCCACCGCCGCGGCCAGGATCGCCGCGCTGAGGCGGCGGTCCTGCTTGCGCGAGGCGTGCACGAGGCGGCGGGCGTTGCGGGCGTGCGCGCCCCCGCTCGAGTTCACGAGCAGGCCGAGCAGCCGCTTGGTCTCGGGCCAGCGCTGGACGGCGTACTCCTCGTGGATGTCCCGGGTCATGTCCGCGAGGTCCCAGATCCACTGGTTGGCCTGGTCGCGGCGCCCGATGCGACGGTCGGCGAGCGCCTGCAGGAGGACCTTGACGCCCTCGCTGCGCTCCGTCCGCGGCCACCCCGCGACGACGTCGACGCCCTGCTGGAAGGCGTCCGCGTCCTTGCCGGCGGCGATCTCCTGCAGCGCGCGGACGCGAAGCTGCATGTTCGGATTGCGCTCGAGCGCGGTGACCAGGAAGCGGCTGCGGAGCTCGCCCGACTTGTCGAAGTTGAGCATCGCGCGGCCGCGGCGCCAGCCCGACGGCGCCACGCGCGCCCCGGCCAGCGCGGCCCACATGTGCTGCTCGCCCCAGTCGAGGAACTCGACGGCGATGCGCCACAGCTCGCGCTCGAAGACCTCGTGGCGGCGCTCCTCCTCCGCGCAGACCGGCACGACGCGGCGCTCCACCCGCACCCGGCGCCCGCGGCCGCGGCGCACCGGGCCCACGACGATCGCGCCACCGCGGTAGACGTCGCGGTCGAGCAGCGAGTGCAGCGTGATGACCGGGTCGTCGTTCTTGGTGGCCGGGTGGACGAAGTCGACGACGACGCCCGCCTCCTTGCCCGGGTGGCGACGGGTGACGCGGCCGACACGCTGCTGGTAGATCCGCCGGGAGGCGGTCGGCGCGAGGTGCATGCAGACCGTGGCCCGGGGCGAGTTCCAGCCCTCCGCGAGCAGCTGGGCGTTGACCAGCACGTCGACGTCGCCGCGCTCGTAGGCGGCGAGGCTCGCGGCGAGCTGGCGCTTGGGCGTCTCGCCGGAGACCGCCTCAGCCTTGATGCCGGCGTCGCGCAGCGCCGCGGCGACGTTGTAGGCGTGGCGCACGCCGGCGGCGTAGAGGACGCCGGGGACGCCGTTGAAGCGCGCCTTGTAGAGATCGGCGATCGCCATGTTGAACGGCGCCTGGTCGAGCAGCTCGGCCAGCATCTCCTGGTCGAACTCGACGTCGACCTCGCCGCGGCGCAGCGGGACCTTCGCGATGGAGCGCACGCCCACGCCGGGCGGGATGCGGATACCGCGCAGCGGGGCGATGACGCCACGGCGCGCGGCCTGCGCGAGGTCGAAGCGGGAGGTCTGCGTCGGGAAGAGGTCGGTGACGTGGCGGGCGATGAGCGCGCCCGTGGCGGTCATGCCGACGAAGATCGGACCCGTCCACTCGCGGATCGCCGCGCTGGTCTTCTCGCCGAGTGCGGTGTGCGCCTCGTCGCAGATGACCACGGTGTAGACCGCGGAGATCTGGCCTGCGTTGCGCACGAACCACTGGTAGGTCTCGACGGTGACGGGGCCGTCGGCGCGCTCGTTGTGCTCCGAACCGAGGAGCGGCGGCGAGATGCGGTCGCCGTAGCCGCGGGTGGTGAGCTCGCCGTTGAACTGGTCGACGAGGTTGCGCCGGTGGGTCAGGATCAGGACGCCGCCGGTGCGGGACGCCTCGACGAAACCCATCGCCGCGACGGTCTTGCCGGCACCCGTCGCGTGCTCGAACCAGAAGCGCTTGCCGGCGTTGGGGTCGTCGACCGCGCCGTCGTCGATGTCCTCGTCGACGTCGGCGTCCTCGTCGTCCTCGTAGGAGTCCGCCTCGTCCTCGGCCTCGTCGTCCTCGTCCATGGCGACGGGGGCCTCGACCTCCTCCTCGTCGTCGTCGTCCTCGTCGTCGTCGGGCGTGGGGGCCGCGACGACGCGGTCGCCGTCCTCGTCGTCCTCGAAGTCGTCGCGGTCGGCCTCGTCCTCCGGGTCGTCCTCGTCGAGCTCCTCGGGCTCCTCCTCCGGCTGCTCGCGCGCCACGGGCCGCTTGGCGTCGGGGACCGGGGCGTACGCGGTCGTCTCGTCGACGGCGAGGACCGGCGCGGCGGTGGACGCGGCGACCGCGTTGCCGTTGCCCTGCTCGCGGGTGAGCAGGGCGGTGAGCGTGCCGGAGAGCGCATCGACCTGGTGCGGGTTGAGCGGCGTCCCGTCGGCCAGGACGACCTCCTGCTCGGAGAGCACGCGCTCCAGGCCGAGCATCAGCGAGTAGCGGCGCCGCCACTTCGTCGAGGGGACGGTGAAGCCCTCGTCGAGCTCCTTGAGCGCGCGGTCGAAGGCCTTGCGGCGCGGCGAGCCCAGGGCCAGCGCGTCGGCGACCTCCTCGCCGGGGTGGACGAAGGGCTCGCGCGTGAAGCGCTCGGCCCGAGCGATCAGCTCAGGTGCGGGATGGGCGGCGGACGCCGCCACGCTCGTGGACTCGGCCATCAAGGCTTCTCAGATGAGGTCTGGCAGAAACAACTGCTCAAGACCAGGGGACCGGGCACCACCCGGGACTTGCTGGAAGGGAGGGACTCCACAGATGACGCCCCCCTGCTGGTAAGCGCAGGATAACGCACCGCCGGACGGACGGCGGCCGGGGCGTACCCTGGCTTACAGCATGCGCCGCCGACCCGTCCTGCTCGCCGTGCTCGCCGTCGCCCTGGTGGCCGTCGTGGTCGTCGGGCTGCTGCAGAGCTCGCCCACGAAGGAGGCGGCCGGGGGCAGCCCGGACGCCGCCGGGCTGCGGACCCGCCTGGCCGGCTCCCCGGCGCCGCTCGCGCGCCTGCACGACCGCCCGAACGCGCTCCTGCCGGCGCGGACGTTCGCGCGTGAGCTCGCCTCGCTCAAGGGCTACCCGGTCGTCGTGAACAAGTGGGCCTCGTGGTGCGGCCCGTGCCGCTCGGAGTTTCCGACCTTCCAGGCCGTGAGCGCCCAACTCGGCAAGCGGGTGGCGTTCCTCGGGCTGAACTCGGGCGACGCCGGCGGCGGGGCGCCGGCGACCTTCCTGCGTGACTTCCCGCTGAGCTACCCCAGCGTGTCTGACCCCGACAACGTGGTGGCCCGGAAGCAGCAGATCGCTCAGAGCTGGCCGACCACCGCGTTCTACGACCGCACGGGCAAGCAGACCTACTCCCACCAGGGGCCCTACCTCACCGCCGCCGACCTGGAAGCCGACATCCGGCGCTACGCCGGCGCGTGAGCGAGCTCAGGGTCGACCCGCTGACCGGGCTGCGGGTCCTGCTCGCGCCGGGTGCGGAGACCGGGGCGCCGGGCGGCACGACCGCCGGGGCGCCCGCCTTCGTCCCCGGGGTACCCGCGCTGCGCCCGGACGCGGAGACCCCGCCGCGCGAGGCATCGCTCGACCTCTTCACCTCCGCGGCCGCCCGCGGCCACCACGAGCTGCTGGCCTGGGCGCCGGGGGGACCGCTGTCCGCGTTGACCGCCGAGGAGCTCTCCGTCGCCATGGGCACCTGGCGCGAGCGGATGGCCGCCCACGCCGAGGCCGCGCACGTGCACCTGCACGTCGATCGCGACACGACCGCGGCCGAGCTCCACGCGTTCGACTTCGTCCCGGCCGCCGTGGCCCGCGAGCGCGAGCGGGCGAGCGCCTACGCCACGCGGACGCAGGGCTCGGACCTGTTGGGGGACCTCGTGCAGGCCGAGGTACGCCAGCGCGCGCGTCTGGTCGCCTACGACGACGAAGCCGTGCTGCTCGCCCCGTACGCCTCGCGCGTGCCCTTCCAGCTCATGGTCGTGCCGCACGCCGGCGGCGCGCTTCGAGGCGCCGGGCCCTCTCGGCGCGGGCGTGCTGCACCTCGGCCTGCGGGCCCTCTCCGCCCGCTTCGGCGGCCCGCCGCCGCTGGCGCTGTGGGTGCGCACGGCGCCGCGAGGCGCGGAGCGCTTCTGCTGGAGGATCGACGTGCATCCGCACCTCGTCGCCCCGGGCGGGCTCGAGCTCGGGACGGGCGTGCCGGTGAACGCGGTCACGCCCGAGCAGGCGACCGCGGAGCTGCGCACACACCTCTGAGGGACGCGCTCGCGCGCGCTCCCGCGCCGCGGCGGTGGCAGCCCACGAGGTGGAGGTCGACGAGGCCGACGGCGGACATCAGCGCGTAGGCCGTGGTCGGGCCCACGAAGACGAAGCCCTGCCCCTTCAGCGCGAGGGCGAGCGCCTTGGACTCCGGCGTCTGCGTCGGGACCTCCACGGTGGTGCAGGGGACGGGCGAGGAGTCGGGCCGGTGCGCCCAGACGAAGGCGTCGAGGCCGCCGTGCTCCCGGAGCGCGACCACTGCCCGGGCGTTCGTCCGGGCCGCCAGCACCTTGGCGCGGTTGCGGACGATGCCCGCGTCGGCCATGAGGCGCGCGACGTCCGCGTCGTCGAACGCCGCCACGGCGTCGGGGTCGAAGCCGGCGAACGCGGCGCGGAAGGCCTCGCGCTTGGTGAGGATCGTCAGCCAGCTCAGGCCGGACTGGAAGGCCTCGAGCGTGATGCGCTCGTAGAGCGCCGCCTCGCCGTGCACCGGGAGGCCCCACTCCGTGTCGTGGTAGCGGCGGTTGCGCGTGTCCGCCGCGCCCCACGGGCAGCGCGCGAGGCCGTCCTCGCCGACGACGGGGCCGCCCGGGGGCGACGGGGTGGCGTCTGGCATCCTGCGAGCCTTGCGTGATGCGCGCGCTCGTGCAACGCGTCTCCTCCGCCTCGGTGACGGTCGACGGCGAGCGGATCGCCACGATCGGCGAGGGGCTGCTCGTGCTGCTCGGGGTCACCCACGGCGACGACGGGGCTGTCGCCGACCGCATGGCCGCCAAGCTGCGCGGGCTCCGGCTCTTCCCCGACGCGGCAGGCCGCATGGAGGAGCCGCTCGGTGACCGCGAGGTGCTGCTCGTCCCGCAGTTCACCCTCTACGGCGACGCCCGCAAGGGCACGCGCCCGACCTGGGCGGCCGCTGCGCCCGGCGCGCACGCCGAGCCGCTGTACGAGCTCCTCGCCGCGGCGCTCGGCGCCGAACGGGGGAGATTCGGGGCGCACATGGAGGTCGCGCTGGTCAACGACGGCCCCGTCACGCTGCTCGTGGAGCTCGGCGGCTCCTAGACTCGCCGGCGATGCCGCCGACCGATCGCCTCGTGATGTCCTTCGCCGCCGAGCCGCCGCAGGACGAACTGCCCTACGGGCGCTGGGCCGACCGCCTCAGGGTCGAGTTCCTCGCGGCCTGCCTGCGCATCGACGACGAGGGCGAGGACCTCGGCCAGGCCGGCGACCTCGTCTGGTACCCCGATCGCACCTGGGGCGGTCGCACCTACGTGCCGGCCACCTCGCGCACCACCACGGGCTACGAGCTGTACGGCCACGTCTCCTTCACCCCCGGGGCGGGCGACGGCGAGCCGACCGAGCTCGACGCCCGCGCCGAGTTCACCGCCGAGGTCGCCGAGCAGAACCCGGACTGGCGCCTGGACCTGTGCGAGGACGTCATCGGCCGCTGGCGCGGTGAGCTGGGCAAGGAGGCCCAGGTGACGCTCGTTTGGGGCCGCCCGCTGCGCAACGGCGGCGCCGTGGTCACGGCCGAGCTCGCCGGCCTGGCGGTCGACCAGTGCGCCCTCGCCGACGACCGCTTCACGCTCGTGGCCCCCGACGACTACCGCGGCGACGTCCTCGACGTCAAGCTCTGGGACGCGCGGGGCACGGAGCTCGCCTCGGAGTCGCTCTACGAGGAGGACGACGAGGAGGCCTGAGGTGGAGCTCGACGCAGCGGTTCGCGGCCGACGGACCCACAAGGCCTACGGGCCCGACCCCGTGCCACGGGCCGTCCTCGAGGAGCTGCTGGAGCTCGCGACGTGGGCACCGAACCACCACCTCACCAACCCGTGGCGCTTCCGGGTGCTCGGCCCGGCGTCGCTGGAGCGCCTGAAGGCCGCCGCCGAGGCCGCGGATCCCGGCTCGGGCGGAAAGCTCGACCGCGCCCCGACGCTCGTGGCCGTGTCCGCGACCACGTCGGCCGATCCCGTCGAAGCCGAGGAGGACCGCGACGCGGTCGCCGCGGCGGCCTACCTCGTGCTGCTCGGAGCCCACGCGCGCGGCTACGCAGGCTACTGGCGCACCCCGGGCGTCCTGCGCACCGCCGCGGGGCGCGCGGCCCTCGGCATCCCCGAGGCGGAGCGCCCGCTGGGCCTGCTGCACCTCGGGACCGCACGGCAGGAGGAGCGGGTGCCGGCCCGCGCGCCGCTGGGCGACGTGGCCCGGTTCCTGGACTGACGTCCTGACGTGCCGCTGACCGAGGGCTGCGCCTGACTGAAGAGGTCCTCGCGGCCGCAAGCGGCCGCTCGCGTTTCGACTGACGACGTCAGACAGCGGCCGCTCGCGTTTCGACTGACGGCGTCAGGAGGCAGCAGCGACTTCTGCGTCCTCCAGGGGAAAGTGACACGCCGCGATGTTGCCGCCTGGCTTGACCGACAGCTCCGGGGTGTCCACGTCGCACTTGCCGATCACGGCCTTCGGGCAGCGCGTGTGGAAGCGGCAGGCGCTCGGCGGGTTCGAAGGCGACGGGACGTCGCCTCCGAGGACCTGGCGCGTGTGCGCCCTGGCCAGCTGCGGATCAGCGATCGGCACCGCCGACAGCAGCGCGCCCGTGTAGGGGTGGCGCGGGTGCCGGTAGAGCTCGTCCGCGCCCGCCAGCTCCACGATCCGCCCCACGTACATCACCGCGATGCGGTCGCACATGTGGCGCACGACCGAGAGGTCGTGGGCGATGAAGACGATGGTGAGCCCGAGCTCGCGCTGCAGGTCGCGAAGGAGATTGAGGATCTGGG
>JBBQZE010000164.1:0-6906 GCA_038207985.1 Solirubrobacterales bacterium
CGAGCCCACGCACGAGGAAGTCGCCTTGGAGGTAGTCGGGCTTGTTGGCGTCGATGACCACGCCGAGCAGCAGGCCGCCGGCGAGCATGTCGCGCTCGTTGTGGTCGAGCCCCTCGACCGCCTCGCGCAGGCGTTCGAGCGCCGGTCGGCCCGCCAGTTCGAGGATGACGTTGCCCTCGCTGGCCGTGACGGTGAGCTCCGGGCCGATCGGTGCCGCCCCCTGCGAGACGCAGGGCAGCACCTCGAGGCCCTCGAGGCGGATCCCGACGGCACCGTCCACGTGGACCTCGCCGTCGAGGAACAGGGCCGCGCCGCCGTCAGCGGTCCGGCCGCTCGCCAGCCCGCCGAGCACCGGCACCCCCGGCGCAGCCCGGGGCAGCTCGGCCAGGATGCGGTCGGTGGGGAAGGTGGCGGGGTCGGGCAGCAGGACCACGGCGCTGGCCCCCTCGAGCTCGGGGAAGCCCTCCACCGCCACTGCGTCCTCCATCGGCCTGACGCTCGCGTGGAACCCGTCGGCCCGGCCACCGCCGAGGTGAGCGGCCCAGACGCTGATGGCCGTGCCCTCCTCGACCTCGCGACCCGCCCCGAGGACGCCGCCGGCGCCGCACCCCGCGAGCGTTCCCGGCGCGAGCACATCGTGGACCGCCTCGAGGCTGCGCTCGGGCTCGTGCAGGTGCGCGCCGGAGCAGAAGACGAACACGAGGTCGGCCGGACGCGGCCCGAGCTCGGCCCGCGCCGTTTCGGCAGCCGCTGTGGCGGCGCGCACGGGATCCGCCAGGGTCGAAAGGCCGCTGCCCGCGCGCACGCTCATGGGCGGACGGTACCCGGCCTCGCCGCCCGGACCGGACCCGGCGGGCGCCGCTCGGCGCACGAACCGGCCGCCGGCCCCAGATCGCGCGACGACCGGGTCGACGGGCGGGCACCGCGGCGCCTCCGCCGCGATGATGCGCTTCGCATGGCCGCCGTCCTCGCGCTCTTCGGACCCACCGGCGTGGGCAAGACCGCCCTCGCGATCGCGGTGGCCGATCGCCTGCGCGCGCGCGGTGAGCGCCCCGTCGCCGTATCGGCCGACGCGTTGCAGGTGTACGCCGGGTTGGAGCTCCTCACCGGGGTCGCCTCGCCCGCCGAGCGGGCCCGCCTCGAGCACCGGCTGGTGGCCTTCCTGCCGGTCACCGAGACGTTCTCGGCCGGGCGCTACGCGGCGCTCGCGCACGCGGAGGTCGACGGGCTGCTGGCCGCGGGAGCGACGCCGATCGTCGTCGGCGGCACCGGCTTGTACCTCCGCGCGGCGCTGGCCGACCTCGACCTGCGCCCGGAGCCGCCTCTCGCCCTTCGGGCCGAGCTCGCGGCGCGGCTGGCGGCCGAGGGCCCCGAGGCCCTCCACGCCGAGCTGGTCGCGCGCGCCCCGTGGGCGGCGGAGACCGTCCGGGCGACCGATCCGCACCGCATCGTGCGCAGCCTCGAGCTCGAGCGGATGGGTGCTCTGGCGCCGCCGCGCCGGGAGAACCAGCTCTGGACCGCGGAGACCCGCCATCCCACCCGGCTCGTCGCCTGCACGATGGAACGCGAGGCGCTGCGGACCGCGATCGAAGAGCGGGTCGAGCGCATGGTCGCCGCCGGCGCCGCGGCGGAGGTGCGCGCCGCAGATGCCGCGGGCGCGTCGGTGACCGCCCGGAAGGCGCTGGGCTTCGCCGAGCTGCTACGCGGCGACCCGGAAGCGATGGCCCGCCGGACCCGCCAGTACGCCCGCCGTCAGCTGACGTGGCTACGCAAGCTGCCGGGGGTGGAGCACGTCGACCTGACCGGCCGCGGGCCCGAGGCCGTCGCCGCCGCGCTCGTGCCCTGACACCCGACCGGCCACGGACGCTCGCGTAGCCTGCTCGAGGATGCGCTTCGAGAAGTGGCAGGCCCTGGGCAACGACTACCTCATCGTCGAGCGCGACGAGGTGCCGTTCGAGCTGACGGCGCCGCGCGTCGCCCGGCTGTGCGACCGCCACACCGGCATCGGCGCGGACGGTGTCCTGCAGCTGGAGGCTCCGGACGCGGCCGGCTTCGTCGCGCGGTTGCGGATCTTCAACCCGGACGGCTCGGAAGCCGAGCTCAGCGGCAACGGCGCGCGCGAGGCGGTCCTCTACCTGCGCGCCCGGGGCTGGACGGACTCGGACACGTTCTCGATCCAGACGGTCGCCGGGGAGATCCGCCCGACGATCACGTCGGCCACCACCTGCACGGTGGACATGGGCCCGGCCTACCTGACGTCCCGGGCCTACCCGGACGGGCCGCGGGACGGGCGCGGTGAGCTCGACGGCGTCCGTTTCCAGCACGTCCACATCGGCAACCCACAGTGCGCCATCCGCGTGGCCGACGAGGCGACGCTCGCGGCGCTCGACCTGCCGTCGATCGGCCCGGCGATCGAGCTCGACCCGCGCTTCCCGCAGCGCACGAACGTGTCGTGGTGGTGCGAGCTCGGCCCCGACGCGATCCGGGCGCGGATCTTCGAGCGCGGGGTGGGGGAGACGCAGAGCTCGGGCACCGGGGCCACTGGTGCCGCCGTCGCGCACGTCCTGCGCGGCGGGGACTCGCCCGTCACCGTGCACCTGGACGGCGGCGACCTCGTCGTGGACGTCGACGAGAGCCTCCACGTCGACCTCTCGGGCTGGGCCGTCCCGGTCCACGCGGGAGCGGTCGCCCCGGAGCTGCTCGTCGAGCTCGAGCGCCTCTGAGCGGCACGGCAGTGCCGGACCCCGGTGTCCCGGTAGCGTCCGGCGCCGCATGAGCACCCCCGCCGAGAGCCTCGTCCCCACCGGCCGCCTCGCCCACGGCGTGGGCCTGGTCACCATCGCCGCCGGCGAGTGCGTCCTCGACGCCTGGTTCCCGGAGCCCGCCCTCGGCCCGGTGCCCGCCGACCTCGGGCCGCTCGGGGGCGACCTCGACCGGGAGGACGCCATCCGTGGCGTGCGGGTCGAGGAGCAGGTCGTGCAGGTCGACCTCGACGCGCCCCCGGTCTCCGTGCCGGACGCCTACCTGCGCCTGCACCTGATCTCCCACCGGCTCGTCGCGCCGCGGACGATCAACCTCGACGGCATCTTCGGCGTGCTCGCCAACGTGGCCTGGACCTCGCTCGGCCCGGTGGACCCCGCCGCGATCGAGGCTGTCCGGCTGCGCGCCCGTGCCTCGGGCGTGGCCTTGGCGGTCACCTCGGTGGACAAGTTCCCGCGGATGACGGACTACGTGCTCCCGGCGGGGGTGCGCGTCGCTGACGCCGACCGCGTGCGCCTCGGCGCCCACCTCGCCGAGGGCACGACCGTCATGCACGAGGGCTTCGTGAACTACAACGCAGGCACGCTCGGCAGCTCGATGGTGGAGGGCCGGATCTCGGCGGGCGTGGTGGTCGGCGACGGCAGCGACGTCGGCGGCGGCGCGTCGATCATGGGAACGCTCTCGGGCGGCGGCAAGGAGGTGGTCTCCGTCGGGCGCCGCTGCCTTCTCGGCGCCAACGCGGGCCTCGGGATCACCTTGGGCGACGACTGCGTCGTCGAGGCGGGGCTCTACGTGACCGCGGGGACCAAGGTGACCGACCCGGACGGGGCGGTGGTCAAGGCCGGCGCGCTTTCCGGCGCCTCGAACCTGCTGTTCCGGCGCAACTCGCAGAGCGGCGCGGTCGAGGTGCTGCCCCGCGACGGGAGCTCGTGGAGCGGCCTCAACGCGGTGCTGCACGCCAACGACTGAGGCGGCCCGCGGCGTCCTCGCACTGCGCCGCCGACGGCACCAGGGCGACCCGGACGAACCCCTCGCCGGCGGGGCCGAAGTAGGCCCCGGGCGCGACGACCACCCCCTCTTCGAGCAGCGCGAGGGCGAAGGCCTCGCTCCCGCTCCAGCCCTCCGGCAGCGCGAGCCAGAGGAAGAACGACGCAGGCCCGCCCGCCGGGCGCAGGCCCGTCGCGAGCAGGGCGGGCAGCAGCACGTCGCGCTTGGCCCGGTAGACGTCGCGGACGGCCTCGACGTGGGCCTCGTCGCTCCAGGCGGCGATCGCCGCGCGCTGCACGAACGTCTGCGGGGCGACGCCCACGTTGGGGCGGAAGCGCTTCAGCGCCGCCACGAGCTGCGGGTCGCCTGCGACGAAACCCGACCGGTAGCCCGGCATCGATGAGCGCTTGGAGAGCGTGTGGACGGCCAGCACGCCGGCGCGATCGGGGACCTGGAGGGCGCTCGCGGGGGGCGGGCCCTCGAACCACAGCTCGCAGTAGGCCTCGTCGGAGGCGAGGACGACCCCGTGCTCGCGGCACCGCGCCGCGGCCTCCTCGTAGAAGGCGACCGGCGCCGTCGCCGCCGTCGGGTTGTTCGGGTAGTTCAGCCACAGCAGCGCCAGGTCGCCCCAGGGCACCGCGTCGAGGTCGGGGAGGAACCCGCGCTCGGCCGTCAGCTCCAGCTCGACCACCTCCCGGCCGGCGAACAGCGCGCCACGCTCGGCGACGGGGTAGCCCGGGGTCGTGACGGCCACCGCGCCCGGGCCGACGACCTGCGCCAGCGAGAAGATCGCCTCCTTGGCGCCAAGCGTGGGGACGACCTCCGTGGCGCCGTCGAGCGCGACCCCGAAGCGGCGGCCGACCCAGGCCGCGGCGACGTCGCGGAGCTCCGGCAGGCCTTCTGCCAGCGGGTAGGACGACAGCGGCTCGATCGCGTCGGCGAGGGCCTGACGGATGAACGCCGGGGTCTCCTCGCGGGGCTCGCCGATGCCGAAGTCCACGACGTCGACGCCGTCGGCCTCCAGGCGGCGCCGCGCGTCGGTCAGCCGCACGAACGGGTAGGTGCGCAGCCCGGTCAGGACCGGGTTCAGCTCGAGCACAGAAAGCGCTCCAGCGTCCGCGCGCAGCGCACGAGCGCGTCGACGCGCACCCGCTCGTCACGTCGGTGGGCGAACGCGGGATCGCCCGGGCCGAAGTTCACGCCCGGGACGCCGGCCAGCGCGAACTCCGCTACCGGCGTCCATGCCTGCTTCGGTGCCACCGAGAGGTCGCCGGCGGCCACGAGGGCCCGCGCGAGGGGGTGCGTGACGGCTACGGCGCCGCTCGGCGCGTTCGACGTCACCTCGAGCGACGAGGCGGGGGCCGCGCAGAGCTCCGCCAGACGGGCCTCGGCGGACGCCGCCGAACGACCCGGCGCGTAGCGATAGTTGACGTGGCAGTCCACGCGGTCAGGGATGACGTTGTCCGCGATCCCGCCCGCGATGCGGGTGACGGACGCCACTTCGGCGAACTCGAGCCCGTCCTGGACGACACGCTCGACCGGGACCGCGTGGAGCGCGGCGACACCCGCCGCGGCGTGGGTGATCGCGTTGTCCGCGAGCCACGGGCGGCCCGAGTGCCCCGAGCGGCCGGAGAAGGTCCACGTCGCGTTGACGTTGCCCAGGCAGCCGCCCTGCAACGCGTTGTCGGTCGGCTCCATGACCACCGCGAGCCCGGCACCCGCCAGGGCCGGCTCACGGGCCAGCAGCGGGGTGAGCGCGGAGTCGGCGATGCCGAGCTCCTCGCGACCGAAGAAGCACAGCGCCACGCGGCGCCTGGTGTCGCGCAGCGTCAGCGCGAGCTCGACCATCACGGCCAGCGCCGCCTTCATGTCGCTGGCGCCGAGACCGTGGACGGCGTCGGCGTCACGGCGCCCGGGACGGTTGCCCTGGGTCGGCACGGTGTCGAGGTGGCCCGCGAGGACGACCAGCGGCCCCTCGCCACCGTCGAGCTCCGCGACCACGCAGCAGTCACCGGCGTCGCGCGCCGGAACGCCCGCGGCGCCCAGCACCGCGAGGACATGGGCGGCCAGGACACCCTCGTCGCGCGACTCGCTCGGGACGTCGACGAGCTCGAGCGTCCGGGTTGCCAGCCGCTCGGCCAGCGCTGCGTCGTCGGCCACGTCGAGCACGCCGCGGACCCTAGCGAGCACCGCCCGCGGCGCATCTAGACTCGTGGTGATGCAGCGAACCCGCGACGGACGCCAGGACCCCACGAAGACCGGCCAGCCAAAACAGGGACGCGCGAAGCAGCGGGCGTTCTGCGTCGCCGCCCTCCAGGAGGGCGACGACCTCTCCGAGCTGCGCGAGCTCTTGCGCACGGCCGGCGTCGCGGTGGTCGGGCAGGCCGTCCAGCACCGCGAGAAGCCGCACCCCAACACCTACCTGGGAGAGGGCAAGCTCGAGGAGGTCAAGGAGCTCGCGAAGGCGGCCGACGCCAACGTCATCGCCTGCGACGACGAGCTGACGCCCCGGCAGGAGCGCAACCTCGAGAAGGCCCTCGGCATGCCGGTCGTCGACCGGACCGTGACGATCCTCGACATCTTCGCCGGACACGCGAACTCCGCCGAGGGCAAGCTCCAGGTCGAGCTCGCGCAGCTGCAGTACAACCTCGCGCGGATGCGGGGGCTCTGGACCCACCTCGAGCGCCTCGGCGGCGGCATCGGCACCCGTGGCCCCGGCGAGTCGCAGATCGAGACCGATCGCCGCCTCGCCCGCGACCGGATCTCAGCGCTCAAGCGCCGCCTGGAGGACGTCAAGGGCCACCGCGCCACGATGCGCACCGAGCGCGACCGCGCGCACCTCCCGCAGATCGCCCTGGCGGGCTACACGAACGCAGGCAAGTCGACCCTGCTCAACGCGCTGACGGGCGCCGACGTCGGCGTCCGCGACCGCCTCTTTCACACGCTGGACCCGACGACGCGGGCCGCCAAGCTCGACGGCCGTCCGTTCCTGTTCACCGACACCGTCGGCTTCATCCGCAAGCTTCCGCACCAGCTCGTCCAGGCCTTTGGCGCGACGCTCGAGGAGACCCGCGTGGCCGACCTCGTCCTCCACGTCGTCGACGCGACCGCGGATGAGGAGGAGCTGCTCGCGATGCTCGCCGCCGACGACGTCGTCCT
>JBBQZE010000165.1:0-6889 GCA_038207985.1 Solirubrobacterales bacterium
TGGGTGCCGAAGAACGCGCTCTTGAGGTTGACGTTCATGACGCGGTCGTAGTCCTCCTCGGTGGTGTCGAGGAGCCCCGCGCGGGTCTCGATGCCGGCGTTGTTGACCAGGGCGTCGAGTCGGCCGTAGGTGTCGACGGCGGTCTGGACCATCTTGTGCAGGTCCGCAGCACGGCTGACGTCGGCCTTGACGCCGACGGCGTGGCCGCCGAGCTGCTCGATGCCCGCGACGATCTCCGCGGTCTCCTCCGGGTGGGCGACGTAGTCGATGACGACGTTGGCGCCCTGCGCGGCCGCGGCCTTCACGATCGCCTCGCCGATGCCGCTGTTCCCGCCGGTGACGACGAGGGTCTTACCTGCCAGGAGGGGGGCCATGCGGCGACCGTACCCGCCCGACTCGCCACACTGCGCTCGGTGCCCCGGATCGAGGACTACGCCGTCATCGGCGATCTGCACACCGCGGCGCTGGTCAGCACCTCGGGGTCGATCGACTGGCTGTGCCTGCCGCGCTTCGACTCACCCGCCTGCTTCGCCGCGCTCCTGGACACGCCGGAGGCCGGGGCCTGGCTACTCGCTCCTGCGGCCGGCGGCGTCTGCACGCGCCGCCGCTACCAGCCCGACTCGCTCGTTCTGGAGACCGAGTGGGAGACGCCAGGAGGCGCGGTCCGGGTTATCGACTTCATGCCCCAGCGGGGCGAGGCGCCCGACGTCATGCGCATCGTCCAAGGCCTCAGCGGCCGCGTGGCGATGCGCAGCGACCTCCGGCTGCGCTTCGACTATGGCCACGTCGTCCCGTGGGTCCGGCGCGACGACCACGGCGTGACCGCCATCGCCGGGCCCGACGCGGTCTACCTGCGGGCTCCCGTCGAGGTCCACGGCGCCGACGGCCCGAGCACGCGCAGCGACTTCGAGGTCGGCGAGGGCGAGCGGGTGCCGTTCGTGCTCACCTGGCGGGCCAGCCACGAGCCACGTCCACGCGCCGTCGATCCCGAGCGTGCGCTGGCCGAGACCCAGGAGCTGTGGCGCGAGTGGACGAGTCGCAGCAAGGTCACCGGCGAGTACCGCGATGCCGTCCAGCGTTCGCTGATCACGCTCAAGGCGCTGACCTACGCGCCGACCGGTGGCATCGTCGCGGCCGCCACGACGTCGCTGCCCGAGCAGATCGGTGGTCCCCGCAACTGGGACTACCGCTACTGCTGGCTGCGCGACGCCACCCTGACGCTGCAGAGCCTGCTCACCGCCGGCTACGTCGCCGAGGCGCGGGCGTGGCGGGAGTGGTTGCTGCGCGCGGTCGCCGGCGACCCGTCCAAGCTGCAGATCATGTACGGGCTGGACGGCACGCGGCGCCTGCCCGAGGCCGAGTTGCCCTGGCTGGCGGGCTACGAGGGCTCGACGCCTGTGCGGATCGGCAACGCCGCCGCCGACCAGCTCCAGCTCGACGTGTGGGGCGAGGTCCTCGACGGCCTCGCCCTGACGCGCTCATCGCGCCTGGGTGCGACCGACGAGTCGTGGGACGTGCAGGTCGCGTTGATGGAGCACTTGGAGGGTGCTTGGGACGCGCCCGACAACGGGCTGTGGGAGATGCGCGGCCCGCGCCGGCACTTCACGCACTCCAAGGTCATGGCCTGGGTCGCCGCCGATCGCATGGTCAAGGGCGTCCAGCAGTCGGGGCTTCCCGGCCCCGGCAAGCGGTGGTCGGCGCTGCGCGAAGAGATCCGTGCCGACGTGCTGCAGCACGGATACGACGCCGACAAGGGCACCTTCACCCAGACCTACGGCCGACCCGGCCTGGACGCCAGCCTCCTGATGCTCCCGCGGGTCGGGTTCCTGCCCTACGACGACGAGCGCATCACCGGCACGGTCGCGGCCATCGAGCGCGAGCTGACGCAGGACGGCCTGGTCTTGCGCTACCGCTCCGAGGGCAGCGACGACGGGCTTCCGGGCGGCGAGGGGGTCTTCCTGGCCTGCTCGTTCTGGCTCGTCGACGCCCTCTTCGGCGCGGGGCGGCGCGACGACGCGACCGCGCTGTTCGACCGCCTGCTCTCCCTGCGCAACGACGTCGGGCTGCTCAGCGAGGAGTGGGACCCCGTCCACCAGCGGGCGCTGGGCAACACCCCGCAGGCGTTCAGCCACTTCCCGCTGGTCATGAGCGCGCTGCAGCTGCACCACGACCGCCCGCACCGCACCGACGCCGGCATCGCCGGCTGACGACCCGCCGGTCACTCGTCAGCGCGATCCCGACGGCGAGCTCAATCGATTGGATGAGGACGTAGGTGATCCCGGCCGCCCCCACCGGTAGCACCCGGTCGCGCTCGGCCTCGACGGCGCTCGCGCTGACCGACGCGACGACCGCCTCGAGAAGCCGAACGCCTACGCGTTGTGACGGTCACCTTGTGATTGCCCACCGACCACAACGTGCCCGACGACGACTCAGCGGGGCCGCCGGCCTTCGTCCCGCGTCCACGTCTTCCGCCAGCGCCACGCGCAGTTCCGCGGCCCGGGACGCCAGGAGCGCAACGTCGTCGGATCGCCGCTCTGGCCCGCCTACGCCCTGCGGTCGCTGGGCTGGTTCTAGCGGCGTGTCACACCCAGGGCGATCGTCGCGTCGAGGATCAGGTCCGGCTGATCGAGGCGGTCGCCGTAGACCTCGCGCAGCTGGCCCATGCGATAGCGCACGGTCTGCGGGTGCACGAACAGCGCGGCGGCGACGTCGTCGCGTCTTCCTTGGTGGAGGAGCCATGCCCGCAGCGTCTCGGTGAGCTTTGCCCTGGTCGAGGGCCGCAGCTCCGCGAGCGGCGCGAGGACCGAGGCGCGCAGGTCGGCGAGCGCCTCCGGGTCGGCGTCGGTGACCAGCTCTGCGAGGTGGTCCTCGGTGTCGACGACGGCGGTGGACGACCCGACCGATCGCAGGCCACGCGCGCGGAGGGCGCGCTCGTAGGACGAGCGTGCCTGCAGCCACGGTCGCGCGGGGCCGAGGACGGCCTGCCGGTCGGCGAGCGCCTGGGCAAGGCGGTCTCGGGTCGAGGCGTCTTCGCTGGGCACGAGCAGCAGCACGGTCTCCTCGTCGCCGTCCGCGCCTGGGAGGTCGTCGGCGAGCAGCAGCGAACGGGCGTCGACGACGGCGCGGATCCCCCGTGCGCGAGCGCTCGGCAGGAGCACCGCGCAGAGTGCTTCCGGCGGCGGCCAGCCTGCGCGCTCGGCGGCTGCTTGGAGCACGTCGGCCGGCCCGCCGGCGAGTAGGCGACGGATCAGCTGCTCGACCGCGCGTTGGTGCGCGCGGTCGCTCGTGGCGGCCTCCTCGGCGTGGCCGAACACGCTCGCCGCCGAGAGCTCGTCGATGTAGGCGAAGACGAGCTCGGCGAACTGCGCGAGCGGCGTGGCCGGGAGACCCGCCTCGACGGCGACGCGGGCGAGCTCCCGCCAAGCGACGCGGGCGCCGACGCGGTACGCGGCCAGGAGTGCGTCCATCGTGCGGCCCTCGCGCGCCTCGCCACGACCGAGCGCGTACGCGGCGTCGAGCGCGGGTTGCAGCGGCGCGCTGGGGTCCGAGCCGCGCGCGCCCGAGGCCACGTTCAGAAACGCGCGGAGCGCGAGCTCGACCGCCTCGTCGATCGGCGCGCCGAGCAGCGCGCCGATCGCGCTGTAGCCCGGGACCTCGACGAGGATCGCCGCGCTCGTCTCGCCCGCCACTGCCGGGAGCTGAGCGCGGAGCGCGTCCATCACGGGGCCTGTGAGCTGGAGCGCGTCCACGCACGCCACCGTACCGAAATTGTTTTCTGCGAACAAAAAGAGCGGGTCAGGTTCACCGGCCTCGGCCAAGAGCCTGAGGGCGATGACGATCAACCTTGCTGCATGCCGACGACCGCGCTCCGCCCCAGCCCCACGCCGGTCACCGCCCTGCGCCGGCGGGCCATCAAGCTGGCCGAGCTGGTCGCGACCCCGTTGGTCCCGGCCGACTACCTCGACCTCGTCAGCCCCCTGCGCGCCGGTGCGGACCTCCGCGGACGCATCGTGGAGGTCGAGCCGGAGACGGCTGACGCTGCGACGGTCGTCATCAAGCCGGGGAGCTCCTGGCAGGGCCACGAGCCCGGCCAGTACGTGCGGATCGGCGTCGATGTCGACGGTGTCCGCCTGTGGCGCGCGTACTCGCTCACGTCGCCCGCCGCACGCGCCGACGGCTGCATCTCGATCACCGTCAAGGCGATCCCCGACGGCGTCGTCAGCGATCACCTCGTCCGTCGCGCGAAGTCCGGCACGATCGTCCAGCTCGACCAGGCGCAAGGCGACTTCACCCTTGCCGACACCCGGCACGCCAAGGCGCTCTTCGTCACCGCCGGCAGCGGGATCACGCCGGTCATGGGAATGCTCCGAGGCCACGACGGGCAGCTCGAGGACGTCGTCGTGGTCCACTCCGCGCCCACGGCGAGCGACGTGATCTTCGGTGCCGAGCTCCGGGGGCTGGCTTCGAGCGGGCGCATCCGCCTCGTCGAGCAGCACACCGACGTCGACGGCATGCTCGACGTCGACCGGCTCGGCGCGCTGGTCCCGGATCTCGCCGAGCGTGAGACGTGGGCGTGCGGACCGGCCGGCATGCTCGACGCGATCGAGCAGCACTTCGCGGGGATCGGCGCTGCCGAGCAGCTGCATACCGAGCGGTTCCGGGCGAGCGTCGTCGTTCCCGGCGACGGCGGCCGCGTGACGTTCTCCACGTCCGACACCGCCGTCGATGCGGACGGCGCGAGCCCGTTGCTCGACGTCGGCGAGGCCGCCGGCGTGCTGATGCCCTCCGGGTGCCGGATGGGCATCTGCTTCGGCTGCGTCGTGCCGCTGCGAGAAGGCACCGTCCGCGACCTGCGGACCGGCGAGCTCACCACCGCCGCGCCCGGCGACGACGTGCGCATCCAGACCTGCATCTCAGGCGCCGCCGGCGCCTGCGACATCGACCTCTAAGGACGACCCATGACCGCGATCCAGAAGAAGACCGACAACCCCATCGCCCACCTCAGCCGCCAGGACATCGAGGACATCGGCGCCGAGCTCGACGCGATCCGCGCGTCGGTCATCGACAGCCGCGGGGAGGAGGACGCCGACTACATCCGCCGCGTCATCGACGCGCAGCGCACCCTCGAGCTCGCCAGCCGAGCGGTCCTGCTGGCCTCGCTGTTCCCGCCCGCCTGGCTGGCCGGAACCGCCGGACTCTCGGTGGCGAAGATCCTCGAGAACATGGAGATCGGTCACAACGTCATGCACGGCCAGTGGGACTGGATGCGCGACCCGAAGATCCACTCGACGACGTGGGAGTGGGACCACGCCTCGCCGGCCGAGCTGTGGAAGCACTCCCACAACGAGCTGCACCACACCTACACCAACGTCGTCGGCAAGGACAACGACCTCGGCTACGGGATCATGCGCGTCGACGAAGACCAGCGCTGGCTCCCGTTCTACCTCGGCCAGCCGCTCTGGAACCTCATCAACGCCTGCTTCTTCGAGTACGGGATCGCCGCCTACGACCTCGAGCTCGGAAAGAACTTCTCGACGCGCGACGAGAACCCCGAGTTCCAGCGCCAGGCCAAGGCCGTGCTGGAGAAGATCCGCGCGCAGGCCACCAAGGACTACCTCGTCCACCCTGCGCTTTCGGGGATCTCCGCCCCGACGACACTGGCCGCCAACCTGACCGCGAACCTCGTTCGCAACCTGTGGACGCACTCGGTGATCATGTGCGGCCACTTCCCCGAGGGGGTCGAGACGTTCGAGAAGGCCTCGATCGAAGGCGAGACGCGGGGCGACTGGTACGTGCGCCAGATGCTCGGCGCGGCGAACATCACCGGCAGCCCGTTCATGCACCTGATGACCGGGAACCTGTCCTTCCAGATCGAGCACCACCTCTTCCCCGACCTGCCGAGCAACCGCTACGCCGAGATCGCCCCGCAGGTCCGGGCGATCTTCGACCGCTACGACCTGCACTACGCCGAGGGCTCGCTTCCCAAGCAGGTCGCCTCCGCGTGGAAGAAGGTCGCGCGCCTCTCGCTGCCCAACGGCTTCCTCAAGAAGGCTGCCGCCGCTCGCACCCCGGCCGACGCCGTCGCCGTCGTGACGGAGCTCACGCGCCCCCGCGACAACCGGCCCGCCCGCCAGGCCGCGTGACGCGGGACGGTGGTGGTCGCCCGCTCAGACGCCGGCGGCGAGCGGGGGATGCGCGACGTGGTCGGTCGAGCAGAGCGCCAGCTCGTCGCGGCGGTACGTCATCCAGCGGGCCAGGCGCCACGCGCAGACGACGCCGGGCGGTGCCCACAGCGCGCCGCTCGAGCTCGTTCCGAGGTCCCGGCCGTCGAGCGCGCGCCGCAGGAACAGCTCTTCTGTCCCACCCGCCGCGGTGAGCTTCCCGCGCAGCACCGGCTCGTAGGGCGTAGGTGGCGGATCGCCGCCGCACGCCCGCACGATCTCGGTGGCCGCGGTGTCGGCCTGCTGGCCCGCCAGGCCGCCCTGCTTGATCGCGCCGTCGGTCGCGTCGCCCGCGGCGTGGATGTGGTCGCAGCCGATGACCGCCATGTGCTCGTCCACGCGCACGAACCCCTGGTGGTCGAGTGGCAAGCCGCCGATGGCGGGCCCGCGGAGGAGGGGAAGCGCGATCACGGTGTCGGCCAGCGCGCTGAGGTCGGAGCCGGCCGGGTGCGAGGTGTCGAGCTCGAGGCTGACGCCGTGCCCGTCCAGGAACGCGTGCGCAGCGGCTGAGATCCCGGGGCCGAACGCCGCGAGCGGCGTCGGCTCGCCGGTCAGCACGCGGGCGTCGCGGCCGTCGCCGGCCGCGAGGAGCGCGAGCTCGTAGGCGGGCAGCGTCCAGCTCGTCGTCGGCGGAACCACGACCGCCACGCTCTTGGTGCCCGCGGCAA
>JBBQZE010000166.1:0-6781 GCA_038207985.1 Solirubrobacterales bacterium
GGGTGGCCTTCGCGGCCGACGTGACCGACCCGGGCGCCGCGGCGGCCATCGTCGCGCAAGCGGAGGAACTCGGACCGCTCGGGGTCCTGGTCAACAACGCCGGGACCACCTTCGCCCGCGGGGTCGACGAGCTCACCGACGAGGACTGGCGGGCGCAGTACGAGCTCCACGTCATGGCCCCGATGTGGCTCATGCGCGAGGCGGCGCCCCGGATGGCCGCCCAGGGCGGTGGGCGCATCGTCAACGTCTGCTCGTCGGCGGGAAAGCGCCCGTCGCTGACGAACGCCGCCTATTCGGTGACCAAGGCAGCGCAGCTGTCGCTCTCGCGCACCTGGGCGGACCTGCACGCCGCCGACGGCGTGCTGGTCAACGCGGTGACGCCCGGTCCCGTCGCCTCCGAGCTGTGGATGGCGCCCGGCGGGATGGCCGACCAGACGGCGGCCGCCCGGGGAACCTCCCGGGAGCAGGCGCTCGCCGCACAGGAGGCCAAGGTGCCGCTGGGGCGCTTCGCGACGCCGGGGGAGGTCGCCGACGTGGTCGTGTTCCTGTGCTCGGCGCGGTCCTCGACGGTCACCGGGGCGGCCTGGTCGGTCGACGGCGGCGCGGTGGCGACGATCGTCTGAGGTGAGCTGGACCCGATCTGCAGCGTGACCGGCCGGGGACGCCCGGTCCCCGCCGCCCTCCTTCGTACCATTGAACCCGGTGATCCTCAGCCCCCGACAAGAGCTCGTGCTGCGCAAGGTCGTCGGCGCGCACCTGGCCACCGGGCTGCCCGTCGGCTCCAAGGCGCTGGCGGGCGACGTCGAGCTCGACTACGGCCCCAGCACGATCCGCAACGAGCTCGCGATGCTCGAGGAGCACGGGCTGCTGGCCCACCCGCACACCTCCGCGGGCCGCGTCCCGACCGACGCCGGCCATCGCTACTACGTCGACCGCCTGCTCCCCGCGGTCGCTGCCGACGCCGCGCCCGGCCTCGAGCTGCAGCTCATCCGCCGCGAGGTCGACGAGGCCATGCGGGTCACGACGGAGACGCTGTCGCAGGTGACGAACCTGCTGGCGATCGTCTCGGCGCCGCCCGTCAACACCGCGACCATCCGCCACGTGGAGGTGCTCGGCCTCCAGCCGCAGGTCGTGATGGTCGTCGTCATCACCTCCACCGGTGGGGTGACCAAGCGCGTCTTCGGCTTCGACTCCCCGGTCGACCCCGGGCTCATCGCCTGGGCGGCCGAAGAGCTCAACGGCCGCCTGCGCGGCGTGGGCCTCGGCGCGAGGACGCTGAGGTCACGCCTGAGCGACTCCGTGCGCGGCGGCCGCGAGCGCGGGTTTCTGGAGGCGCTCGTCCCCGCGTTCACCGACCTCGCCGCCACCGCCGAGGACTCGCTGTACTTCGACGGGGCCGCGCGGCTGCTCACCGAGCACCGCGTGCAGGACCTCTCGCAGATCAACGAGCTCCTCGGCATGCTCGAGCGCCGCGTGACGCTCCTCGGCGTCCTGCAGGTCGCGCTCGGGGAGCGCGACGTCCGCGTCCGCATAGGCTCGGAGAACGAGGTCCCCGCCCTGCAGGGCCTGTCCGTGGTCGCCGCCGGGTACGGGCTCCCGACCCAGCCGCTCGGGACCGTGTCGGTCATCGGCCCGGTCCGCATGGACTACGCCGTGGCGATCCGCGCCGTCCGCGAGGCGGCCCTCCAGCTTTCGCGCTTCATCGAGGACGTGTACGACCCCGCATGACAGCGCATCACTGCTCCACTATCCGTATGAACGACTCTGAAGGAGGGCCGTCGCGGTGAGCTCCACCGTTCCCCGCGATCCCTACCAGGTGCTCGGCGTCGCCCGCGACGCCGACGAGACGACCGTCAAGAAGGCGTTCCGCAAGCTCGCCCGCGAGCTGCACCCGGACGTCAACGCGCACGACCCGCAGGCCGAGGAGAAGTTCAAGGAAGCCGCCGAGGCCTACGAGATCCTCAACGACGCCGACCGCCGCGCGACCTTCGACCGCTACGGCCACGAGGGTCTGCGCTCGGGCGGCAGCGCCCCGAACTTCGACGGCTTCGGCTCGATCTCCGACCTCTTCGACGCCTTCTTCGGCGGCAGCGGCCGCGGCCCGACCGGGCCGGCGCAGGGCGGGGACATCGGCGTCCAGACCGACATCACGCTCGCCCAGGCGGCCAAGGGCGCGAAGGTCGCGCTCGGCTTCGAGGCCGTCGAGCGTTGCGCGACGTGCAACGGCAACGGCGCGAAGCCCGGCACCCCCATCAAGACCTGCGAGCGCTGCGCCGGCCAGGGCAAGCTGCAGGGCGTCTCGCGCACCCCGTTCGGGCAGGTCGTCCGCACCGTCGAGTGCGACGTCTGCTACGGCGACGGCCGCGTCCCCGAGACGCCGTGTGAGACGTGCGACGGCCGCGGCCGCGAGGTCGGCCGGCGCCAGCTCGACGTCGACGTCCCCGCCGGGATCGCCGACGGCCAGCGCATCCGCCTGTCCGGTCGCGGCCACGAGGGGGAGCAGGGCGGGCCGCCCGGCGACCTGTACGTGCTCGTGCACGTCCGTGAGGACCCGCGATTCGTGCGAGACGGCGACGACCTCGTCACGGTGCTCGACGTGCCGGCGCCGCTGGCCGCGCTCGGCACCACCATGGACGTCGAGACGCTCGAGGGCCCGGTTGCGCTCGAGGTGCCCGCCGGGACGCAGCCCGGCACCGTCCTCGCGGTGCGCGGCGCCGGCATGCCCACCCTGCGGCGGCCGGGTCGCAACGGCGACCTGCGCGTCGTCGTCGGCGTGGTGGTCCCCCGCAAGCTCTCCAAGCGCCAGAAGCAGCTGCTGCGCGAGCTCGCCGACTCCATGACCGAGGAGAACCTGCGCACCGACGAGTCCGTCGTCGGCCGGCTGCGGCGGCTGTTCGGCTCGTGATCCGCCTGGCGCTCCGCGTCCGGCGCGCGAACGCGGAGGTCGCCCTGGCCGAGCTGCTCGCGCTGGCGCCACAGGGCGTCGAGGAGGTCGATCTCGGCGATCGAGTGGAGTACGCGGTCTACGGGTCGCCGGGCGAGCTCCCCATGCTGCCGGACCTCGAAGCCGCCGTCGGCGACGCGCTCGTCGAGGTCGTCACCACCGAGGTCGCCGACGACTGGGCCGAGCGCTGGCGCGACTTCCACCAGCCGATCGAGCTGGGGAGCGGCGCGGTCCGGCTGCACGTGCGTGCGCCTTGGCACCCGGCGCCGCCGCGCGGAGCGCTCGACGTCGTCATCGACCCGGGGCAGGCGTTCGGCACAGGCGCCCATCACACGACGCGCCTCTGCCTCGAGCTGCTGCTGGAGGTCGAGCCCCGCGGCGCGGTGCTGGACGTGGGCTGCGGCTCCGGCGTGCTGGCCATCGCGGCGGCCAAGCTCGGCTTCGGCCCCGTCGCGGGCCTCGACCACGAGCGCGAGTCGGTTCGCGCGACGCAGGAGAACGCCGCGGCCAACGGCGTGGCGGTGACCGTGACGCGTCACGACCTGCTCACGGACGGCCCGGCGCCGGGCGCCGAGACCGTGCTCGCGAACCTGCTGCCACCGCTGCTGCTGCGCATCGCTCGCGACGGCTTCGCCGGCGGTGATGCGCCGCGGACGCTGATCGCCTCCGGCCTGCTGGCCGAGGAGGCCGACGAGGTCGGGGCGGCGCTCTGCGCGGCCACGGGCCTCGTCGAGACGGGCAGGCGGACCGGCGGCGAGTGGGCGGCGCTGCTGCTCACCGGCCCTCGCTAGCCGCTAGCTCAGCGGCACCTTCGAGCCCTTCGCTGCCGCGATATGCGCCACGAGCCGCTCGGCTACCGGTTCGGGCTCCTCCTTGCCGTCCGGGGCGAGGTCCGTGCGCACCCAGCCAGGGTCGAAGCCGAAGACCGCGACGCCCTTGCCGCCGACCTCCTGGCGCAGGGTGCCCGTGAGCGACTCGAGCGCGGCCTTGCTCGCGGCGTAGGGCCCCATGCCGCGGCGACCAGGGGAGACGAGGGGCGCGACGAGGTTGACGACGACGCCCTCGCCGCGCTCGGCCATTCCCGCGGCGAGGCGGCCAGCCAGCACGTAGGGCGAGATCGCGTTGACCTGGAAGCTCTCGTCGACCTCCTCGAGGCCGGCGTGGGTGACGAGCTGGTCGAGCCGCACGCCGGCGTTGTTGACCAGCACGTCGACAGGGCCGTGCGCGGCCTCGACCGCGTCGGCGAGCGCGAGCGCGTTGGCCGGGTCGGCGAGGTCGAAGGCGTGCGTCGAGGCGGCGCCGAGGTCGCCGAGGGCGTCCTCGGTGCGCGCCGCCACGGCGACCGTCGCGCCGCGCGCCACGAGCGCACGGGCGGTCGCCCGCCCGATGCCCCGCGACGCCCCGGTCACCAGGCAGACCTTCCCCGAGAGCTCCATGCCCCGGGTACGTGCCGGGCGCCACGGGGATCACTACGCTCGGCGCATGCCCGGGCGCAGCGACGTGACGTTCCCCTCCAGCGGCGAGCGGTGCGCCGCGTACCTCTACCGGCCGGCGGCCGGGCTCGAGGAGGACGGGCCCGTCCCGTGCGTCGTGATGGCCCACGGCTTCTCCGCGACGCGCGACGACGGGTTGCCGCCCTACGCGGAGGCCTTCGCCGCCGCGGGCTGGGCGGCGCTCGTCTTCGACTACCGCCACTTCGGGTCCTCCTCGGGCGAGCCGCGCCAGCTGCTCGACATCGGTCGCCAGCAGGCCGACTACCGCGCCGCGGTCGCCTACGCCCGCGCGCTGCCGGGCATCGACCCGGACCGGATCGTCCTCTGGGGCTCGAGCTTCTCTGGCGGCCACGTGCTGGCGGTCGCGGCCTCCGACCCGCGGGTGGCGGCCGTCGTCGCGCAGGCGCCGTTCACGGACGGGCCGGCCACCATGCGCGTCGTGCCGCCCGCCAACATCGCGCGCGCCACGGCGGCCGGGCTGGCGGACCTCGCGGGCTGGCTCGCCGGCCGGTCGCCGCGGATGGTTCCGGCGGTGGGGGCGCCCGGCAGCTTCGCCGCCATGACCGCGCCGGAGGCCGTCCCGGGCTTCGCGGCGATCGTGCCGCACGGCTCGCGGTGGCAGAACGCGGTCGCCGCGCGCATCCTGTTGTGGCTCGGCGCCTACCGGCCCGGGCGTCATGCCGCGTCGCTGGGCATGCCCGTGCTCGTGGCCGTCTGCGACGCGGACGCCACGACGCCCGCGCGCCCGGCCGTCAAAGTGGCCGAGCGCGCGCCGCGGGGAGAGCTCCTGCGCTACCCCTACGGGCACTTCGACATCTACGGCGACCCGAAGGCCCGCGCCGACCAGGTCGCGTTCCTCACCCGCCACCTCGGCGCCAAGCCCGCGCCCGTAGGGCGCTGACATGGCCTGGAACGTCGTCATCGCCGGCGGTGGCTTCGGCGGCTTCTACGCCGCCCGCACGCTCGAGAAGGTCCTGCCGCACAACTCCACCAAGGTCACGCTGGTCAACGACGTGAACTTCATGCTCTACACGCCGCTGCTGCCCGGGGCCGCGGGCGGCGCGCTGGAGCCACGCCACGTCGTGGTGCCGCTGCGGGAGGAGCTCTCACGCACGGAGCTCCGCCTGGGCTCCGTGGTCAGCGGGGACCCGGCGGCGCGCACCCTGACGGTGGAGAACCTCGACGGCAGCCGCTCCGACCTGCCCTACGACGAGCTCGTCGTCGCCGTCGGCTCCGTCTCGCGGTCGCTGCCGATCCCGGGGCTCGTCGAACACGCGATCGGCTTCAAGGCGCTGCCCGAGGCGATCGAGCTCCGGAACCGCCTGCTGCGCAGCTTGGAGGCCGCCGAGTCGCTCGACGACCCCGTCGATCGCGCCGCCTGGCTGTCGTTCGTCTTCGTCGGGGCGGGCTACGCGGGGCTGGAGGGGCTCGCAGAGCTGCAGGACTTCGCCTCCGACGTGATCGAGCTCTACCCGAAGTGCCGAACGCAGGGGATGCGCTGGCTGCTGGTCGAGGCCAAGGAGCGGGTCATGACCGAGATCCAGCCCGACCTCGCGGAGTTCGGCACCCGCGAGCTGCGCTCCCGCGGCATCGAGATCCGCACGAGCACGACCCTCGACGAGGTGACCGCCACCACGGCCCGGCTCTCCGACGGCGAAACCGTCCCGACGCGCAGCGTCGTCTGGACCGCGGGCGTCAAGCCTCACCCGGTGGTGGCCGACCTCGGCCTCCAGACCGACGGCGGCGGCCGCATCGTGACCGACCGCACGATGAAGGTCGCCGGCCAGCGGCACGTCTGGGCGATCGGCGACGCCGCGGCAGTGCCGGACGCGGCCAAGGACTACAAGGAGCCGTGCCCGCCGACGGCGCAGCACGCGATCCGGCAGGGGCGCCTGGTCGCGCGCAACGTGGCGGCGACCCTCGGGACCGGCAAGGTCAAGCCCTTCAAGTACAAGACGCTCGGGGTCTTCGTCGACATGGGCCAGCGCGAGGCGGTGGCCTCGACCATGGGCATCAAGTGGCGCGGGCGCCCTGCCTGGTTCCTGGCCCGGACCTACCACATCGCCCTGATGCCGGGGACCAAGCGCAAGCTTCGCCTGCTGGTGGACTGGAACGTCCAGCTCGTCTTCGGGCGCGACGCCTCCGAGCTCGGCCGCCTCGGACATCCCCCGGCGCTCGCGGAGAGCTCGGGGGGCGGGACGCCCGCGGGCCAGACGGTGGCCGACGGCGAGGGCGAGGGCGCCGACGTGCCGGCGGCGACCTGAGCCCGGGGGCCCGAACCGCCCGGGCTTCACCCCGGGAAACCGCGGGCGATCCCGGGCAGAACCGCCGGCGGCGCCGCCGG
>JBBQZE010000167.1:0-6759 GCA_038207985.1 Solirubrobacterales bacterium
GGTCGCGCGCACGGTGTTCGACCTCGCCGAGGTCGTCGCCCCGAGGCAGCACCGCCGCGCCTGGGAGGAGGCCCAGAAGC
Source organism: Solirubrobacterales bacterium (assembly GCA_038207985.1). Taxonomy (GTDB): domain Bacteria; phylum Actinomycetota; class Thermoleophilia; order Solirubrobacterales; family Solirubrobacteraceae; genus Paraconexibacter. The sequence goes on from JBBQZE010000167.1 coordinate 81, forward strand.
TGCAGCTGCTCGACGTCGCCGCCGTCCGCGACGTGGTGCGGCGCAACCCGGGACGACACGCCCTCGAGCTGGTGCTGCCTCTGCTGGCCAAGGCAGCCCTCCCCGGCCTCGAGGCGACGCGCTCGCCGCTCGAAGCGGACTTCCTGGCCTTCGCCGCCCGCCGGCTGCGCGCGTTCGGCCTGCCCCGGATCAACTCGATGGTGCACGGCTACGAGGTCGACGCGCACTGGCCGGACGCGGCGACCGTGGTCGAGCTCGACTCCCGCCTGCACCACGACAACGACCCCGCTTTCGAGCGCGACCGCGCGAAGTGGAACGCGCTCACTTCCCGCGGTGAAGTCGTCTACCCCCTCACCGCCCGGCGCCTGCGCCGCGAGGCGGACACGGTCGCCGCCGAGCTGACGGCGATCCTCGAGCGCCGCCTCCGAGCGTGACGTGTGGCAGTTCGTGCCACCCAGGGCGTCACGATCCGCCACACCCCCCGCCCCCGCGGCCGCGATGATGGGCCCATGGACGCCGACGTCGTCGTGATCGGGGCGGGCCTCGCCGGGCTGACCGCGGCCCGGGAGCTCGAGCGGGGCGGCAGCAGCGTCGTCGTGCTCGAGGCGCGTGCGGCTGTTCGGGCAGCGCGCCGCCGCGCCCGACGAGTACCTCGAGCGCGACTGGTCGGCCGAGGAGTTCACGCGCGGCTGCTACGGCGCTCACCTGCCGCCGGGCGCCTGGACCGCGTTCGGCCCCGCGCTGCGGCGCCCCGCGGGCCGGGTGCACTGGGCCGGGACGGAGACCGCGACGACGTGGAGCGGGTACATGGACGGCGCCATCCAGTCCGGGGAGCGCGCCGCGGCCGAGGTGCTCGCGCGGACTGGGCAGCGGCCCGCTCCGTTCGGTTAGGGTCGGTGGCAATGCACCTCTCGAAGCTGCAGCGCGGCGAGTTCATCGCCATCGCTGGAGGCGCCCTCCTCGGCGTCGGCCTGTTCCTCACCTGGTACGGGACGAACGGTCGTGGCCGCATCGACGGCATGAAGGGCGACTTCTCCGGCTGGGACGTCCACACGATCCTGCGCTACGTGCTGCTCGCCGCCGCCGTGGCCCCGGTCATCCTGGCCTACGTCATCCTCCGCGACCACAAGCTGAGCTGGGCGCGGGGGGAGCTGACCGCGGTCATCGCGATCGCCGCCTTCGGACTGGTCTTCTACAACGGGCTCATCGCCAGGCCCGGCACGTCGAACTCGCTCGTCTCCTTGAAGTTCGGCTGGCTGGTGGCGCTCGCCGGCACGCTGTTGATGCTGTTCGGCTCGGCTCAGCGCGCCTCGAAGTCCGAGCGCAAGCGCAAGCCGCCCGGCGTCCTGTAAGCCACCACCCCAGGAGCACGATGTCCACGACGGACCCCGGTCAGCCCGACCGCAACCTCGCGCTGGAGCTCGTGCGCGTCACCGAGGCCGCGGCGCTGGCCGCCGCGACGCTCATCGGCCGCGGCGACAAGATCGCCGCCGACCAGGCCGCGGTCGACGCGATGCACATCGTGCTCAAGACCGTCCGCATGGACGGCGTCGTCGTGATCGGCGAGGGGGAGAAGGACGAGGCGCCGATGCTTCACAACGGGGAGCACATCGGCGACGGCTCGGACCCCGCGGTCGACATCGCGGTGGACCCGCTCGAGGGCACCACGCTCACGGCCAAGGGGATGCCGAGCGCGCTGTCGGTCATCGCGCTCTCGCCGCGCGGCACGATGTTCGACCCGGGCCCGTGCGTCTACATGGAGAAGATGGCCGGCGGCCACGAGCTCGTCGGCGTCATCGACCTCGACGCGTCGCTGACCGAGAACGTCGGGCGGGTCGCCGAGGCGAAGGGCAAGCGCCCCGAGGATGTCGTCGCCATCGTGCTCGACCGCCCGCGCCACCAGGAGGGGATCGAGGAGATCCGCGCCGCGGGCGGCCACGTCCGGCTGATCACCGACGGCGACGTCAGCGCCGCCATGCTGGCCGCGAGCGAGAATGCCCCGGTCGACCTGCTGTGGGGGATCGGCGGCACGCCCGAGGGCGTCATCGCCGCGGCCGCCCTCAAGTGCCTCGGCGGGGGCATGATCGCCCGCCTGTGGCCCCGGGACGACGCGGAGCGCCAGGCGGCGATCGCCGGGGGCTACGACCTCGAGGCACAGATGACGCAGGACGACCTGGTCAAGGGCGACGACTGCTTCTTCTCCGCCACCGGCGTCACCGACGGCGACGTGCTGCAGGGCGTGCGCTACCGCGGGCGCGGCGCGACGACCGAGTCGCTCGTCACCCGCTCGCGTACCGGCACGATCCGCCGCATCCACGCCCGTCACAACCGCGACAAGCTGCTGGCCTACACCGGCGGGCGCTTCGGCTGAACGCCGGTGGCCGCCCGGGCGGCTCAGGCCGCCTCGGTGCCGGCCTCGGGGCGGGCGCCGGCGGAGGCCGCGTCCTTCTCGCGGGCGGGCACCGGGTCCGGCGTCTCCTCGGCCGTGAGCGGCCCGGCGAAGTGGTGGACCTTGGAGACGTCGAGGTCGCGCTTGACCAGCTGGCGCAGGAAGTAGTGGCAGGCGATGACGTGGATGCGCGATTGCGTGTTGACGTAGAGCCAGGTGCCGAGCTTGGAGGCGATCTGCGGGTAGAAGTTCGCCACCTCGATCTCGATATGGATGCGGGCCTTGTCCCAGTCGGGGTAGTCGAAGCGGCAGACGTCGATCTCGAGGTAGCCGTCGCCGCCGCGCCCGTTGGCCGCGACCAGCAGGCCCTTCTCGATGCGCCAGCGCACGATGCCGCGCCCCGCGCTCATCTCGTACTCCGGCTTCTGCATCGTGAGCAGGCGGATCCGGGGGTGGAGCAGGTAGACCCAGCGCTCCGTCTCGGAGTAGCCCACGTTGCAGAGCCCGAACGTGAAGCGGGTCAGCGAGCTCCAGTAGGTGCGGGCGAGCCGTTCGAGGTGCTCGGGGTTCCACAGGCCCTCGAGGGCGTCCTCCGGCACGATGATGTCCGCACCCTGGACCGAGCGGACGGAGCCGGTGCGCGGGTCGACACCGGTGTCGTCGGTCGGCGTGTGCAGCACCGCGCCGTTGATGGTCCGCGACCCCGCGAGGATCCGGCGCACGCCCACCAGGCAACCGATGAGCAGCGCGAGCAGGCCCGAGGCGACGGCGATGGGAGCGGCCTTCTTGGGCACTCAGGCCGCCTCGGGCCACAGCGCCTCGCGCACCGCGTCGTCGAAGCCCAGCGGGTGCGGGTTGATCGATGGCGGCGGTGGGTGTCGGACGATCGTCTCGGCGCTCATCCCGTCGACGAGCGGGCGCACGAGGCCGCTCTCCACGGGGGTGAAAAGGCTGACCCAGTAGGAGGAGAGGCGAGGGGAGAGCACGGGGACCTTGACGATCGTCGGGGCGCGCTTGCCCGCGACCGCGGCGAAGCGCAGCATCATCTCGCGGTAGGTCAGCACGTCGGCGCCGCCGAGCTCGACCTCGTCCGGGGCGTCGGGGAGCTCAGCGAGCGTGCGGAGCGTCGCGACGACGTCGCGGATCGCCACGGGCTGGGAGCGTGTGTCCACCCACTTCGGGGTGAGCATCGCCGGCAGGCGGCGCACGAGGTGGGAGAGCATCTCGAACGACGCGGAGCCCTGCCCGAGGATCATCGCTGCGCGCACGTAGACGAGCGGCACGTGCTCGCGCAGGACCTCGGCCGTCTCGTGGCGGGACTGCAGGTGCTCCGAGGTGTGGTCGTCGCCTGAGTCGAGCCCGCCGAGGTAGACGACGCGCTGGACGCCCGCCGCGGCGGCGGCCCGGCCGAAATTCGCGGCGCCCTTGCGGTCGTTGCTGGCGAACTGCGAGGTGGAGCCCGAACCGCGCCCCATGGAGTGGACGAGGTAGTAGGCGACGTCGACGCCCGCGAGCGCCGCTTCGAGGCCCTCGCCCTTGATGACGTCGCCGCGGACGACCTCGACGCCCTCGGGCAGCTTCGCCTGCTCGGGACGACGCGCGAGCGCGCGCACCCGGTGGCCGTTCTCGAGCAGCGCAGGGAGCAGGTGCCCGCCGACGTAGCCGGTGGCGCCGGTGAGCAGGATCGTCTTGGGAAGGGTGTCCACGCGTCAGCTACGGGTCGGTGGGCGCGCGCGATGACCTCGGCGCTCCCATGACCCGTAACCCTCGCGGAGCTGGAGGAAACCTTCCACGGCGTGTTGAAGGATGATTCCCCAGGCGGAGGAGGGACCATGACCGGGCTGAGCATCAAGGAGGTGGCGGAGCAGAGCGGCCTGGCGGCCGGGACGATCCGCATGTGGGAGCAGCGCTACGGCTTCCCCGAACCCGCACGCACGGAGTCGGGCTACCGCGTCTACTCCGACGACGACGTCGAGGCCCTGCGCCGTGCCGTGGCCTATCGCCATCGCGGCCTCTCGGTTCCCGCCGCCATCGAGCGCGCGCAGGAGACGGGCGGCCCGTCGGACCACCCGTCGATCTACGCCGCCGTCGCGGCGTCCGACCACGGCGGGCGCCCGCAGGTCCTGCGGAAGTGCACGCTGACCGCTCTCTCTCGCGCGATCGAGCACGAGACGCTGGCCCAGGCGGCCTCCCCGGTGCTGTTCGGTGCCTTCCAGCACGAGGCGTTCTACCGCGAGGTCGAGCCGCGCTACCGGCGGATCGCCCAGTTCTCCGACGCCGCCGTCGCCTTCGCGGACTTCGCCGAGGTCCGTCATCCGGCGGGCGGGCCCACCGAGATCCCGATCGCCCCCGAGGATCGGCTGGGCAACGAGTGGGCCGTCATCGTCGACGCCCCGGGCTACGCCGCCTGCCTGCTGGCCTGGGAGCTGCCCGGCCCGACGCAGCCCGGCGACCCCGGCGACCCCTCGCGGCGCTTCGAGGCGATCTGGACCCTCGACCCCCGTGCGGTGCGCAAGGCCGCGCAGGTCGCCGCGCGCTTGGCCGGGCGAGCCGACCCGGAACTCGGCGAGCGCCTCGAGGCGCTCCTGGGGGATCGTCCCCTCGGCACCGAGGCGCCGTCGCCGACCCTGACCTCCCTGACCAACCGGATGGTCTCCTACATGGAGGCTGCGGCCGCCTAGGACGGTGTCGGCCGGCTCCTGACGGCTCGACGCTACCGCGGCAGCCGCTCGACCTCGACCTCGCTGCCCGCCGCGAGCTCGCCCTCGCCTCGAGGGATCAGCGCAAGCGCGTCGGCGCCCAGCATGCTCGTCAGGACGTGCGACGCCTGCGGGCCGGTCGGGGTCGCCTCGTCGCCGTCGAGCGACACGCGGACGCACTCGTCGCGGCCCTCGTGCCGCGCGATCGCCCGGGTGAGGCGCTTGCGCTCGCGCGGCGTGCCCGGGTCGGCGCCCTGGAGGGCCAGGAGCGCGGGCCGGGCGAAGAGCAGGAAGGTCACCATCGCGCTGACCGGGTTCCCGGGAAGGCCGAACACGAGCTGGTCGCCGCGGGTCCCGAACCACGTCGGCTTGCCCGGTCGCAGCGCGACGCGCCAGAAGCCCTCCGCCACACCCGCCCGCTCGAGCGCCGGCTTGACGTGGTCGTGGGGGCCGACCGACACCCCGCCCGAGCTCACGACCACGTCGGCCATGGTCAGCGCCGCTCGCAGCGCGGCCTCCGTCCCCTCCGGGGTGTCCGGCACCTCGCCGGCGTGGACGACCTCCGCGCCCGCGCGGCGCGCGAGCGCGGCCAGGGTCAGCGCGTTGGAGTCGTGGATCTGGCCCGGACCGAGCGGGGCGCCCGGCGCGACGAGCTCGTCACCGGTCGCCAGGACCACGACCCGCGGCCGGCGGACGCACGGCAGCCGGGCGACGCCGGCGTTGGCCGCGACGCCGAGCTCGGCCGGGCCGAGGCGGGTCCCGGGGCGCAGCACCTCGGTCTCGGCGCGCATGTCCTCACCGGCGTGGCGCAGGTTCTGGCCCGGCTCGGTCGCCGCCTCGACGAGGACGTCGTCTCCGCGCGCCTCGGTCCGCTCCACCATGACGACCGCGTCCGCGCCCTCGGGCACCTCCGCGCCCGTCGAGATCCGGATGGCCTCGCCGTCGCCCAGCCCGCGCTGTGCCGGACGCCCGGCGCGTGATTCGCCGACGATCCGCAGGGTGCGGCCGGCCGGCCCGGCCCGGAGCGCGAAACCGTCCATCGCGGAGTTCGTCCAGCGTGGGACGTCGTAGGCGGCGACGACCGGCGCGGCGAGCACGCGGTCGAGCGCGTCGGCCAGGTCGACCGCCTCGGTGGGGAGCACGTGGGCGGCACGCAGGACGACGTCCCTGGCCTCGTCGATGGAGAGCACGAGCCGGATCATCACCGACCCGGGCGGCGGCGAGGCCCGCCGCCCCCACCGATCCGCCGCCGCGCCCGGCAGGATGTGCGGCGATGGCGCCTCCCCGTCCCCTCGCCGGGCCCCCGGCCGCCGACGCGCGCGCCGTCGCCCGGGCCTGGCTGGCGCGCCGGATCGCGGCGGCGCCGCTGGAGGAGGCCGCGCAGCTCGCCGCGCCCCGCTTCGCGGAGCGGGCGCCCGCGCTCTGCGGCTCGCTCCTGGCTGCGCTCGGGGACGACGCCGCCCTCGGCGTGCTCCCGGCGGAGGGCGCGGCGCTCGCCGCGCTGGCGGGCCCCGGTGTCGTCGAGGCCGCGGAGGGGCTGCGCGGGGCGACGGCGGCGGTGCTCATGCCGGCCATCGACCCCGCCATGCAC
>JBBQZE010000168.1:0-6725 GCA_038207985.1 Solirubrobacterales bacterium
GTCTCCAGCCACAGCTGGAGCACCGCGGACGCCTACCCCCGCATCTACAAGCTCGGGGGCTTCGTCGCCCCGTACGCGGGCGCCGCGACCACCTTCGTCGCGCAGTGGGAGAAGCTGCGCACCCAGCAGGACCCGCGGTTCTACTCCGGCATCGGCTGGGGCGCGGACATGAACGGCTTCGGGGCTCAGGGCCCGCCACGCAAGGGAGCGAACCCCGTCCAGTACCCGTTCAAGTCCTTCGACGGGAAGGTCACCTTCGACCGCCAGAAGACCGGCTCGCGGACCTTCGACATCAACACCGACGGCGTCGCCCATTACGGGCTCTATCCGGACTGGGTCGAAGACCTGCGCCAGATCGCCGGCAACCAGATCGTCGACGACCTGTCGCGGGGCCCGGAGGCCTACCTGCAGATGTGGGAGCGCGCCGTCGGGGTGGTGTCGCGGGACGTGTGCCGCGAAGCGCGCCTGCGCTTCACGGCGAACGGCATCGGCTACGTGCGCCTGGGCGTCCCCGCCGAGGAGAACCTCCGCGGCGCGGGCCAGCCGATCACGCGCGTCGGGACGGCCTGGCGCTACTGCGTGCGCAACCACCCGAAGGACGCGCTGACGGCGCTCTACACGCCGCAGGGAACCGTGGGGCTCATTACGTCGAACTCGGCGCGCCACCGCATCGACCGCGTCGGAGCCGGCTCGCGGGCCAGCCTCGTCCCGCGTACGGCCCGCAAGCTGACGACGGGGATCATGGTCCGCTCGACCACGCAGGGGCGGCGCCTGCTCTACGGCGTGCGCAGCGGCCGCGTGCGCTGGACCGCCGTCGGCCTTGCATCGATGACCACCGACCCGACGCGGTTGAAGCAGGCGCTCGCGCTCGCCGGCCTGCGCTGAAGGAACTTGCGCCGGGAGTGGCCGACGCGAGAGGGTGGCCGCTCGCCCCTCGGTCCCCCGGAGCCTCATGTCCCGTCGCACGTCCGTCCCGCTGCTCGTCGTCCTCGCCTGCCTCGGTGTCGCCGCGCCCGCTGTCGCGGCGCCCAGCTGCGACGGCACGCCCGCCAAGGGCTGCCTGCTGCCGTTCCCGAACGACGTCGGGCAGACCAAGCGCGACACCTCCTCGGCGACCGGCCGGCGCGTCGCCCTGAGCCGGGTCGTGCTGCCCGCCAACGCGAAGGGCATCCACATCGATCCCACGGAGTTCAACCGCAGCGACGGCTTCAGCCCCGGGCAGCCGATCCTCGTGCACGTCGGCTCGCTGACGGGGCCGGCGCGCTTCGCGGCCTCCGGCATCGTCGGCGTCACGGACATGGCGCGCTACGCGGACAAGTCGCAGAAGCTCCTGCTGCTCGACGAGCGGACCGGCAAGCGGCAGCTCGTGTGGGGCGAGCTCGACGCGAACGCCAAGACCGCCGCGACGCGCAACCTCGTCATCCACCCTGGCAAGAACCTCGTCCCGGGGCGGCGCTACGTCGTGGTCGTCCGCGGCCTGAAGGACAAGCAGCCCAAGCGGCTGGCACGTACCTGGACGGCGGCGCTCCGGAGCGCCTTGAAGAGGGCGAAGGTCACCCGGGCCAGCATCGATCTCGCGTGGGACTTCACGGTGGCCTCGAACCGGTCGATCACCGGCCGCCTGCTCGCGATGCGCAACGACGCCTTCGCCCAGCTCGGTGACACGAACCTCGCCGACGGCCAGATCGCCGGCCGGCCGCCGGCGTTCGCCGTCACGTCGGTCACGGAGTACGACGTGGCGACCAACCCGCTGCTCGCGCGGCAGGTCAAGGGCACCTTCGACGTCCCCTGCTACATGGACCAGTCCGGCTGCCCGACCGGTGCGCGTCTGCACTACTCGAGCCCCAATCCGGACGCGACGCCGACCCAGCTGCCCGGCAACGTCCTCAAGGCGACGTTCACCTGCAACATCCCGCGCGCCGCGTTCGCGACGCCGTCCCACCTCGCCGTCTACGGCCACGGGCTGCTCGGCGGCCAGGGCGAGATCAACGCCGGCAACGTGCAGAAGATGAGCGCGGAGCACGACTTCACGTACTGCGCGACGGACATGTACGGGATGGCGCGCGACGACGTGTCGACGGCGATCGCCGCCCTGCAGGACTTCTCGAAGTTCCCGGCGTTCGTCGACCGCCAGGCGGAGGGGATCCTCGCCCAGCTGCTGCTCGGGCGCCTCGTGATCCACCCGCAGGGGCTCGTCGCCGATCCGGCCTTCACGGGCTTGATCGACGTCGGCGGCCCGCTGTCGTGGGACTCGAACTCCCAGGGAGCGATCTTCGGCGGGACGACGACGGCGCTCGCCCCTGACTGGCGCAGGGCGGTGCTCGGCGTGGCGACGATGGACTACGGCGTGCTGCTGCAGCGCTCGACCGACTTCAAGACGTACCGCGCGCTCCTCGACCCGGCCTACCCCGACCCGGCGGAGCAGGGCCTGATCCTCTCGCTCGCGCAGACGATCTGGGACCGCTCGGACACGAACGGCTGGACGCAGTACGCCACCTCCTCGCCGCCGCCCGGGACGCCGGCGCACACGATCCTCATGCACGTCGCGGTCGGCGACCACCAGGTGGCCAACGTGCAGTCGGATACCGAGGCGCGCTCCATCGGGGCCTCGATCGTGCGGCCGTCCGTGGGGCCTGGTCGCAGCACGGACAAGTCGGCGAACTACAAGGTCCCGACGGTGAAGGCGTTCCCGTTCAACGGCTCCGCGGTGGTCTGGTGGGACACGGGCCCGCAGACGACGCTGCCGCCCACCACCAACACCGCGCCGCAGACCGGGCTCGACCCGCACGAGTCGCCCCGGGCGACGCTCGCGGCCCGCGTCCAGAAGGCGACCTTCCTGCTCGGCGGCGGGCTCGTCGACGTGTGCGCGGGCCAGCCCTGCCGGACCGACGACTTCGGCTGAGCCGGCGCGACTTCGCGGCGGGCGCGGGGTTCGCTCGCACGATGCCCGCCGCCCGCCGCCCGCTCGTCGTCGCGCTGCTCGCCGTGGCTGCGGCGGCCGCTTGCCCGGGCGCCCAGCCCGCGTGCCCGTACACGGCGTCGGCCTCCGTCGGGCAGGCCGGGGGCGGGGTGCTGCGCTTCCCGCAGGCCGTGGCGGTCGCGGGCGACGGGACCGTGTACGTCGGCGACGAGGGCTCGCATCTGGTGCAGGCCTTCGACGCCTCCGGCCGCTGGCTGCGCGACATCGGCCGCCCGGGCACCCGGCTCGGCGAGCTCACGTCGGTCGGGGCACTCACGCTGGCGGGCGACGGCTCGCTGCTGGTGGCCTCGGGGACGGACCGCATCCACCACTTCACGCCGGGGGGAACCCTGCTCGGCGGCTTCGGGCGCCCCGGCACGGGCATCGGAGAGTTCCACTTCGGCAGCGGCCACGCCAACGACGGCGGCGCCGGCGGCGGGCTCGCGGTCTCCGGCGGCCGGCTGTTCGTCTCCGACACGAGCAACGACCGGATCCTGCGCTTCTCGCTCGACGGGACGAACGGCGTCGAGATCATCGCGCCGGGGACCGTCGCCAACCCCAAGGGCCTCGCGGTGCGCGGCAGCCGCCTCTACGTCGCCGACGACCAGCACCACCGCGTGCTGGTGACCGACGCGGGCGGCCGGACGCTGACCAGCATCGGCAAGGGCAACGGGACCGGGCCCGGGCAGCTCAACTTCCCCTACGGCGTCGCGCTCGACGGGGCCGGCCGCGTCTTCGTCGCCGACGACCTGAACCACCGCGTCGTCCGCTTCAGCACCGCGCCCGCCTACCCCTACAAGGCGCGCTTCGGCTCCTACGGCACCCAGCCGGGGCAGCTGGCCTACCCCCGTGGGATCGCCACGGACGGTGCGGGCGCGCTCTACGTCGCCAACACGGGCAACGACCGGATCGAGGTCTTCGACCGCACGGGGGCCTATCAGCGCTCGTTCGGCACCTCGGGCCGCGGGCCGGGGCAGTACTCCGGGCCGACGGGCGTGGCCGCGGACTCCAGCGGGGTCCGCGCGGTCGCCGACACCACGAACGGCCGCGTGCAGCTCCTGGGTCCCGACGGCGCGCTGCTGGCCTCGTGGGGCTCCCCGGCGCCCGGGCCCACGATCCTGCCGCAGCCCGTGTCGGTGGCCTTCGACGCCGCGGGCAACGCCTACGTCCTCGACCAGCGGCGGGCGCGCATCCTCGTCTTCGATCGCGCCACCGGGCTGCCCGCGCGCTCGATCGCCTCGCAGGGCAGCGGCCCGGGCCAGCTGCTGGACCCGTCGGCGCTCGCGATCGACGCGGAGGGGATCGTCACCGTCGCCGACACGGGCAACGCGCGCTTGGCGCGCTTCCGCACCGACGGCACCTACGTGGGCTCGACGACACAGACCGGCGCGGTGCGCAGCGTCGCGGTCACGCCCGACGGGAGCCTGACCTACGCCGCGGTGGGCAACACCGTAGGCGCCTACGACGCGGCAGGAACGCAGACGGCCCGGTTCGGCGGCACGGGCACGAAGCTCGGCAAGCTCAACGCGCCGGGGCAGATGGCCCTCGACGTCGCCGGGAACCTCTGGGTCGCCGACCGCGGGAACAACCGCGTCCAGCAGTTCGGTCCGGAGGGGCAGCGCCTGCTGACGTTCGGCGTGCGGGGCGCCGGGGCCGGGGAGTTCGTGCACCCGACGGGGGTCGCGATCGACTGCCAGGGCGGGCTGACGGTCACCGACACGGACAACGCGCGGGTGCAGCGCTTCCAGCTCGCCGCCCCGTCCGCGCCTGCCTGCCGCACCCTTCCGGCGCCGGGCACGCCCCCGCCGCCGAAGACGCCGACGCGCCCCGCGCCCGACGGGCCCGTGCTGTCCGTCCGCGCGCTGCGGACCAGCGGAGCGCTGCGGACGACTGGGCTCCCGTTCCGGGCGGGGTGCGACACGAGCTGCTCGGTGACGCTCACGCTGCGCCTGACGCCGCGCAAGGCGCCCGTCAAGAAGCGTGGCAGGAAGGCCGAGACGCCGGTCGTGGTCACCGCGACGCTCGCCGCCCAGCCGGTCCCCGGCGGGGAGAGCCGCGTGCTGCGGATCGCCCCGAGCAGCGCGCAGGCCACGCGCCTGCGCAAGGCGCTGCGCGGCGCGCGCGGCCTCTCGGGGCAGCTGGTCGCTGTGGCCACGGCGACGACCGGCTCGCCGACGACGAGCACGCTGGAGGTGCGGCTGACCTCCTGACGGCGCGCTCCGCGGTCAGTCGCCCGGGCGCGGGCCGAGCGCGGTGAGGATCCGGTCGAGCACGTCCTGCTCGGCCGGGGAGACCAGCTTGCCGCCGAACCCGAGGACGGCGCCGGCCTTGTGGGCACGGGCCACGGCGTCGCACACCGCGACGACGAAGTCGCCGAACTCGCGCAGGTCGGCCGCGGTGCCGCGTTCGCGCAGCACGTCCGACGCGGTCACCAGCGCGGCCTCCGCCTGGGTCACCAGGACGTCGCGCTCGGAGGGGCGGACGGGCTGCACGCCCGGGGGCGTGGCGAGCAGCTCCTCGAGCAACTCGGTGTGGGAGGCCGCCCGCGCCTCCTGATACACGCGGGCCATGGCCAGTCCCTCGCGCAGCGTGCCGCCGCGGTCGGCGGCCGCGACGGCGATCGCAGCCAGGGCGGGGGCGGCCGCGAGCTGCGACCACTCCTCGGCGTTGAAGTCGGCCTTACGGGTCATGGGCCCCGCCTACCCCTGCCTCCGCTGGGCTATGCGGGCGCGGCCACGGCGGCGATGGCCGCCTCGCGCGTGTCGGTCAGCGTCACGACGTGGTTCAGGCCGGTGGCCTCGAAGACGAGCATCACGTAGGGGTGGGTGATGACGACTGCGAGCTGCCCGTCGGGGCCGAGCCGGCGCTTGGCGCCCACGAGCGTGGCGAGGGCGACCGAGTCGACGAAGTCCACGGCGGTCAGGTCGATGACCATCCGCCCGGCTCCTTCGCCGATCGTCTCATCGAGGAGGCGACGCAGCTCGGGGACCGCGGCGATGTCCATCTCGCCCTCGGCGACGAGCAACGTGCCCCAATCTGCGGGCTCGGTCGCGACCGAGAAGCCGACGACATCTGAGGTTTCTTGCTTGTTGGTGAGGCGCATGGTCATAGAGCATCGGTCGTTCGCGGCCCGGCGAACAGGGGGGTCGGGGGGCGCTGGACGGACGGACGACCCGCGATCCGGGGCGACCGGGCGGGCGGGCGCTGGCATCCTCGAGGGGTGCCCGAGTCCTTCACCGACGTGCCGAGGCTCACCGCCCGCTTCGAGGCCGCCCTGCGCTTCGCCCTCGCGCACCACGCCCGGCAGCTGCGCAAGGGCACTCAGGTGCCCTACGTCGCCCACCTGCTCGCGGTGGCCTCGCTCGCGCTCGAGATGGACGGCGACGAGGACGAGGCGATCGCGGCGCTGCTGCACGATGTGGTCGAGGACGGCGGCGGCCCGGCCGCGCTCGAGGAGATCGGCGCGCGCTTCGGCGAGGCCGTGGCCGCGATCGTGCTCGCGAACTCCGACCGGGTCGACCAGGACGCCCCCGCGCGGGGCTGGTACGAGCGCAAGCGCGGCTACGTCGACGCGCTGGCGACCAAGGACCCTGCCGCCCTGCGCGTCTCGCTCGCCGACAAGCTGCACAACGCGCGCAGCATCCTCATCGACTACCGCACCCACGGCGACGCGCTGTGGGCGCGCTTTCGCCAGGGGCAGGGAATCGCGACCCGCATCTACTACCGCGAGCTGGCTGCGGCCTTCGAACGCGAGCGCACCCGGATG
>JBBQZE010000169.1:0-6710 GCA_038207985.1 Solirubrobacterales bacterium
GGTTCATGTCCGCTGACGAGCCCGTGGTGCCCTCGCTGCTGCGCCCCTTGGCCGAGGAGCTCGCGGGGCGCCGCGCGGCCGCGCTGCTCGGCGGCGGGGAGGAGCGCATCGCCCGCCAGCACGCCGCGGACAAGCTCACCGCGCGCGAGCGCATGGCGCTGCTCTTCGACGGGTCCGAGTTCACCGAGCTCGGGCTGCACGCGGGAATCCACCACTCCGTTCGCGGCTTCGAGGACCGTGAGGCACCCGCCGACGGCGTCGTGACGGCGTGGGGAAGGGTCGACGGGCGCCTCGTCGCCGCTTGCGCGTACGACTTCACCGTCATGGCCGGGTCGATGGGCGTGACGGGCGAGCTGAAGGTCACGCGGCTGCGCGAGCTCGCATTGACCAAGCGGATGCCGATGGTCTGGCTGCTGGATTCCGCCGGCGCGCGCATCCAAGAGGCTGTGGGCTCGCTCTTCGCCGGGTCGGGCCACCTGTTCCGCGAGGAGGTCATCGCGAGCGGCGTCATCCCGCAGGTCGCCGCGTTGATGGGCCCGTGCGCGGCGGGGACCGCGTACATCCCGGGCCTCGCGGACTTCGTCCCGATGGTGAAGGGCCGCGGGTCGATGGCGCTCGCCGGGCCCCACCTCGTGCGGGCCGCGATCGGAGAGGACGTCTCCCAGGAGGAGCTCGGCGGCTCGCGCGTGCACTGCCGCAAGTCGGGGGTGGGGGACCTCGAGGTCGCCGACGACCCCGCGTGCATCGAGGCCATCAAGGAGTACCTGTCGTTCTTCCCCTCCCACTGCGAGCAGGCGCCGCCGCGACGGGCGGCGACCGATCCGGTGGAGCGCGCGGACGAGGCGCTGCTCGACGTGCTGCCGGCGTCCAACCGCAAGCCGTACGACATCCACGCCGTGATCGACCGGATCGTCGACGACGGGCGCTTCTTCGAGATCAAGCCCCAGTGGGCGCGGACGCTCGTGACGGGCTTCGCGCGCTTCGACGGCCGTGCGGCGGGCATCGTGGCCAACCAGCCCAAGCACCTCGGGGGCATCCTCGACAACGACTCCGCCGACAAGGCCGCGCGCTTCGTGAACCTCTGCAATGCGTTCGCGATCCCGCTCGTGTTCCTGATGGACGTGCCCGGCTTCATGGTCGGCACGAAGGTCGAGGAGGCGGGCATCATCCGCCACGGCGCAAAGATGCTCCATGCCGTCGCGGCCGCCACGGTCCCCAAGGTGACCGTGGTGCTGCGCAAGGCCTACGGCGCCGGCTACTACGTGATGAACGGCCGCGCCTACGAGCCGGACCTGATCGTCGCCTGGCCGAGCGCGGAGATCTCCGTGATGGGCGCCGAGGGCGCGGTGGAGATCGTCTTCCGCAAGCAGGTGGAGGCCGCGGAGGACCCCGAAGCCGAGAAGGCGCGGCTGATCGCGGAGTACCGCAAGATCATCGACGTCTACATCGCGGCCCGCAACGACATGGTCGACGACGTCATCGACCCGAGGGCGACGCGGGCGACGGTGTGCCGGGCGCTGGAGATGGCGGAGGGCAAGCGGGTCGAGCGGCCGTGGAAGCGCCACGGGGTGGTCCCGGTCTGACGCCGGGGCCCCCCGAGGGGGGCGAACTCCGGGGGTGTGCGGCCTACGGGTCCACATGGGACCTCTCGACCGCACACCCCTCGAGCTCGCGATCGTCGCGATGGCCGAGCGTCAGGGCGGGCTGCTCCGCCGCGTCGATCTCCTGGCGCTCGGCCTCGGAGCGCAGGCGATCGCCTACCGGGTCCGGACGGGGCGGCTCCACGTCGTCTTCCCCGGGGTCTACGCCCTCGGGCACCGGTGCCTGAGCCGGCAGGCGCGGTTCCAGGCTGCGGTGTGGTGGTGCGGGGACGGCGCCGCGCTCTCGCACGACAGCGCGGCGGAGTTCCACGGCTGGCTCGGAGCCGACGGCCGGCCCGTGCACGTCTCCACCACGCGCGCCGTCGCCTCCATCACCGGTCGGGTCGTGGTCCATCGAACACGCCACCTGGATCACCGCGACGTCCTGGTCCACGCGGGCCTGGCGGTCACCGACCGGGTCCGGACCATCATCGACCTGGCCGACGAGAAGCCCTACGACGAGCTCCGGCGCATCGCGGACGCCCTGCCCGTGCTCCCGGTGGCGGCGCTCGCGGCCAAGCAGGCGCGGCTGCCCGGACGCCGAGGGGCGCCGCGGGTCACGGCGCTGATCCGCAGCGAGGACGCCCGCACCCGCTCGGAGCTCGAGCGGCGCTTCGTCCGGTACTGCACGCGGCACGGCCTCCCGCACCCCTCGGCGCGCAACGCGCGGATCGCCGGCCACCGGGCCGACTGCGTCTACGCGCACGAGCGCCTCGTCGTCGAGCTCGACTCCCGCGCCCACCACTCCCGGCGCGCGGAGATGGCCGCCGACCGCGACCGCGACGCCGACTACCTGCTCGCGGGCTGGGGCTCGGTGCGGCTGGTCTGGGAGGACCTCGACCCTGCTCGCGACCGCAAGGCCGAGCTTCTCCGACGCCTCCTCGCCCGGGGGGTGTGAGCACCACGGGTCCACGTCGGACGCCTGCTGCTCACACCCCCGCCGTCCCCGGGCGCCAGATCGCGCCCTCCAGGCGCGTCACGGGGTCGCGGGCGGCGCGCAGCGCGAGCAGCTCCGGGAGGTGCTCGGCCATCACGAGCGCCGAGACGGCGGCGTCGAACGCGTCCTCCGAGGCGGCGGCGGCCGCGCGCAGCGCGGGCGGCAGCCGCTCGTCGCCGGCCAGCCGGGCCTCGCGCGCTGCGCGCGACGACTTCACCACCGCCCCCGTGAGCGCGCGCGGGTGGATCTCGAGCGCCGTGGCGGCGCCCGCGTCGTCCCAGGGCCAGAGGGCGAAGCCGGCGGCGCGCAGGCCACCGAGCAGCGGCATGCCGCGCAGGGAGCCCGTGCCCACCGTGCCGGCGCCCCCGACCTGGAAGGCGGACTTCGGCCGCCACGGGCTGTCGCGCTCCGTCGCCCGCAGCTCCGGCCGGGACGCGTCGCGCGCAGGGCGCGGGCGGCCCGGCCGGCCCCACAGCGGCGGCGCGCACGCCGCGAGCCACGCCTCGCCGTCGCGGGCCACCCGGGCCCACAGCGCGTCCGCCGACGCGCAGCCCAGCTCGCGGACCCACCACGCGGGGAAGGAGAACGCGAAGTCGAGGCCCGCCACCAGCGGGCCGGAGCGGGCCAGCGCCACAACGTGCGCGACGGCCGCCTCGCGGTCCAGGCCTCCCGTCAGCGACAGCAGCTCCCCCTGCCGCGCCTCGGCCACCCAGATGCGGCGGTGCGCAGCGCGTCGGTCGCCCGACCAGTCGACGGCGACCGCCCGGGCCGCGCCGGCCGTCAGACCGGGAGCAGCGGGATGTCGTAGAGGATGGCGGCGGCCACGAACGCCGCGGCCCCGCAGGCCACCGCCACGCCGCTGAGCACGCGCTGCCTCGTGGTGGTCTCGCCCGCCTTGTGCCTGGCCTTGTGGGCCTCGTGCAGCGACCGCTCGAGCAGGCGCTCTGCCCAGGTGAACTCGAGCGCGAGCACCGCGAGCCCGATCGGGATCACGACGAACGCCGGCCCCGGGAGCACCAGCATCGCGATGCCGGCGAGCAGGCAGATCGTGCCGGCGAGCACGAACGTGGCCCGGTACAGCGCGCCACGCTCCCGGTGCGTCTCCTTGCGCTCCTTCAGCTTCGTGACGAGCTTGGGCTCGGCGCGTGCGTCAGCGTCCGTCACGGGTCCCAGCGTAGCCGCGGCGTGTGCGCGACGCCACGGTAGCGACGGGGCGTCGGACCTAGCCTAAAACGCGTGGGAATGCGTCTCCGCGACATCCGATCCGACGACAAGGCCGCGCTGGTGCGCTTCCACCAGCGGTTGTCCGACGATACCCGCTACCGCCGCTATCACTCCGCGAAGGGCAGCCTCACCACGAGCGACCTGCGCTACCTCACCGAGGTCGACGGCCATCGCCACGTCGCGCTCGTCGCCGAGGTGCCGCCACCGGAGCTCGACGGGGTCAGCGGCCAGGTGGCGGACTTCGTCGGCGTCCCGGCGGTCCCCGAGCTCGCCGGCGTCGCCCGCATCGTCGGGGACCCGGAGCACCCGGAGGAGGCCGAGGTGGCCATCGTCGTGCGCGACGATGTCCACGGCCACGGCGTCGGAGCCGACCTGGTCAGGGGCGTGCTCGACCGCGGCCGCGGCGAGGGCGTGCGGACCGTCGTCGCGCAGGTGCAAGCCGACAACCACCGCGCGCTGCGGCTCTTCCAGGGCCTCGGCTTCCACCAGCGTGCTTGGCACGGCGCCGTGGTGGAGCTCGTCCGCGACCTCACGTAACCCGGGGCAGCGGCGTGGTCCGGTCTCACCTTGTGAGCGCTCGCCGCATCCGCGAGAGTGGCAAGTGGCACGTCCCACTTCCGACCACGGAGACCCGCCTTGGGCGTCGACGACCCCACCATCATCACCTGCTCCATCTCCGGCTCGCTGGCCGACCGCGCGCAGTGCCCGGCCATCCCGTACACCCCTGAGGAGTACGGCGCAGAAGCGCGGCGCATCGTCGACGAGGGCGGCGTCATGGTGCACATCCACGCACGCAAGCCCGACGGGCGGCCGAGCTACGAGATCGAGGACTTCGCGGCGATCACCGAGGCGATCCGCGCCGAGGTCGGCGACGCGATCATCGTGAACTACTCCACAGGCGCGATCGGCGTGTCGATGGAGCAGCGCATCGCCTACCTGCGGGCGCTCAAGCCCGAGGTGGCCGCGGTCAACATGGGCTCGATGAACTACGCGAAGTACTCCGCGCGGCGCAAGGAGTTCGTCTTCGCGACGATCTTCGCCAACCCGTTCGACGAGATCCAGGCGTTCCTGGAGGTCATGCGCGACGAGGGCATCCGCCCGGAGCACGAGTGCTTCGACGTGGGCCACGTCGGCTCGCTGGCGCCGCTCATCGACATGGGCGTCATCGCGGCCCCGCTGCACGTCGACCTCGTGATGGGGGTCACCGGCGGCATCCCGCCGTCCGCGCGCAACCTCGCGATGATGGCCGACAACGTCCCGGCCGGCGCCCACTGGGGCGTGATCGGGATCGGGCGCGTGCAGTGGCGCCTGGTCGGCGCGGCGCTGGCGCTCGGCGGCTCGATCCGGGTCGGCCTGGAAGACAACTTCTACCTCCCGGACGGCACGATGGCGCGCTCCAACGGCGAGCTGATCGCCCGGGCGCGGCGCCTGGCGGAGGATCTCGGCCGCCGCCCGGCGACCGTCGACGAGGCGCGGGCGATGCTCGGGGTGCGCCCCCGGGCGGCCACGGCATGAGCGGTCTGCCGCTCGAGGGCATCACGGTCCTGGACCTCTCCCGGCTGCTGCCCGGGCCGTTCTGCTCCCTGCTGCTGGCGGACTACGGCGCCGACGTCATCAAGGTCGAGGACACCGGCATGGGCGACTACGTGCGCTGGTCGGTCCCCGCGGTCGAGGGCGTCGAGGACTCCGCGAAGGCGGTGCGCTTCCTCGCCCTGAACCGCGGCAAGCGCTCCGTCCGGCTCAACCTGAAGGACCCCGCGGGCCGGGAGGCGTTCCTCACGCTCGCCGAGACCGCCGACGTCGTGCTGGAGAGCTTCCGCCCCGGGGTGATGGACCGTCTCGGCGTCGGCTACGACGCGCTGCGCGAGCGCAACCCCGGCATCGTGCTCTGCGCGATCTCGGGCTACGGCGCCGATGGCCCGCTGACCGCGCGCTCGGGGCATGACATGAACTACCTCGGCCTCGTCGGCCTGCTCGGCCTGACCGGCGACGCGGGCTCGCCGCCCGTCCAGGCCGCCGGGCAGATCGCCGACGTCGGGGGCGGCGCGCTCATGGCGGCCTTCGGGATCCTCGCCGCGCTGCGCGAGCGCGACCGCAGCGGCGAGGGGCAGTTCGTCGACGTCTCGATGAGCGACGGCGCGCTGAGTTGGCTGGCGATGGACGCGGCGCGCGTGCTCCAGGGCGACGTCCTGCGGCGCGGCGACATGGAGCTCGGCGGGCGCTTCGTCTGCTACCGGCCCTACCCCTGCGCGGACGGGTGGGTGACGATGGGCGCGCTGGAGCCGAAGTTCTTCGCCGCCTTCTGCCACGGCGTCGGCCGGGAGGACCTCGTCGCCCACCAGTTCGACGCGCCCGGCTCCGAGGCCCACGCCGCGCTCGAGGCCGTGTTCTTCCAGCGCACCCGTGCGGAGTGGGCGGCCTTCGCCTCCGAGCACGACTGCTGCCTGGAGCCGATCCTCGAGCTCGAAGAGGCGCTCGCCTCCGACCTGGTCCGCGAGCGCGGCATGGTCGCCGGGCTCGACCAGCCTGGGGCCGCGGAGCCCGTGCGGCTGCTGGGGGTGCCCGTGAAGCTGTCCCGCACCCCGGGCGACGCGAACCGCGGGCCGGCCCCCGGCCTCGGTGAGCACACGGACGCCGTCCTCGCGGCCGCCGGCCTCGACGCGGAGGCGATCGCGGCCCTGCACGCCTCGGGCGGGGCCGCCGGGCTCCCGGAGCCGGGCGTCCCGGGCGGCTCGTTCCTGTCGTGAGCAGCCCGGACGGCCTGTTGAAGATGGCCGAGCTGGCCGAGGCCTCGGGGGTCTCGTCCGGCACGATCAAGCACTACCTCCGGGAGGGGCTGCTCGGCGGTCCCGAGGACGTGGTGCGGACGTCGCGGAACATGGCGTACTACCCGGTGGCCTTCGTCGAGC
>JBBQZE010000170.1:0-6669 GCA_038207985.1 Solirubrobacterales bacterium
GAGGAGGTAGGCGGCGCGGCGCGCCCACCCGTCGCCGGCGAGGCTCGCGCGCACGAGATCGGCGCCCGCCTTGGCCACGACCGCGACCACGGCAGCCCCGGCGCCCGCGGCCGCGCCGAGGACCCAGACGGGTGGGGCGTCCTGCAGCGTGACGGCCGCGAGCGCGAGGACCAGGACCAGCCCCGGCAGGATGAACGCGAGGCCGCCGAGCAGCGCCCCGCGCGGCCCGGCCACGCGATGGGCGCAGAGGATGGCGAGTTGCGTCGAGCCCGGGCCGGGCAGCAGGCCGGTGGCGGCGTTGGCGTCCTGGAAGGCGCGCTCGTCGAGCCACCCGCGGCGCACGACGCACAGCTCGCGGAGCAGCGCGACGTGCGCGGGCGGGCCGCCGAAGCCGATCACGCCGATGCGCCCCCACTCCGCCAGCACCGTGCGCGAGGCCACCGCCATCCCCGCGACCCAAGCACATCTCCGCGCCCGGGATGTGGCCCGTCTGCCATCACGGCGCCCGTAGAGTGGGCCGGGATGGAGGCCCTCGCCACCGAGCTGCTCCAGCAGCTGCTGCGCTTTGACACCGTCAACCCGCCCGGCGACGAGCGCGGGGCCCAGGAGTGGCTCGGCGGTGTCCTCTCCGAGGCCGGCTTCGAGGTCGACCTGCTCGGCGCCACGCCGGAGCGCCCCAACCTCGTCGCGCGGCTGCGCGGCCACGCCGAGGGCCCGGCGCTGTGCCTGCTCTCCCACATGGACACGGTGCTCGCCACCCCGGCCGAGTGGCAGCGCGACCCCTGGTCGGGCGATCTCGCCGACGGGGAGGTGTGGGGCCGCGGGGCGCAAGACATGAAGTCGCAGACGGCCGCCGAGGTCGCGGCCGCGCTCACGCTCGCACGCGCGGGATGGCGGCCGGCCCGCGGCGACCTGCTCGTGGTCTGCGTGGTCGACGAGGAGACCGGCGGCGCGCTGGGCGCGCAGTGGATCTGCTCCGAGCACCCCGAGAAGGTCCGCTGCCGGTGGCTCCTCAACGAGGGCGGCGGCTCGGTGATGCCGGTCGGCGAGCAGCGCAAGTACGGCATCTGCATCGCCGAGAAGGGCGTCTTCCGCTTCACGCTCACCGTGCGTGGCCGCGCCGGCCACGCCTCGATGCCGGCGCTCGCCGACAACGCGCTGCCAAAGCTCGCCCCGCTCATCGACGCACTGGCGACGGCGCGCCCGCAGCTGGATCCGACCGCCGCGCCCGTCGGCCTGCTGCAGGGCCTCGGGATCACCGTCGGCGACGACCCCGCCGCCGCGCTGGCGGAGCTGCGCGGCGTCGCGCCCGAGCTCGCCCGCTTCGTCGAGCCGATGCTCTCGGTCACGTTCGCCCCCACGATGGTCGGCGCCGGATCGAAGATCAACGTCATCCCGTCGCAGGCCTGGCTGAAGGTCGACTGCCGCGTCCCGCCCGGGCTCGGCGAGGACGATGCCCGCCGGCGCATCGCCGAGGCGCTCGCGGGCCACGAGGGCTACGAGCTCAGCTTCGACGAGGAGGTCGTCGGCAACGCCTCCGAGCCGAGCGGCGATCTGTGGGAGGCCATCGCCGGCTTCCTGGCACGGGAGGACCCCGACGCCGGCGTGGTGCCGACCATGCTGCCGGCGTTCACCGACTCGCGGACGTGGCGAGCGACGTTCCCCGACTGCACCGCGTACGGGTTCTTCCCCCAGCGCGGCATGACCCTCTACGAGATGTGGCCGCTCGTGCACGGCAAGGACGAGCGCATCAAGACCGCAGATCTGGGCTTCGCCGCCCAGGCCTACCACGACATCACCAAGGAGCTGCTGGGCTGATGACCGACGCACCCGAGTCGACGGAGAAGCTGCGGCTCGGCGGGATGGCGCTGCGCAACGGCCTGCTGGTGCACGGCCCGACGCACTGGGCCGCCGCCGTGCGCACCGCCGACGGCGAGGTGGAGGTCGCCTCGGGCCGCAAGCCGCGCCTGACGGGCCGCGTGGAGGCGGTCCCGGGCGCGCGCGGGGTCGTCAAGCTCGCCGAGGCGATGGTGGTCATCCCACTGGTCAAGCGGGCGCTGCCGTCTGCGCAGCTGCCCTTCCAGGACGCCTCGGTGCTCTCCGCGATGGCGGGCGCCGCCCTCGTGGGCTCGCTGCTGCGGCGGCGCGTGTCCGGCGTGGGCGGGGAGGCCCTGCTCGCGGCCGTGGCGGTCACGCCGTCCCTCTTCGCGCTCCGCGGCGGCGACCTGCCGGCCTACCACGGCGTCGAGCACAAGGCCATCGCCGCCTACGAGGCCGACGACGCCGACGCACGCGACGCCGCCAAGGAGCACGATCGCTGCGGCTCGCACCTCATGGCGCCCTTGCTCACCGCCAACGTGGCGGGCACGGCGGTGCTGCGCCGCCTCGTCGAGAAGCCCTCCGCCGCCCAGGGCGCGGCGCTCTCGCTCGCCTCCGTCGGCCTCGCCGTCGAGGTGTTCGCGTGGTCGGAGAAGCACGCCACGTCGCGCACGGCGCGCGCCCTGCGCCGTCCGGGCCACGAGCTGCAGCGCGTGCTGGGCACGCGCGAGCCGACGGAGACGCAGCTCGAAGTCGGCCGCGCGGCGCTGGCCGAGATCCTGCGCGTCGAGGGCGCCGCGACGACCCCCTGAACACGCCGAGAGGGCCGATGTGGCTCACGGGGAGCCACATCGGCCCCCTCGCGGCGCCCTGGGTGCGGCGGTCGTCCGTCCAAGACCGCGCCCATCCTTCGACAACCCGGCGGGTTTGGCCGACACTGAGGTCGTGCCCGAGGACAAGCAGCAGCTCGTGGACGCGCTCGGCGCGTTCAAGTCGACCTTGCAGCAGGCGACGCTGATCCCGATCGATCCGAAGGCGGGCAGCATCCCGTCGCTCGTGCAGCAGTTCGTCACCGATTGGGGCGGCGTCGTGGGCCTCGTCTTCATGGGCGCCATCGTGTACGTCCTCTGGCGCACGCTGAAGATGATGCCGAAGACCAAGCCGGTGCAGATCAAGCCGCAGGCCATGCGGGAGATCGGCTGGGACGAGATCGCCGGCGTCGACGAGGCCAAGGCCGAGCTCAAGGAGGTCGTGGACTTCCTCTCCGACCCCAAGCGCTTCAAGCGCCTCGGCGCCCAGGTGCCCAAGGGCGTGCTGCTGCACGGGCCTCCCGGCACCGGCAAGACCCTGCTGGCCAAGGCGGTGGCCAGCGAGTCGGGCGCGCAGTTCTTCTCCCAGTCCGCGTCGAGCTTCGTCGAGATGTTCGCCGGCCTCGGTGCCGCGCGCATCCGCCGGCTCTTCGCCGAGGCGCGCAAGCACGCGCCGTCGATCCTCTTCATCGACGAGCTCGACGCCGTCGGCGCGCGCCGCGGCACGGACAACAACTCCGAGCGCGAGCAGACCCTCAACCAGCTCCTGGTCGAGATGGACGGCTTCGCCGGCTCGGACAACGTCATCGTCATCGCGGCCTCGAACCTGCTGGAGAAACTCGATCCCGCGCTGCTGCGCCCGGGTCGGTTCGACCGCCAGGTGCTCGTCTCGCCACCCGACGTGGCGGGGCGCCGCAAGGTCCTCGAGGTCCACATGCGCGGCAAGCCCGTGGCCGAGGAGATCGACCTCGACCTCGTGGCGACGCAGACCAGCGGCCTCACGGGCGCGGACCTCGCGAACATCTGCAACGAGGCCGCGATCTTCTGCGCGCGGCGCGGCGGCGAGGCCCTGGCGCAGCGCGACTTCGAAGACGCCCTGGAGCGCGTCGTCGCCGGCGTGCAGTCCTCCACGACGCTCAACGCGCACGAGCGCCGGGTGGTCGCCTACCACGAGGCCGGGCACGCCCTCTGCCGCGAGCTCCTGGTCACCTCCGACCGGGTGCACAAGATCTCGATCATCCCGCGCGGGACGGCCCTCGGGTACGTGATGAACCTGCCCGACGAGGACTCCTACCTCAAGACGCGCGAGGAGCTGATCGACCAGATCACCGTGCTGCTCGGCGGCCGGGTCGCGGAGCAGCTCGTCTTCGGCGCGGTCACCACCGGTGCGGCGAACGACCTCCAACGCGTGGCGGAGATCGCGCATTCGATGGTCCATGACTACGGCATGGGCTCCGTCGCGGCGACGGCGCGCGCGGTGACCGACGCCAACGTCGTGTCCGACACGACGCGGCGCATCCGCGACGAGGAGCAGCAGGACGTGATCTTCGAGGCCGAGCGCGGTGCTCGGCGGATCATCACCGAGCACCGGGGCAAGCTCGAGGAGATCGCCCGCGAGCTGCTGCGGGCGGAGGTCCTCGACCGCGCCGACCTGGACCGGATCATGGGGCACGTCCCGAAGCTGCGGCGCTCCGCCGGGCAGGCCGGGCTGCGCGTCGTCGCGGCCGAGGGAGTGGCGCCGGAGGGTCGGGCCGCGGTGGAGTGACGCCCCCGGCGCCTCGGTAGGGTCCGCCGTGGTGAGCGGCAAGGGCTCGAAGGCGAAGCGGAAGGCCCTGCAGGCGCAGAAGGCGGCGACCCTCGCCAAGAAGGACGCCGCAGCGCCGCCGGCGAAGGCGACGCCCCCGTCGGTCCCCGAGGCATCGAAGCGACCGGCGAGGTCCTCGAGCACGACGCGATCGACCCGGTCCAAGCCGTCCGTGCGGCCAGCGGCCGTACCGGCGGTCCCGCGCACAACGCGCCCAGTGACGGCCCACCGGCAGTCTCCCAAGCGGTCGGAGGCGTCCGCGCCCGTCGTCGGTCCGGCGCTCCCCCTCACGAGAAGGGACGTCGCCTGGGCGACCGTGACAGCGGCGCTCAGCGCCATCCTGTTCGCGACGATCCTGACGGGCCACCCCGGCATGGGTGATGCGCCAGAGACGATCGCGGGCGTGAGCACGCTCGGGGTGCTGCACGCGCCGGGCTACCCGGCGTACGTGATCGCGGCGCGCACCTTCTCGATCATCCTGCCCTTCGGCTCGCCGGCGCTGGCCGTCAACCTCTTCAGCCTCGTCTGCGCGGCGGCATCCGTGGGATCGGTGCAGCTCCTGGCTAGGCGATGTGGCGCTGACCGCTGGGCGGCGTCCCTCGGCGCACTCGTGCTCGCCGTCGGTGCTGGGTTCTGGTTCTACGCAGGCTTCGCCAAACACGACATGTTCTCGGGCCTGCTGTTCGTCGTGGCGTTGCACGTCCTGCTGGCCTGGCAGGCCCGTCCCAGCACCAGGCGACTCGTCGCCACGAGCCTCGTCTGCGCCATCGGCCTCGGCTCCTCGTGGCCGCTGACCGTCGTGCTCGTGCCGGCGGTGGCGATGGTGCTCGTGGTCAACCGCAGGCAGCTTGCATGGCGGCCGTTGGCGACGGCGCTCGCTGTCGGCGCGGCGGCGGTGGTGGCGCTCTACGGGTTCGTCATTGTGCGCGCCACGGCCGACCCTGCGGTGAACTGGGGTCGGGTGACCAGCGTATCCCGCCTCGAGCGCCTGATCACGCGCACCGACTTCACGCGCGTCGGCGCCCCCGGGGTCGAAGCGACTCCATCCGCTCGAGCGACGACCCCAAGTGGTCGGATCGCGACGGCACACACTTCCGGCCTTCTCGGCGGGTACTTCGGCATGTTCCTCCGGGAGCTCGGCGTGGCGGGGATGGCGCTCGCTGTCTGGGGCCTCGTGGCCAGCTTCCGCGATCGACGGCGGACGACGTCGGTCGCGATCGCCGTCGTGTTCGCGTCGAACCTGCTCGCTGTCCTCACCCAGCTTGGGACGTCGCCGTCGTCGTCGTACGACACCATCCTGATCGAGGAGGGGTTCCTCCTCGGCTGCCTGTTCGCGCTGGCCTGCTGGGTCGCGATCGGCGCGACGGACGTGGTGGCCCGAGTCGCGCGCCGCCTCGAGGAGCCGGCCGCCCCGTCGCGCGGCCGGATCGTGGTCCCTGCGGCCACGGCGGTCATCGCAGCGGCGGTCTTGGTGCCGCCAGCGATCGCGCACTGGCCTGTCGCCCACCGCGCGGGTGCGCCGGTCGCGGACCGCTACGCCACAACGGTCCTGGCCTCGCTCCCGCGCCACGCCGCCTTCTTCGTGAAAAACGCCGAGCTCGCGCAGCCGCTGCGGTACCGCCAGATCGTGTACCACGAGCGCCTCGACGTCGACGTGTTCTTCACCGATGGCCTGTCCACCGACTGGTACCGCGAGCAGGTCGCGAAGGAGCTCGGGCGCCCGCTCCCGCCACGCAACGGCTTCAACGACGTCGACTCGGCCGGTGTGGTCCGAACCGCAGCGAAGGACCGGCGGGTCTTCTTGGACCCGCAGGCCGGGCAGCTGCTCAAGACCGAGGTCGGGTACCGCCTGACGGGCTTGTACTACGCGCTGGTCCCGGGCAAGGGCCCCAAGCCGGTGCGCTCTCCGGCCGCGGTGGAGCGCACCCTCGACGGTGCCGAACGGACGCTCGGGGTCCCCGACGCGCGGCTGCTGCAATGGCCCAACGCGCTGCTCACGAAGGCGACGTACATCATCGCCGCCCTGGAGCTGTCACGAAACTACTTCGAGGCCAACGACGTCCCGAGCCTCCAGCGGACGCTGCACAAGGTGCTGACCATCGACCCGAATGACAAGAACGCCCGCAGGAACCTCGCGGTCCTGGAAGGGTGAGCGGGCGCACCGCTCGGCTCAACGGGCGCGCCCACGCGCGTCCGCCTCGGCTGCGACCGCCTCGTACAGGCTCGCGTACCGAGCGA
>JBBQZE010000171.1:0-6644 GCA_038207985.1 Solirubrobacterales bacterium
GTCGCGAAGGTCAGCGACGGTTGCCCCTCCGTCATCCCCGGCCCAGACACCATTGGTCTGTGGCAAACGAAGCGCAGGACACTTCAAGGTGAGATATCCGCCCTCGTCCTCGACTGACGACCCGTCCAACGCCGGAACTAAAACCGAGAAGGCGGCAACGAGTCCCGAGTGCAACTGTTCTGCCTGCCACAACGCCTCCATACCGCGGCTCTCCCCTCACGTCAGCGGGCCGATGACGGCGGCGACGCAGTCGAAGCGCCATCAAACCACCCCGAGTCTTCGACCACAACGCAAACGGTCACTGCCGTCGCTCCGGTGAGAGAGCCCTTTGATGGGCGAGCGGTCTGTGCCCCTGTCAAGGCCGGCGCAAGTCTGGCGCTTTCGCGGATCCGCGCTGCGGTCATCGGGCGAACCGCCTCGTCGCGTGCAACTCTGCGTCAGACGCTCAACCGTGGGCGATGCTGTTGTGACGGCGACGGCGACGGCGTCGGGGCGTCTGGAAGAGTTGGGCGAGTGTTCGCGGTATTGATCGCCGGGCCGCCGGTGCGGGGAAGACTTCCGTCCTTACAGCACTCGTCGATGCGCTCAGCGATGACGAAATCGCGCATGCGGCGATCGAGGTCGAAATGCTGGAGTGGGCGTCCCCCGGCCTGACCGACGAGCAGTGGACGCGATCTGCAGACGATGTGTGAGCTCTACCGCCAGGCCGGCCACCATCTCCTGCTCGTCGCCCAGACGGTGGACACGGACGATGACCTGGGCAGATTGCTGCGCGCCGTCGGTGCCGAGCAGCACTTCCTGGTGCGCTTAGAGGCCCACGCGGCCACGCTCGATGAACGCATCATCGAACGCGAGCCTGCAGGCTGGTCAGGACATCCCGACTTGTCGAAGCATCGAGGGCCAGCATCCCGATTCGGTCGCCGAGCGTATCCGCGCCGCACGCGCAGAGCTGCTGATCAAGCCGCCGGGCATCTAGCTCGGGCAAAACCCGCTCACGCCCAAAGCGCAGGTTTCTGCATAACCGTGGTGGCCCGCCGGGTCCAGCAGATGCGAGCCTGCAGGGTGATGTCGGCGCGGTGCCGGAGGCGCCGCAGCCAGTTGACGGGCCCACGAACTCGCGAGTCCGCAAGTGGCCGACACGCTCCGCGGCGGCGGATAGGCTCGGCCCATGAAGATCACCGCCACGGAGAACGGGCCGCTCAAGGTTGAAGGAGCAAGCACATTGGAGTTGTTCGACCACGACGGCTCGACGATCGACGTGACCGGAAACGACACCATCTTCTTGTGCCGGTGCGGTGGTTCGACGAACAAGCCGTTCTGCGACGGGACGCACTCGAAAGTCGGTTTCGAGGGGGCTCGAGCGGCGGTCCGCGAGGCCGACGACGCCTGACACCCCAGCTTGCCCTCGACCACTCGCGCTGCTCGAGGCGACGTCCGAGAGACCCCTCGCTTGCTGTTCTTCGTCCGCGTCGACGACGCGCCGGCGGAACGCGTTTTGCCGCTAGGCGGCCAAGTGCTTCACGACGATCACCACGCGCCCGAGGGCGTAGTTGCGCTCTTCCATTTAAAAGAGCTGTCCGGGAAAACCGCTGCTTCCAGGCGGACAGAGCGTCGCCGATATTCTAGAGGTCGGTGATCACGACTCGGCCTGAAGCGCCCGACGAATCCACTCATCCGGCGGGGCGCGGAACTGCCCACTTTCGGTGCGGTACAGCCGACACTTCAAGCCGTAATCGACGCGAACGCCTGCGCCAGGTTCTACATCCTCGCCGTCGACCCGCAGCGTGGGAGAACCAAGAAACCGAACGCGCTCCGCTGTCTCCAGTGACTCAACCCGACATAGCTCAACATCAGCCAGGGCGGCTGCAAGTCTGCGCACACGGGGCAAAAGCTCGGCAAAGCCGGGGCAACCCTCGAAATACAAAAGCTCGACCTTCATCCTTCGGCCAGGGTACCTCCGGCGATGCTGCTCTGAGGCAGAAGCAGCGATTAGACTCGGGCGACAAGCTGCGCCGCGTGCCCGACCGGCGGGGGCGGACTCCGCCTCCAGGCGAAATCGTTAGTGATTCAGGGATGTGCTTTCCGGCCGAAAGCACATCGGCGCGCGACGGTGCCGGCCAGCGGGCTCGTTGACGTCGGTGCCGTTCCCGGACCTACCGCTTCCGCAGTTCCCGCGTGAGCAGGTCCTTCGCATGCTGCGGCTAATGACCGGGTGCGCAGCCGCTGCTGACGTTACCGCTCGACGCCTAGGGGAGGGAGGTGAAGACCGCTGGGTGAAGCGCGCCAGCCGACACCGGCGGTTCATCGGAGGTGGTTGATGAAGGGGGGGGCAGCCGCGCGATGGACTGGCGCACGTCCTGCACGGGTCGTCGAAAGCCGCAACCGCGGTCCGCGAGACTTGGTCCAGCGCGGCTGACCGCGCGCCCTATTCGCGGTCGAAGCGCCCGCGCGACGTGAGTGGTGTTCGTTGCGCGACCTCGGGGAGGTACTCGTCCAGGAACACCCGGGCCACGAGCTCCTGGCGGGATGTGACCCCGAGCTTCTCGTAGAGGCTCTTGACGTGGTCCTCGACGGTGTGCGGTGACAGGACGAGGGCCTCGGCGAGCTCCGCGCGGGAGAGCCCGCGCGCGAGCAACGTGGCGACTTCCCGCTCGCGAGCGGTGGCGCCGAACGCCTCGAGCCGCAGGGTGGCGGAGCGCGCGCCGCCGGCTCGCTCGAGGACGACAGCGACGCGGCCGTCGCTCGCGGGTCCCGGCAGCGATGCGTGCAACGTGATCCAGCCGTCGCTACCAGGGACCGTGATCACGTTGCCGTCGCCCCGGCCACCGTCGGGCGCGGCGCGGAGGAACGACGCGAGCGCGAGCACCGCCGTGGACACCCGGTCGTCGGAGTAGACCGCGCCCTCGGCTTGGATCGAGGCCAGCAGCTCACGCGCGGGCGGCGTGATGAGCTCGATCTCGTCCCGCGGACCGAGGACGACGAGCCCCGGCGCATCGATGCCGGACACGCGACGGGCGGCGTCGAAGCGCAGCGAGGCGCGGATGCCGCGGGCAATCGCCGCGACGACTCCAGCGAGTGCGTCGGCGTCGCGCTGCTCGAACGGGCCGCTGGCCGCGCGACGCGCGATGTGCACGGCGCCCCAGGTGCGCCCTCGGACGACGAACGCGGCGCGCAGCTCGTGGGGGATGTCGGCCGGCAGGAGTAGGTCGCGGTAGCGCGCGCTGGTCTCCGGCGCGCCGCGCGTGACGTGATCGAGGATGCCGACCGGGACGCGTCGCGCGGCCAGGCCCGCGAAGGTGTTGACGTCCGCGATGACGTACTCGCTGCGCAGCAGCAGCTCCCCGGCAGCAGGAGCCTCGTCGGGGGCCAGGACGCCGCTGTGGATGAGTTCCTGCGGCGAATCGCTGGTCATCAGGCGGGTGTACGGGTCCAGCGTGTGCCAGCAGCTGGCGTCGTTGTCGATGACCTTGCGCAACCGCGGGGACAGCTCCGCGAAGAACTCCTCGCGCGGCAGGCCGCGCGACCCCAACAGATCGATGTCCTCGACGAGGCGCCCGACCGACCATGACATGCGCGCGAGTGTCTCACGCGTGGCGACACAGAAGATCCCCACGCGGAGGGGGATGGTTGCCAGGCGCTCCCCCCATCAGGCTCCACACATGGACCAAACGACGAAGGAGACATCACCGATGAGCGTTTCGCAAGGCGCCGTCGCACCCATCGCTCACCAAGCCGGCGACGGAGCGCACTTCTGGTTCTTCGGCGGGCTGACCACCATCAAGGCCGATGGGTCGCAGACCGGCGACCGCGTCCTGGTCACCGAGCAGCTCGCGCCGCGCGGCAGCGGCTCTCCGCTGCACGTCCACCACAACGAGGACGAGTGGTTCTACGTCCTGGAGGGCGAGCTGACGATCTGGGTGGCGGGCCGGACGGTCGTGGCCGGCGCCGGCGCGTTCGTGTTCGGCCCGCGGGAGGTGCCGCACACGTTCATCGTGAGCTCCGAGCAGGCCCGCTTCCTGCTCGTGACGGAGCCGGCGGGCTTCGAGGGGTTCATCCGGGCGCTTGCGGAGCCCGCCGCGGCGCCCGTGATCCCGCCCGCGCCGACGGCGCCGCCGGACATGGAGCTCGTGCTGCGCGCCGCCGAAGAGCACGGCCTAGAGATCCTCGGCCCTCCCGGCATCCCGGCCTGAGCCACCACAGAGCACCATGAGAGGACCGTCCATGAGTAGCCAGACCCTGAGTGACCACCCGGTCACGTCGGCCGAGCATAACCGGCTGATCGCGAGCCGCTGGATCGATGCGTTCAACGATCGCGACGACGCCGGTGAGGCCGCGTCCCGGACGGCCAGCTACATCGCGCACCCGCCCGACAGCATCGAGCCCGACACGATCAACGGCGACGGCTGGTTGGAGTTCCTCGGGCTCTTTCTCGAGGGCTTTCCCGACCTACACCTCGAGGTGCAGGGCTCGTCGGCCGACGAGCAGATGGTCGCGCAGCGCATCCTGTTCACAGGAACGCACACCGGCCCGTTCCGCGGCCTGCCGCCGACCGGTCGGCAGGTGCGCTTCTCCGGCCTGGAGATCAACCGGATGGCCGATGGCAAGGTGGCCGAGCACTGGTTCCAGATGGACGCGGTTTCGCTCTTCGAGCAGTTGGGTCTGCGGGTCGTCCCGGGCCCGCGACTACTCGCGCGCCTTCTGGGCTCGCCGATCAGAAGGCTGATGGCGAAGACGCGGCCCACCGCATCGTCGTAGGACGCGCTGTCGCGTCGCAGCCAGTCGACCCAGCCGCCCCGGCGGGCGGCCGGGGCGCGGGCCCAGGAGAGTCAGTGGCATGGCGTCCCGTTGATTTTCCGCTGGTGCGTGGAGCGCGCCGCCGATGAGCGGTGTGATGCCGCCGTCGTAGAGGTCGATCCGGAATCGGCGCCCGGCGGCGACACGTTCGCCGGGTGCCACTTGCGGACTGGAACGCCGCCGTCGCCTTTACTCGCCGCTGGGCGCGCTCGGTGAAACGGTCGCGGTGGCGATCGAGCGCAGCAGGGCCGCGGGCGACTCGCCGGCGTTCACGCGCACGCGCGGTTCGGCGTCCGGGTCGATCCCGGGAGCGGCAAGGCCGCGCTGGGTCGTCGTCGCGCCTGTGAAGCCGGCGCGACGCACCGCGCCCTCCGCAGCGGCGTTGAAACGACCCGAGGGGTAGCAGAAGAACCTGACGGGCACGCCGAAGCGGCGCTGGAGCGCCCGGCGCGAGCCGGCCACTTCGGTGCGTAGCCGCGCCGCGTCGAGGGTGGTGAGGTCGGGATGAGTCAGGCTGTGGGCGTCGAGCTCCCAGCCGGCGCCGATCATCGACCGGACCTCGTAGGCGGTGAGCCCGCCGGGGCCGATGTTGCCGACCTTGAGGTTGAGGACCCCCGGCCAGCCCAGGGCGCGGAGCTCCTTCGCCGCGTGGGTGTACTGCGACAGGTAGCCGTCGTCGAAGGAGAGCACCACCGGGCGGGCGGGGAGTCTGTCGCGGCCGTGCCACGCGTCCCACGCGCGCTGCAGCGTGATCGCCTGGTAGCCGCGCGACCTCAACGCGCGAAGCTGCGCCCTGAACAGCTCCGCGGTGACCCAGAGCTCGGGATACGCGACACCGGGCGGCGCGGTCGCGATTACGTGGTACATCAGCACGGGGACCGGGGTGGCGACCGGCGGCCCGGGCCGGCGGGCGACGGGCGCGAGCGGCGCGAGTCCCCGGTGCCTCGGTGCGGGGGCGGGTCCCGCAGCGATCTGCGCGACTGCGGGTCGCGGGGCGGGAGCTGCGGCTCGCGATCCGCACCCGCCCGCGCCGCACGCGGCGACGACGACGAACGTCCCCACGATGGCCCGCGCGCGCATGACCGGACCCTAGTGTCGCCTTCGGCGCCCTCGAACGCCGGTCGCGTGAACGACGAGGCGGCGACGACCAACGGTTGTCCTAACGGCCGTCATCGAGCGCTCGTTGGCCTGCCGTGTCGATCGGCAGAGGTTCTGTCCATCGATCAGGCAGCGCGAGGGTTACCGCGGCGCCGTCAGCGGAGGCCTGTTCGGGCGAGGACCCGTCAGAGAGGACCTCCTTCATCGCGGAGTCGAGCCCCATCGCCGACCGCCCGGGGGACCAGCGGATGGCGACGATCGAGGCGGCGACGCCAACGCTCGTGGAGGTCTTGCAGCACCTCGCCGAGCTGCCCGAGGCTATGCGCGAGATGACCCGGGTCCTCGACAGCTGCTGACCTCGGCGGCCGGCCTGGACGCCAACGTCGGCGAGCTCAAGCACGCGCTCGAGCCACTCGACGGCTCCATCGTCAAGCTTGATGGGACCGTCTCCGCGCTGAAGGCGTCGATCGAGCCGCTCGGGCCGTCGACAGTGCGGCTGGACGGCGACGTGCTGAACTTGCACGACACCATCGAGCCCCTGGGCCGGCTCGCCGACCGCTTGCCGAGCGGCAAGCGCGGCTAGCGCTCGGTCGCCGTGAGGGGGTACGCCGCGACGGTATCTGCCTCCCGACCGACCCCCAAGGTGATCAAGTCACGCCCACGCTTTCTTTTCGCGTGTGCGGACCGCAGCATGTGGCTCCGTAGGCGCCATCTGGCGCGTATTTCGTCCTTCCGGCGTGATGAAGCTGTCG
>JBBQZE010000172.1:0-6518 GCA_038207985.1 Solirubrobacterales bacterium
CATGCTCGCCCGTGGCGAGTTCGAGCTCGAGGCGGAGATCCGCTCGGACACGCGCTGCCTGTGGCCGGCCGTCGACGCGCTGCTCGACGCCGCCGGGGCGCACCTGCGCTGCCTGCGCGACGCGACCCGCGGCGGGGTCGCGTCGGTGCTCAACGAGCTCGCGCAGGCCTCGCGCGTCGCGATGCTCGTGCACGAGGCGGCGGTCCCGCTGGACCCGGCGGTCGCGGGCGCCGCGGAGATCCTGGGGCTCGACCCCCTGCAGATCGCCAACGAGGGCGTGTTCGTCGTCGCGGTCGCGCCCGAGGGCGCCGCCGCCGCGCTGGCGGCGCTGCGAGGGGCACCGGGCGGCCACAGGGCCGCCGAGATCGGAGAAGTCAGGACCGACCCCACCGGCATGGTGCTGGTGGAGACGGCGTTCGGCGGCAGGCGGGTCATGGACCAGCTCGTGGGCGACCCCCTGCCGCGCATCTGCTGAATCGACGGAGGGCATGACGATGGCGATCGAGTTCGCACCCAACCAAGCGGCCACCGAGGCGATCACGGCACACGTGCTGTGGATCACCGTCGGGCTCTCGTGCGAGGGGGACACCGTCGCCATGACCTCGGCGAC
This sequence comes from Solirubrobacterales bacterium, assembly GCA_038207985.1. GTDB lineage: Bacteria > Actinomycetota > Thermoleophilia > Solirubrobacterales > Solirubrobacteraceae > Paraconexibacter. The sequence goes on from JBBQZE010000172.1 coordinate 611, forward strand.
GAACCCCAGCTTCGAGGACATCATCACCGGGGCGATCCCCGGGATGCCGAAGACGGTGGTCCACAACCAGGTCCTCGCCTACGAGTACGGCGACGACTACACCAAGGCCTGGTACGACGCGGAGAAGGGCCTGCTCGACCCGTTCGTCCTCGTCATCGAGGGCTCGCTGGGCAACGAGAAGATCAACGGCGAGGGGCACTGGACCGGCTTCGGCTGGGACAAGGCGACCAAGCAGCCGATCACGGTCAACGAGTGGATCGACCGCTTGGCGCCCAAGGCCGCGGCGATCGTCGCCGTCGGGACGTGCGCCACCTACGGCGGCATCCCGGCGATGAAGAACAACCCCACCGGCGCGATGGGCGTCCGCGACTACCTCGGCGCCAACTGGAAGTCCAAGGCCGGCATCCCGATCGTGAACATCCCGGGCTGCCCCGCGCAGCCGGACAACATGACCGAGATGCTGATGATGCTCGTGTTCGCGCTCGCGGGCATGGGCCCGGTCCCCGAGCTCGACGACGTGGGCCGCCCGACGCACCTCTTCGGGCGCACCGCGCACGAGAGCTGCAACCGGGCCGCCTTCTACGAGATGGGCAACTTCGCCACCGAGTACGGCTCGGACCACCGCTGCCTGGTCAAGCTCGGTTGCAAGGGCCCTGTCGTCAAGTGCAACGTCCCGCTGCGCGGCTGGCAGAGCGGCATCGGCGGGTGCCCCAACGTCGGTGGCATCTGCATGGCCTGCACGATGCCCGGCTTCCCCGACAAGTACATGCCGTTCATGGAAGCGGACCCGATCGGCGGGCTGAGTTCCAACCTCGCGAGGTTCACCTACGGCCCCCTGCTGCGCTGGGGGCGGCGTTCGGTCGTCAAGAACAAGTACGACAAGGAGCCCGTGTGGCGTCACAACCGCTCAGAGCTCACCACCGGCTACACGAAGACCTGGTGATCTGACATGGCAATCGAAACCCCGTCCGGAGCGGCCGAGCAGCAGAAGGTCGTCGTCAAGGAGATGTCCTGGGATCCGATCACCCGCATCGTCGGGTCGCTCGGCATCCACACGGAGATCGACTTCACGAATCAGAAGGTGAACAAGTGCTACTCGACGTCGATGCTCTTCCGGGGCTTCGACATCTTCATGAAGGGGATCGATCCCCGTGACGCGCACTTCATCACCAGCCGCATCTGCGGCATCTGCGGCGACAACCACTGCACCTGCTCCTGCCTGAACCAGACCATGGCCTACGGCGTCAAGCCGCCGAAGCTCGGCGACTACGCCTTCAACCTGGCGGAGTCGGCGGACTTCATGTTCGACCACGCGATCTACAACGACTGCATGGCCAACGTCGACTACTCCGAGCAGATGGTCAAGGAGACCAACCCGGCCGTGCTCGCGAAGGCCGAGACGACCTCGGCGCCGCACTCCGCGATCCACGGCTACAAGACGATCGCCGACATCATGCGCGCACTGAACGCGTTCACCGGCGACTTCTACCTGGAGACCCTCCAGGTCGCCCGCTACACGCGCGAGATGTACTGCCTGTTCGGCGGGCGGCACACGCACCCGTCGACGATCCTCCCCGGCGGCTGCAGCGCGGACATCACCCACCAGACGCTCACGGACTACTACGTGCGCCTCATGAAGTACATCGACTACTGCAAGCGGTCGGTGCCCATGCACGACGACCTCTACGACTTCTTCTACGAGGCGCTGCCGGGCTACGAGATGGTCGGCTTCCGCGAGACCGACCTGATCTGCTGGGGGGCGTTCGACGACCCCGACCACGTCGACTACTCCTACAAGAACATGACCGACTGGGGCCGCCGGCGGTTCGTCACTCCGGGCCTGGTGTTCAAGGGCGAGCTGATCACCACCGACCTCGTCGAGATCAACCTCGCCATCCGGATCCTGCTCGGCTCGAGCTACTTCGAGGACTGGGCCGGCACCACCACGCCGTTCGTCACCCACGACCCGCTCGGCAACCCCGTCGACGTGCGGCACCCGTGGAACAAGCAGACGATCCCCAAGCCCCAGGCGCGGGACTTCGCCGACAAGTACTCCTGGGTGGCCTCCCCGCGGATGTACGACGCCAAGAACGACCGTTACGTCGCCAGCGACACCGGCGGCGGCCCGTTCGCGCGCCAGTGGGTCACCGCGAAGGCCGGGCTGCTGGACATCGGCTACCTCAAGGCCACCGGCCACTCGCTGCAGATGGTGCTGCCCAAGACGGGCTTCATGCCGGAGATGGAGCTCGAGTGGAAGATCCCGCCCTGGAGCAACGCCATCGAGCGCCAGCGGGCGCGCTCCTACCACCAGGCCTACTCGGCGCTCGTCGGGCTCCACAACCTCGAGAAGGCGTTCGTCGAGGTGCGAGCCGGCCGGACGAAGTCGTGGAACCACTTCACGGTGCCCGACGAGGCGGTGAGCGTCGGCTTCCACGAGGCGGCGCGCGGCGTGCTCTCCCACCACATGGTCATCAAGGAGGGCAAGATCGCCAACTACCAGCCCTACCCGCCGACGCCGTGGAACGCGAACCCGCGCGACACGTACGGGACGCCCGGCCCCTACGAGGACGCGGTGCAGAACACGCCGATCTTCGAAGAGAACGGACCGGACGACTTCAAGGGCGTGGACATCATGCGCGCTGTCCACTCGTTCGACCCGTGCCTGCCCTGCGGCGTGCACATGTACGGCAAGGGGCGGGTCCGCAAGGTCGTGCACACGCCGACGGGGATGGCGTGACCGACCTGGCGACGTCCCCTGAAGAGGCGCTCGTCGCCAGGGTGCTCGGGCTCACCGCGCGCCTCGAGGAGCTCGAGGACCCCGAGGCGCGCGCGGTGGCCGAGGACCTCGTCGGCGCCGTCACCGAGATGCACGGTGACGGCCTGGCGCGGGTCATGGCGGCGCTGGACGGCAACGACCCGACGCTCGAGCGGGTCCGCTCGGAGCTCGCCGCGGACGGCGTCGTGGCGAGCCTGCTGCTCATGCACGACCTCCACCCCGTCCCGCTGGAGGCACGGGTGCTCGAGGCGCTCGACGAGGTGCGGCCCTACCTCGACTCCCACGAGGGCGACGTCGAGCTGCTCGGGATCGAGGACGACATCGCCCACCTGCGGCTGCTGGGCAGCTGCGACGGGTGCGGCGCCTCCGCGGCCACGCTGGAGAGCGCCATCGAGGAGGCGCTGCGCTCGCACGCTCCCGACCTGCGCGGCATCCACGTCGACGGGGTCGCGCCGGCGCGGACCGTCCTGCCGGGCTCGGCCGAGGCGAAGGAGAAGACGTGGGTGCCGCTCGAAGGCGCGGCGGAGATCGCGCGCGGGCACGTCGTCCGGGCCTCGCAGGGGCTGCTCGTCGCGAACGTGGCGGGCACGCTGCTGGCCTACAAGGACTTCTGCGCAGGGTGCCCCTCGCCGCTGTCGGATGGCCTGCTGCTCGGCGGAACGCTCACCTGCGCGGCCTGCGGGCGCGCTTACGACCTGCCGCGTGCCGGGCGCTGCAAGACCGACGCCACGCTGCAGCTCGAGCCCGTGCCGCTCCTGCGCGGCGCCGAGGGGGTGAAGGTCAGCGTCGAGGCGACGACCGACGTGAAGACGACGGGCTGCGAGCTGTGCGTCTCGGGCCTCTCCGACGACCACCGTCACCTCCTGCACCTCGACGAGCGGCGCATCCTCTGCGTCTGCGAGACGTGCTGGTCGATGCGCTCCGGCGACCCGGAGTTCCGGCCGTGCGGGAGCCGCACGCTGTGGCTCGAGGACTTCGTCATGCCCGACGACGTCTGGGCCGCCTTCGACATGCCGACGGGGCTCGCGTTCCTCATGCGCTCGAGCGTGAGCGGGGGCATGATCGCGCTCTACCCCAGCCCGGCGGGGGCGACGGAGTGCGAGCTGCCGCTCGACGCGTGGGACCGCCTCGTGGCGCGCAACCCCGTTCTCGAGCGCCTCGAGCCGGACGCCGAGGCGCTGGTGGTCAACCGGCTTGCGAAAGCCGGCGCGGGCCCAGGCGGGCAGCACGTGCTCGCACCGATCGACCAGTGCTACCGGCTGGTCGGCGCGATCAAGGAGAGCTGGGAGGGGATCTCGGGCGGGAGCGCCGTCGAGACCTCGGTCCTCGGCTTCTTCGACGCCATGCGCGAGCGGGCGGCGATCGGGTGAGCCTGCACGTCATCCCGGCGGATGAGGCCGTCGCCCCGCGCCCGGATGAGCCCCGCTTCACGGTGCTCGACGTCGAGTCCGTGCGCCACGCCGCGACCCCGACGCTGCGCTTCCAGCTCCACGTCGAGGACCCCGCCGGCCGGGCGATCCACGCGATCGCGCTCTCGACCCAGGTGCAGATCCAGCCCGCCAAGCGCACCTACGACGACGCGACGAAGGCGCGGATGGTCGAGCTCTTCGGCCCCGCCGAGCGTTGGGCGGCGACGACCCACCCGTTCCAGTGGGCGCGCATCGAGGCGCTGGTGCCGGGCTTCACCGGCGCCACGTCGTTCCCGGTGGAGGTGCCGTGCACCTACGACCTCGAGGTCGCCGCAGCGAAGTACTTCTACGGGCTGCGCGACGGGCACGTCCCGCTCACCTTCCACTTCAGCGGCATGGTGCTCTACGCGGGCGAGCACGACCGTCTGCAGGTCATGCCGGTCCCCTGGAGCTGCTACGCCGAGTGGCGCATGCCGGTCGCGGCGTGGCGCACGGCGATGGACGAGCAGTACCCGGGCGGAGGCTGGGTGCGCGTCGCGCCCGGCACGCTGGACCACCTGGCGGCGCTGAAGGCGGCGCGTGGCGACCACAGCTTCGACGACACGATCGGCGCGCTGCTCGCGGTCGAGGAGGAGCACCGCGCATGACCGACGTGGAGGAGCTCGCGGAGACGCTGCTGATGGAGGGCTACGCGCTCTACCCCTACACGCCCGGCGCGGCGAAGAACGCGACCCCCACGCCGTTCGGGATCGTCTACCCGCCGGCCTACGCCGTCGAGAGCCCGACGACCTACGACCACCTCCGCCTGCAGGTCATCGCCGAGGTGTCCGACCCGGGCCTGGCGACCCTCGCGATCTCGGTCCTCTTCCTCGAGCCGAGCGGGCCGCGGCACGAGGCGGTCAAGCGACGCGTCGAGCTGCCGGCGACCCCGCTCGCGGCGCTCGAAGCCGAGCCGGTCGAGGTGGACTTCGCCTTCGAGGCGGTGCGCGGGCAGGTGCGGATGGGCGCCCAGGCCTTCCACGCGGGGCTGGTGCGCGTGACGGCGACGGTGTCGAACCTCACCCCGGTCGAGACGGGTCTCGACCGCCCGGGCGCGCTGCGCTCGTCGCTGCTGTCCACGCACGTCATCGCGCGGGTCGCCCACCCCGACGGCCCCGTCGCCGCGCGCCTGCTCTCCCCCACCGCGCCGCCCGAGCAGGCGGTGACGGCGACGATGACCTGCGCGAACGTCAACACCTTCCCGGTGCTCGCCTCCCACGAGGACGACGTGGTGCTCGGCGCGGCGATCGTGCTGCCCGACCACCCGCAGCTCGCGCCCGAGTCGCGCGGGGACCTGTTCGACGGCACCGAGATCGAGGAGGCGCTGCTGCTGCACGTGCTCGCGCTCTCCGACGGCGAGGTCGACGACATCGCGCGGCAGGACCCGGCGATCCGGGAGATGGTGCGCCGCGCGGCCGCGACGACCCCGGAGCAGTTCGCCAAGCTCCGCGGGCGCATCACCATCAAGGACGTCGTCCCGGACGCGCCGCCCCGCGAGAGCCTGATGGGCCTGCCGACCTTCGGCGAGGAGCTGCGCGGCGAGCAGCAGGTGCACGTCTCGGGGACGACCTACCGCCTCGGCGACCACGTGCGTCTGCGGCCGGGCGGGGATGGTGTCCGCCGCAACGCGCAGGACCATCTGCTCGACGGGCGCAGCGCCACGATCGAGCGGATCTACATCGAC
>JBBQZE010000173.1:0-6445 GCA_038207985.1 Solirubrobacterales bacterium
GATCACGCGGGCGGCGCTCGGCCGCATGGACCTCGTCGCGGCGGTGAGCGACGAGCTGGCGGCGCTCGTGCCGGGGGCGGGGACCCGGCGCGAGGTGGCCGTCCTGCCCTGCGGCGTCGACGTCCGGCGCTTCGCCCCCACCGACCGCCGCGCCGCGCGCCGCGCGCTCGGCCTCGACCCCGACGAGCCGTGCCTGCTGTTCCCCGCCGATCCCGCGCGCCCGCAGAAACGCCACGACCGGGCGATGGAGGCCGCCGGTGGTGCCCGGCTCCTGTCGCTCGGGGGCGTCGCGCCCGCCGACGTTCCGCTGTGGGTCAACGCCGCCAACGCCGTGATCCTGCCCACGGAGGCGGAGGGCTTCGGGCTGGCCGTGCTCGAGGCGCTGGCCTGCGACGTGCCGGTCCTGACCACCCCCGTCGGCATCCACCCGGCCGCGACCGCGGGCATCGCCGGGACGCTCTGCGCCCCCTGGGACCGCGAACGCTGGCGCGCCGCGGCCGCCGTGCACCTCGCCGCCGATGACCCGCGGGTGGCGGGGCGGGCGAGCGCGGAGCGGTGGTCCGCGGACCGCATGGCCGCCCGGGTCGCGGAGGCGTGGCGGGCGCTCTGAACGAGAGCGGCGCGGCCCGCGGCGGCGCACCGGCCCGGCGCCGGGGCCGTCGCTATGGTGGCTGCGGCGCCAGGAGCGCCCCCCGAGACCATGTTCGGCCGTCTGTCCCCCAGGCGGCGCCGCGCCGCCCCCTCGGCCGACGGCGCCGAGCCCCAAGCCCCCGCGCACGACCTCCCGGCGTCCCCCGAGGCGAGCGACCAGCCGACCGTGGTCCAGCCCGCGGTCGCCTCGGCCGCGATCCCGCGAACGGGCGACGGCGTGGCGCTCCCCCCGGCCGCGATCCTCCCTCCGGGCGAGGGCGCCGTGGTCGCCGGCACGCACTCGATCCCACCGGCGGCCGACGGCGCCGTGGTCGCCGACACGCCTGCGACGCCGGAGGCGGACGACGATGCGGTCGTCCTCCCCCCGCCGGACCATGCCGTCCCCGCCGGCACGGAGCTCGCGCCCGCCGCGGACGCGGGCGACCCCGTTCCGAGCTTCCGCACCCGCGGGCGCCTGCGGCGGCGGCTGCGCTACCTGCGCCGGGTCCGCGAGCTCGCCTTCCGCGACCTCGGCGGGCTGACGTTCGACCTGCACCGCTTCGGCCGCGACGGCCGGTCCCTGGTGGCGGGCAAGCTCGAGGCCCTCGCCGCGGTCGACACGGAGCTGCGCGCGCTCGAGCGGGCCATGGACGACCGCCGCGACCACGTCGAGCTGCGCGAGCCGGGCATCGCGGCGTGCCCGCGCTGCGCCGCCCTGCACGGCTCCGACGCCCGCTTCTGCCCGTCGTGCGGGCTGCACCTGGCGGGGCGCTGGGTGCCGGGGGGCGGGGACGGCGCACTCGCCGCGGAGCCCGTGGGCCCCACCGCCGTCCCGGCACCGGCCGCGAGCGCCGCGCCGGCTGCCTGGTCCACGGCTCCGGCCGCACCCGCCCCGGAGGCACAGCCCACCACCTCCGCACCCATCGTCCCCGCCGGCGCGGAGGGCGAGGGCGCCACGACCGGTCCCGCGCCCGCCCCGTGACGGACCCGGCGGCCCTCCCGCCGGGCGCGATGCCGTGCCCACGCTGCGGCGCGGCCGTGGCCTCGGACCAGGACTGGTGCTTGGCGTGCGGCGCGGCCGCGCGGACGCGCCTTGCCCCGGGGCCGAACTGGAAGCTGCCCGTCGCGGCGCTCGCGCTCGTGGTCACCGCGGCGGTCGTGGCGCTGGCGCTCGCCTTCGTCGCGCTCACGAACGTCCCGGCCCCGCCGCGGGGCGCGACCGGCCCGACGGGGCCGACGGTCGTCCTGCCCGCCGCGGGCGCGACGCCGGCTCCCACGGGTCCCACGGGCGCGACGGGCGCCGCGCTCACCGGCTGAAGAACGCCGCGGACCACGCAGCACGACCAGCGTGACGGGCGCCGCCCTCAGGCAGCGGCGAGCGTGGGGAACCACGCCGCCGCGCGCTCCCGGGCGGCCGCAGCCAGGGGATGCACCGCGAGGCCCGCGACCGGCGGAGCCGGCGCAGCGATCGCCTCGAGCGTCGCCTGCAGCCCGCCGGTGAGCGCGCCGAGGTCGTAGCCGCCCTCGAGCACGACCCCGACGCCGACGCCGAGCTCGTCCGCCAACCGGCGCAGTGCCGAGGCCATCGCGCCGTAGCCCGCGTCGGTGACGTCGCAGTCAGCGAGCGGGTCGTCGCGGTGCGCGTCGAAGCCGGCCGAGACGAGCACGAGCTGCGGCCGCCACGCCCGCCCGAGCGGCACGACGAGGTGCTCCACGATCGACGTGAACACCGCGTCCCCCGAGCCGCCGGGCACCGGCACGTTGACGGTGGAGCCCTTCCCCGGGCCCGATCCCACGTCGGAGGCCGGACCCGTGCCGGGGTACAGCGGTGACTCGTGGATCGAGACGAAGAGCACCCGAGGGTCCTCGTGGAAGATCGCCTGGGTCCCGTTGCCGTGGTGCACGTCCCAGTCGAGGACGAGGACCCGCTCGAGCCCATGGTGGTCGGTCGCCCACCGCGCCCCGACTGCGATCGAGTCGTACAGGCAGAAGCCCATCGCGCGATCGCCTTCCGCGTGGTGCCCCGGCGGGCGGTGCAGGCTCGCCCCGGCCCGTGGTCCGCCCGGGGCCAGCAGGGCGTCGACGAGCGCCGCGGCGCCTCCCGCCCCGTGGCGGGCGGCCACGCAGGAGCGGGCCGATAGGACGGTGTCGGCATCGACCACGCCGCCCCCGGCCTCGCAGAGGGCCTCGAGGTCGCGGACGTGGCGAGCGGTATGCACGGCGGTGAGCTGCTCGTCGGTGGCCTGCGGGGATTCGATGCGGGCGAAGCCGAAGTCGCGGCGGCCCTCGAGCAGCGCCGCGACGGCCGCGATGCGCTCGGGGCGCTCGGGGTGCCCGGGCCCCGGCCGGTGCGCCAAGGACGATGCAATGTGCGTGAACAGAGGGCCGTGCGACACGCCGGTACCGTACCCCGGCCGATGGCCTCCCTTCCCCTCCCGCCCCCCCGGCAGGCTCCGCGAGGCGCCGGTGCGCTCGCCGCCGACGTGTGCGTCGTGGGGGCCGGCGGCGCCGGGCTCTACGCGGCGCTCACCGCCGCGCGCGAGGGCGCGCGGGTCGTCCTCGTGTCGGCCACCCCGCTGGCCCAGACGTCCTCCTACTGGGCCCAGGGCGGCCTCGCCGCCGCGCTCGCCCCCGACGACTCACCCGACGACCACCGCCGCGACACCGAGCTCGCCGGCCGCGGCGCCGTCCGTCGCTCCGCCGCCACCGCGCTGGTGCGCGAGGCGCCGCGCGCCGTACACGACCTACAGGCGCTCGGCGTGGTCTTCGACCTCGACGCCGACGGTGAGCTCGCGCTCGGCCTCGAGGGCGGTCACGGCCGTCGCCGCGTCGCCCACGCCGGCGGCAGCGCGACGGGCAGGCGCGTGGTCCGCCAGCTCTCGGCGGTGGTGGCCGGTGAGCCCCGCATCACCGTCATCGAGGGCACGCGCGCCGCGGGCCTGTGGACCTCGGGCGACGGGCGCGCGCTCGGACTGGTCTGCGAGGACGGCCGCACCGTGCGCGCCCCGGCGACGGTGCTGGCGACGGGCGGTGCGGCCGCGCTGTGGGCCCGCACGACCAACCCGCCCGGCTCGCTCGGGATCGGCCTCGTCCTCGCCCACGACGCCGGAGCCGCGCTGGCCGACCTCGAGTTCGTCCAGTTCCACCCCACGGCGATCATCGGCGTCCCTGGTCGCGAGGGCTTCCTGGTCACGGAAGCCATCCGCGGCGAGGGCGCGCTCCTGCTCGACACCCACGGCGAGCGTTTCGTCGAGGAGCTCGCTCCCCGCGACGAGGTGGCCCGCACGATCTTCCGCACCATGCGCGACCAGGGCACCACCCACGTCGACCTGGACATGCGCCACATCGACCCCGCGCTGTTCCCGAACGTGGTGTCGACGCTGCGCGACGCGGGCCTGGACCCGGTGACCCAGCTGCTCCCGGTCGCCCCGGCCTGCCACTACGTCATGGGCGGAGTCGTCTCCGACCTCGACGGCGCGACGACCGTGCCCGGCCTGTACGTCGTCGGCGAGTCCGCATGCACCGGCCTGCACGGAGCCAACCGGCTCGCATCGAACTCACTGAGCGAGTGCTTCGTGATGGGCCGCCGCGCCGCCCTGGCCGGCCTCGAAGAGCCCGCCGGGCGACCGGGCGACGCCGGTGCACCGCCCGGGGCGCGTCCCATCGCCGTGCCCTCGCAGGCCACCCGGGAGGCGCTCTGGCGCCTCGCGGGGATCGAGCGGACGCGTGCCGGGCTCGAGGAGCTACGGGGCGATCCGCACCCGCTGGCGCGCATGGTCGCGGCCGGGGCGCTGGCGCGGCAGGAGAGCCGCGGGGCCCATCTCCGGACCGACTTCCCCGAGCTCGATCCGGCCCTCGACGGCATCCACTTCGTCGTCCGCGGGGACGAGCCGCCGGTCCCCGAGCGCTGGCGCTGACCGCCACCGCTTAACCCCACCCCAACATGCGGTGAATCGAGCGCTTCACACCGCAACCCCACACTCGCCTCTGGGTTCACAGCGTGACGGTCATCACGGAGGAGAGAGGGCGAGGCGCTTCAGAGCATGTTCCAGTTCAGCAGGGCCATCTACCGCGAGCTCGCGCGGGACATCCAGTCCCCGGTCGGCTGCCCCACGAGAGGGCACGAGGCGGTGCTGAAGGCGTGCGAGGCCAACCTCGAGCGCCTCGCCACCGACCGCCACTATTTCGCGAGGCCCGCGCGGACGCTCTTCAGCGACATCCGCTCGCACTTCCCGATGTCCGCGCAGGCGCGGGTCTGGCACGTCGTGGAGACCTACGTCGCCGCCGCCGAGGAGTGGCTGAGCCGCCAGCCGCGGCACGGGCGCGACGCGAACGGGAACCCGCTGCAGTGCCGGGCGACCACGCGCCGCGGGACCGCCTGCCAGCGCGAGCCGCTGCCGGTCAACGGCTACTGCCCGTCGCACCAGCACCTCGCGGAGACCGAGGAGTCCCAGGTCGCGGAGGCGCTGGCAGCGTAGGTTCCCGCCCCGTGCTGCTCGGGGTCGACGTCGGAGGGACCTTCACGGACGCCGTCCTGGTCGACGGCGGCCGCACGATCACCGCCAAGGCGCCGACGACCCCCGGCGACGAGTCCGCCGGCGTCCTGGCCGCGGTGGCCGCGGTGCTCGCGGCGGCGGGGGCCGAGCCCGGCGACGTCACCGCCTTCGCGCACGGCATGACCGTCGCGACCAACGCGCTGCTCGAGGGGACCGGTGCGCCGACGGCGTTCCTGGCGACCGAGGGCTTCACCGACCTCGTCGAGCTCGGGCGCCAAGCCCGCAAGGACCTCTACCGCCTCGAGGCGACGCACCCGGCGCCGCTCGTGCCGCCCGATCGCCGCGTCGGCGTGCCGGAGCGGATGGGCGCCCGCGGGGAGGTGCTCCGCGAGCTGACCACGGACGCGGCCGCGGTCGTCGCCGACGCGGTCGCCGCGCTCGGGGTCGACGCGGTGGCGGTCTGCCTGCTCCACGCCGACCGCTTCGGCGAGCACGAGCGCCGGCTCGCGGCGGCGCTGCGCGAGCGACTGCCCGGGCTCCACGTCTCCCTCTCCCACGAGGTCGTCGGGACGTTTCGCGAGTTCGAGCGGGCCGCCACGACCGAGGTCGACGCGGCCCTGTCCCCGCTGCTGGCCGCCTACCTGCGCCGTCTGGCCGCGGCCGCGACCGACGGCGGGCTGCCGGTGCCGCGGGTCATGCAGAGCTCCGGCGGCCTGACCGACGTCGAGACCGCGGCGGCCCACGCGGCGTTCACCGTGCTCTCCGGGCCGGCCGGCGGCGCCGCGGCCGCCGCGCTCGTGGCCCACGCGACGGGCGAGGCCGATCTGCTCTGCTTCGACATGGGCGGCACCTCGTGCGACGTCTGCGTCGTGCAGGGCGGGCGGGTGCGAGAGACGACCGGGCGCGAGGTCGGCGGGCGGCCGCTCGCGCTCGGGATGGTCGACGTCCACACCGTCGGCGCAGGCGGCGGGTCGATCGGCTGGCGCGACGCGGGCGGCGCCCTGCGCGTCGGGCCGCGTAGTGCCGGCGCGCGGCCGGGGCCCGCGGCCTACGGGCACGGCGGGACGGAGCCGACGGTCACCGACGCCCATGTCGTCCTCGGCCACCTGCGGGGCGACCTGGCCGGCGGCGTGGTCCTCGACGATGCGGCCGCCCGGGCCGCGGTCGGCGCGCTCGCCGACGAGCTGGAGCTCGGCCTCGAGGAGACGGCCCGCGGGATCCTGCGGGTCGCGGACGCGGAGGTCGTCCGCGCCCTACGCGTCATGACCGTCGAGCGCGGCCTCGACCCGCGCGACTTCGCCCTGCTGGCCTTCGGCGGT
>JBBQZE010000174.1:0-6444 GCA_038207985.1 Solirubrobacterales bacterium
ATCAAGCACGTCGGCAAGCGCGGCGCGGCGTGGCTCGTGAAGACCCACGGCAGTGAGGTCCTGCGGGCCATCGACGAGGATCCGCGCGGTCTGCTCGGCCAGGTGCCCGGCATCGGCCGCCAGAAGGTCGGCGCCGCCGTGCGCTCCTGGGAGGACCAGGCCGAGCAGCGCGCGATGCGGTTGTTCCTCGAGGAGCACGGCCTCGAGGCGGCGGCCGCCGGCCGGGTCGTGCGCCACGTGGGCGCGGGGGCGATCGACGAGCTGCGCGCGGACCCCTACGGCCTGACGGCGGTCGAGGGGATCGGCTGGGTGACAGCGGACGCGCTGGCCCGCGCCCTCGGAGTGCCGCCCGACGCGGACGGGCGCCTGGACGCAGGCCTCGTCCACGTGCTCGAGCTCGCGCAGTCCGACGGCCACTGCTTCCTGCCGCGCCAGCAGCTCCTCGAGGGCGCACGGCGGCTGCTCGGCGTCGACGCCGCCCACCGCATCGACGCCCTCGTGCTCGGCGGGCGCCTCGTGGTCGAGGGCGACGGGGTCGCCGAGGCGCGCATGGCCGCCACGGAGCGCAAGCTCGCCCGCCTCGCGCGGGCCCTGACCGAGGACGCGCCACAGCTGCGGCTCGCCGAGCCTGAGCGGCCCACGGCGGGCTGGGTCCCGACCGACGAGCAGTGGTCCGTCGTCCAGCATGTGCTCGACAGCCGCCTGTCGATCCTCACGGGCGGGCCGGGCACCGGGAAGTCGAGCTCGATGCGCACCCTGGTCGACGTCCTGAAGGCGGGCAAGCGCTCCGTCCGCCTGGCCGCGCCCACGGGCAAGGCCGCGCGCCGCTTGGCGGAGGCCACGGGGGCCGAGGCGACCACGATCCACCGCCTGCTGGAGTGGGCGCCCGGGGAGGGCTTCACGCGCGACGAGGACCGGCCCATCGAGGTCGCCGACGTGCTCGTTGTCGACGAGGCGTCGATGCTCGGCGTCGAGCTCGCCTGCGCGCTGCTGGCGGCGGTCGGCCCCCTGACTCACGTGCTGCTCGTCGGCGACCCGGACCAGCTCGCGCCCGTCGGGCCCGGACGGGTCCTCGAGGACCTCATCGAGGCCGGGACCGTCCCGACGGTCCGGCTCACCGAGGTCTTCCGCCAGGCCGCCCGCTCGATGATCGTCCGCGCCGCGCACGCGATCAACGCGGGCGAGCACCCGGCGACGGGGCCCGAGGACGGCGACGTGCACGACTTCTTCGTCATCGCGCGCGATGAGGCCGGGCGGATCTTCGCCGAGGTGTGCGACCTGGCGGCCGAGCGGCTGCCCGCGCACTACGGCGTGCGCCCCCACGAGGTGCAGGTGCTCGCGCCGATGCACAAGGGCCCGCTCGGCATCGACGCCTTCAACGACGCGCTGCGCGCGCGCCTCAACCCGGACGGCGAGGCGATCGCCGGCACGTCGCTGCGCGTTGGCGACCGGGTCATTCAGACCAAGAACGACCACGAGCAGGAGCTGATGAACGGCGAGCTCGGGATGGTCGCCGCGCACGACGCCGACCGGGCGACCGTGGTGTTCGCCGCCGACGACGGCCGCCGCCTGCGCCTGCCCGTCCGGGCGACCGCCACCCTGCGCCTGGCCCACGCGATCTCCGTGCACAAGGCCCAGGGCTCGCAGGTGCCGGTCGTCGTGATGCCCCTCACGCGCTCGCACCACGTGATGCTGACCCGCAACCTCGTCTACACGGCGCTGACCCGCGCCACCACGGCGGCAGTGCTCATCGGCGATCCCGCGGCCCTCGGCGTGGCGCTGTCGCGCCGCGACGCCCACCTGCGCCACACCCGCCTGGCGCAGCTCGTCGCCTGATCACGATCGCCGCTTTCGACACCAATAGAGGCTCAGTCGGCCAGGTCGCGGCGGCGGTCGCGCTCGCGCGGGGAGCGGTCGGCCACCGCGTCGTCGGAGTCCTTCAGGGCGTCGGTGAAGCGGCGCGGGACGCGGGCGCCGCCCGGGGCGGCCTCGTCCTCCCACAGGGTCACGACGACGAGCTCGGCGCCCTCGCGGCGGCAGACGTAGATCACGCCCTGGTCCGGCCCGAGGCGCGGCCCGCGGAGGTAGACGGTGCCGCGGGCACCGGTCGCGCCCGACGGCGCTACGTCGCCGACCCGGCCGGCGTCCCACGCAGCGACGACGCGGCGCACCACCTCCTGCTTGACGTCGAGGGCTCCGGAGCCCGAGCCGACGCGCTGGCGGTAGCGCTCGGCTGCGTGGTCGGTGACCGCGACCAGGATGCTCACAGCGCCAGCCGATAGCGGACTTCCGGCCCCCAGGCGTCCTCGCGCTCGCTGTCCGCGTCCTGCCGCCAGCCGCGGCGCTCGTAGAGATCGCGGGCCTGCTCGTTGCCGACGAAGACCCAGAGCACCGCCTCTGCGTGCCCGTCCGCGACCAGGCGCGCCTGCCCGGCGGCGAGCAGGGCTCCCCCGACCCCGGCGCCCTGGGCGGGCGGGTCGACGTACAGCGCCATGAGCTCCCCCACCCCCGGTGCGGCGTCGGCCCCCCGTGCGGGGCCGACCGACGCCAAGCCGGCAGGGACGCCATCCACGTCGAAGACCAACGTGGTGCGCAGTGCGGCCGGCGCGAGGTGCCCGCCCCAGCGGGCGACGCGCTCCTCGAGCGAACCGAAGCACTCGGGGTCGACCCACTCCGCGTACGCCCGCCACCAGGCGCGGCGCTGCAGCCCGGCGAGCGCCGGGGCGTCGGCCGGCGTCGCCTCGCGGATCACGGCTCGGGGGGCTCTCGCATCACGGGGTCATGGGCCTCGTGGATCACGGTCCGAGGGCCTTGCGGTACTGCACCTGGGGCCCGAGGCGTGCGGGCTCGGGGGCGTCCCCGTCGGGCACCCAGCCCCGCGCCTCGTAGAGGCTCCGCGCGCGTGCGTTGCCCGGGTACGTCCACAGCGTCAGGCTGCGGCTGCCGTGCTCTCGCGCCGCCTGCTCGGCGTGGGCGAGCAGCGCGGTGCCGATGCCACGCCGGAAGCGGTCCGGCAGGACCATCACCTCGTCGAGGTGGTCCGGCGAGCCCGTGACGAGCCCGACCACAGCGTCGTCGTCTTCGGCCAGCCACGTCCACCCCGCACCCTCACCGGCCAGGTGCCGGCGCCAGTCGGCGACCTGCTCGGCGACCGTCGGCAGCCCGCCGAGGTCGTCGGCGAACTCGGCGTAGCCCGCGTGGGTCGCCGCGTAGGAGAGCGCCCCCAGTGCCGGCGCGTCGTCAAGAGTGGCCGGCCGGATCACAGGACGTGCTCGAGGCCGACGGTGACGGGCGACGGCAGCCCTCCGACCGCGCGGATCGCCAACAGGACCCCCGGCATGAACGACTCGCGGGAGAGGGAGTCATGGCGGATGGTGAGCGTCTCCCCCAGCCCGCCGAGGATGACCTCCTGGTGGGCCACGAGACCGGGGAGCCGCACTGAGTGGATCGGCACGTCGCCCCGCATCAGCGCGGCGGTACGGGCCGCGGTCCCGCTCGGCTTGTCGAGCTTGCCGTCGTGGTGCAACTCGACGATCTCGGCGGCCGCCATGTGCTCGGACGCCTCGGCGGCGAAGCGCATCATCAGCACCGCGCCGATGGCGAAGTTCGGGCAGAAGAGCACCCGACCGTCGCCCGGCGCGCCGTCGAGCGCGGCGACGTCCCAGCCCGAGGTGCCCACGACGCAGTGCACCCCGGCGGCCCGGCAGGCCAGCGCGTTCGCGAGAGCCGTGTCCGGCCGGGTGAAGTCCACGACGACGTCGAGTTCGCCGAGCACGTCGGCCAGGTCGGTGCCGAGCGCCGGATCGATGCGCGCGGTCAGCTGCAGGCCCTCCGCCGCCTCGACCGCGTCGCAGGTCGTCGCACCCATCCGGCCGGCGGCGCCGGCGACTCCCACGCGGATCACGCCCGGGAACCTACCGACGGCTCAGGCCGCGATGGCGTCGAGCGCCGAGCGGAACGCGGCCTCGTCGGCGCCGACGCCCGCGGCGCTCAGGCGCTCCGGCGCGAACAGCTCCCGGGCGAGCGCCTGCACGTCCTCGAGGCAGACCGCGTCGATGCGCTCCTCGAGCTCGTCGACGGACAGCAGCGGCATGTCGGCGAGCACGGACGAGCCGAGGCGGTTCATGCGCGCCGTCGTCGACTCGAGCCCGAGGAGAATGCGACCCTTGACGTTCTCGCGGGAGCGGTCGAGCTCGTCGGCGGTGGCGCCGTCCTGGCGGAAGCGCTCGAGCTCCTCCCCCACGACCGCCATGGCCCTGGTGACGTTGTCGGGGCGCGTCCCCACGTAGAGCCCGACCTGCCCGCTGGTCGCGTAGGTCGAGGTGAAGGAGAAGACGGAATAGGCGAGCCCGCGCTTTTCGCGGACCTCCTGGAAGAGCCGCGAGGAGGAGGTGCCGCCCAGGATGTTGTCGAGCACCCGCAGCGCGAAGCGCCGGGGGTCGTCGCGCACGATGCCGGGCCCGCCGAGCGCGACGTGGTACTGCTCGGTCTCCTTCTCGATGAAGCGCACGCGGCGCTCGAGGGGCTCGAGCGCCGGGGTCGCGACGTCCGCCGGCGCCGCCGCGATCCAGCGCGCCTCGGCGGCTCGCGTGAGCGCGACGACGTCGGCGTGCTCGATCGAGCCGGCCGCCGCGATGACGACGTTGCCGGGGACGTAGCGGCCCGCGTGGAACGCGGCCAGGCCGGTGGCCGGGGTCCCGGCGACGACCTCGGAGCGCCCGATGATCGCCCGGCCGAGGGGATGGGCGCCGAAGACGGCCTCGCCCAGGACGTCGAAGACCTTGTCCTGCGGGTCGTCGTCGTACATCGCGATCTCCTCGAGGACGATCTCGCGCTCCGCGTCGAGGTCGTCTGCGTCGAAGCGCGGCCGGAAGACCATGTCGGCCATCACGTCGAACGCCTCGCCCACGTGGCGGTCGAGCACGCGGGCGTGCACGGAGGTGGTCTCCTTGCCCGTCCCCGCGTTCAGCTCGGCCCCCCAGCCGTCGAAGAGCTGGTCGATCTCGAGCGACTCGTAGCGGTCCGTGCCCCGGAAGAGCATGTGCTCGACCAGGTGCGAGAGCCCGGCTTCGCTCTCGGACTCGGCCGAGCTGCCCGTCCCGATCCAGAACCCGAGCGCCGCGGATCGCACCGAGGGCATGGCCTCGGTCACGACCCGGACGCCGGAGTCCAGGGTGGTCAGCTCGTGCTGCTGCTGACCCATGCGGGTGCTAGGCCCTGCGGGTCGTGGCCATGGGGCCTGAGGACCCTCCGGGGCGCACCATCGCCTAGGAGTCGGAGCCCGAGCGGTGACGCGGGCGGCCGGAGCCGCGGTCGCCGCCGCGCCCGCCGCCGTTGGACGGCCGGTCGCGACGCGGGCCGCGGTCGCCGCCGCCCCCACCGCCGCCGCCCGACACCGCGGCCAGCTCCTCCGCGGACTTGCCGGCGACGTCCGGGTCCGCGGCCAGGCGCAGACCGATCCGGCCGCGCTCGCGGTCGACCTCGACCACGGTGACCGAGATCTCGTCGCCCTTGTTCATGACGTCCTCGACGGTGTCGACGCGCTGGCCGGGCGAAACGTTGGAGATGTGCAGCAGCCCGTCGGTGCCCTTGGTGAGCTCGACGAAGGCGCCGAACGTCGTCGTCTTGACGACCTTCGCGGTCGGGAAGGCGTCGCCGACGGCGACCTCCTTGGTCATGCCCGTGATGCGCTCCACGAGCTTGTCGGCCATGTCGCCGTTCGCGGAGTAGATGAGCACCTGGCCGTCGTCGTTGACGTCGATCTGGGACTCGAACTCCTCGGACAGGCCGCGGATGGTCTCGCCACCCTTGCCGATGAGCAGGCCGATCTTGTCCGTGTCGATCTTGACCTTCGAGATGCGCGGCGCGTGCGGGGAGAGCTGCTCGCTCGGCCCGTCGATCACGGCCTTCATCTGGCCCAGGATGTCGAGGCGGGCCTCGCGGGCCTGGGTGAGCGCGTCACGCAGGATGTCGAAGGTGACCCCCGTGATCTTGATGTCCATCTGGATCGCGGTGATGCCGTCCTCGGTGCCCGCGACCTTGAAGTCCATGTCGCCGAGGTGGTCCTCGACGCCGGCGATGTCGGTGAGGACGGTGTAGTCCTCGCCCTCCTTGATGAGCCCCATCGCGATACCGGAGACGGGCGCCTTGATCGGCACGCCGGCCTGCATCAGCGAAAGCGACGAGCCGCAGACCGACGCCATGGACGACGACCCGTTGGACTCGAGGATGTCCGAGACCACGCGGATCGTGTACGGAAAGTCCTCGATCGACGGCACGACCGGGGTCAGCGCCCGCTCGGCGAGCGCGCCGTGGCCGATGTCGCGCCGCTTGGGGCCGCGCATGAAGCCGGCCTCACCCACCGAGAACGGCGGGAAGTTGTAGTGGTGCCAGTAGAACTTCTTGCTCTCGAGGCCGAGCGTGTCGATCCGCATCTCCTCCTTG
>JBBQZE010000175.1:0-6409 GCA_038207985.1 Solirubrobacterales bacterium
TGCTGGCCGAGCTGCGGCGGCGTGCCGCGGCCGAGCGCCTGGACGTCGCCACGGTCACCCAGGACGCCCGGGAGCTGGCCCTCCCGGGGCGTTTCGCGCTTGTCCTGGTCCCCATGCAGACCGTCCAGCTCCTCGGCGGCGTCGAGGGCCGCCTTCGCTTCCTGGCGAGCGCCCGCGCCCACTTGCGCCCGGGTGGCCTGGTCGCCGCGGCGCTCGCCGACGCGCTGGAGGGCTACGACGAGGACGATCTCCGCCCGCCGCTCCCCGACATGCGCGAATGGGACGGCGAGCTCTGGTCCTCCCGCCCCGTCGCGGTGCGGCGGGTGTCGGGTGGCATGGAGATCGAGCGCCTGCGGGAGGTCGTCGACGCGCGCGGCACCAGGACGGTCAGCGAGAATCGCATCACGCTCGACGAGCTTGACGCCCGCGCCCTCGAGCTCGAGGCGGTCGCGGCCGGGCTGAGGCCGGAGGCGGCCCGCCATGTTCCCGCCACGGACGAGTTCGTCGGCTCGGTGGTGGTGCTCGCCCGTGCCTAGCCCGCGCTCGTCCTCCCTCACGCTGCGGGTGTGCGCGCTCTACCCCGAGCTCATGTCGATCTACGCCGACCGGGGCAACCTCCTGCTGCTCGAGCGGCGCTGCGCCTGGCGCGGCATGGGATTCGAGCTGACGAGCGTGGGCCACGGCAACGCGGTCGACCCTGGCGCCCACGACCTCTTCTACATGGGCGGCGGCCAGGACCGCGACCAGCAGCTCGTCGCCCAGGACCTGTTCGACCACAAGCGCGACGCGCTGCACGAGGCCGTCGCGGGCGGCGCGGCCGTGCTGGCGGTCTGTGGCGGCTATCAGCTGCTCGGCGACCACTACGAGCTCGGCGCCGAGCGGGTCCCGGGCATCGGCCTCGTCGACCTCCACACGGTGCGCGCGGCCGGCGGGACCGGTACCCGGCTCGTCGGGAACGTCGCGATCGAGGTCGAGCTGCCCGGCCTGGAGGGCCCACGGGTCCTCGCCGGCTTCGAGAACCACGGTGGTCGCACGCACCTCGGTGCCGCCGAGCAGCCGCTTGGACGGGTCCTGCGCGGGCACGGGAACACCGGGAGCTCCGGCTGGGAGGGCGTGCGCCGCGGCAACGTGATCGGGACATACCTGCACGGGCCGCTGCTGCCGAAGAACGCGTGGTTCGCCGACTGGCTGACCGCGGCTGCGCTCGGGCTCGAGGCCCCGCTGGCCCCGCTCGACGACCGCCTCGAGGACGCCGCCCACGGATCGGCCCGGCGCGCGGCGGGCCTCGCTGGCTGACCGCCTGCCCCCCGCGCCAACTGCGTCGCTCCGGGAGGGTTCCTGAAGCCTTCCTGTATAGGGTTTGCCCCATGCGGGCTGCCACTCTGGAGTTCCGGCACGTCTCGAAGCAGTACCCGGGGGCGCCCCAGCCCGCCATCCGGGACCTGTCCTTCGAGGTCGCCGCCGGTGAGATCTGCGTCCTGGTGGGCCCCTCGGGGTGCGGGAAGACCACCGCGATGCGGCTGGTCAACCGGATGATCGACCTCACGGGCGGGGAGATCCTGCTCGATGGGACACCCGTCTCCGACCGCAAGCCCGCGGAGCTGCGGCGCGAGATCGGCTACGCGATCCAGCAGATCGGGCTGTTCCCGCACCAGACGATCGCGCAGAACATCTCGACGGTCCCCAAGCTGCTCGGCTGGGACAAGGAGCGCATGCGCGCCCGCGTCGACGAGCTGCTCGACCTGATCGGCCTCGACCGCTCACTGGCCAAGCGCTACCCGGCGCAGCTGTCCGGGGGCCAGCGCCAGCGGGTCGGCGTCGCGCGCGCCCTGGCGGCCGACCCGCCGCTGCTGCTCATGGACGAGCCCTTCGGCGCGATCGACCCCATCAACCGCGAGCGCCTGCAGAACGAGTTCCTGCGTCTGCAGGGCGAGCTGCGCAAGACCATCGTCTTCGTCACCCACGACATCGACGAGGCGATCAAGATGGGCGACAAGATCGCGATCCTCAAGGAGGGCGGCGAGCTCGCGCAGTACGCCTCCCCCGCCGAGCTGCTGCAATTCCCGGCGGACCGTTTCGTCGAGGACTTCGTCGGCGCCGACCGAGCGCTCAAGCGCCTGGCGCTGCAGCGCGTCCGCGACATCGACCTCTGGAAGGCCGCGACCGTCCGCGTCGGGGAGCCCGTCGCCGGCCTCGCGGCCAAGCTCGCCGAGGCCGACGTCAAGTATCCGCTCCTGGTCGACGACGCCGGGCGCCCCATCGGCTGGCTGTCCCAACGCGCGACCCAGGGAGAGCGCGTCACCGGCGAGCTGCGCTCGCAGGCCGACCCGATCGTCGAGCTCGACGACATCCTCCGCGACGCGCTCTCCGACCTGCTGGCCAAGGATTCGCGCTACGGGCCGGTCGTGGACAAGAGCGGCTGCGTCGCCGGGGTGCTCTCGATCGAGGCGCTCTCGCACGCGCTGAACGCCGCGCCCGAGACCGTCCCCTCGCCGTCCGAGCGGGTCGCCGCGGAGGCGGAGGCGTGAGCTTCGGCCCGGTGCTCCTCGAGGGGGCGATCACCGCCCGCAACCGCTCGGTCGACCAGTGCCCGCAGAACAACGGGCTCTGCCCGAACTTCATCCTCGACCACGCCGACCGCTACGTGTCCCCCTTCTTGCGGCACGTGGAGCTGACGGTCCTCGCGCTGGCCTTCGGCTTCCCCATCGCCTTCGTCCTCGCGGTCCTGGCCTACCGCCGGCGCTGGCTGATCGGCCCGGTCACCGCGACGACCGGGATCCTCTACACGCTGCCGAGCCTCGCGGTCTTCTTCCTCCTGCAGCCCATCACCGGGCGCGGCGTCACCACAGCGACGATCACGCTGACCGCCTACACGCTGTTGATCCTCTTCCGCAACGTCCTACTCGGCCTGGACAACGTCCCCGCGGAGATCAAGGACGCCGCGCGCGGCCAGGGCCTGAGTGCCAACCAGCAGCTCCTGCGGGTCGAGCTGCCCCTCGCCCTGCCGGAGATCATCGCCGGGCTGCGGATCGCCGCGACCACGACCGTCGGCCTCGCGACGCTGGCCTTCCTCGCCGGCGCGGGCGGGCTCGGGGAGCCGCTCTTCGACGGCGGCGACGGGATCGTGTTCCGCGGGAACGTGGTGGCCAGCGGCGTGCTCTGCGTCGCGTTGGCCGCGGCGTTCGACCTGCTGCTGCTGGGTGCCCTCCGGGTGGCCTCGCCGTGGCGACGGGCGCAGGCGACATGACCGTCACGGTGCTGGCAGCGGGCGCGCTGGAGCAGTTCGGCAACGGCATCAAGTTCCTCGTCCAGGAGAACCCGGGCCAGTACGACGGCTCGCGCGTCGGGGGCCCCAAGGAGGTCCTCCCGCTGCTCTGGCAGCACCTCGAGATCTCGGGGCTCGCGCTCCTCTTCGCCGCGCTCGTCGCGATCCCGGCGGGGCTCGTCCTGGGACACCTGGGGCGCGGCGAGTTCATCGCCAGCGCGACGGCGAACATCGGGCGGGCGGTCCCGGCCCTCGGCGTCGCCGCCTTCCTGTTCGCCTACATCGGGCCCTCGAAGAGCAACGTCATCATCACGCTGGCGCTGCTGGCGATCCCCCCGCTGTTCACCAACACCTACATCGGGGTGCGGCAGGTCGATCCCGAGATCGTCGACGCGGCCCGTGGGATGGGCTTCAGCCCGCCCGCGGTGCTGACCCGGCTCGAGCTGCCGCTGGCGCTCCCGCTGCTCTTCGGTGGCCTGCGCACCGCCGCGGTCTCCGTGGTGGCCACGGCGACGATCGCCCCGCTGGTGGGCGTCGACTCGCTCGGTACCCCCATCATCGCGCGCGGCGTCTACGGCCCGCCCGGGCAGATCGGCGCCGCGATCGCGGTGGCGCTGCTGGCGATCGTCGCCGAAGTCGTCTTCGCCGGCTTGCAGCGCGCCGTGACCCCCCGCGGGCTCAAGCTGGCCGGGGACACCCGGCACAAGCGCCGCGGCATGATCTTGACACCAACCAGGAAGGTCCAAGCACCATGAGAACCCACCAGAGCGGGCGCCTTGTCCAGGCCGCCCTCGCTGCCATCACCGCCGCGGCCGCGTTCGGCGTGTCCGCCTGCGGCTCCGACAGCTCGTCGAGCAGCTCGAGCTCTGCCGCCCCGGCCGCCTCGACCTCCACCCCGGCCGCAGACACCGGCAAGATCACCGCCGACCCGGCGAACAAGGGCAAGACGATCAAGATCGGCTCGAAGAACTTCACCGAGTCGATCATCATCGGCGACATCTACGGCCAGGCTCTGAAGGCTGCGGGCTTCACGGTGAACTACGACCTCAACCTCGGGCTCGAGGACGTCGCCAACAAGGCGATCCAGGAGGGCCAGATCGACGGCTACCCCGAGTACACCGGCACCGCGCTGACGGCGCTTCTCGGCGTGGACCCCAAGGACGTCCCGAAGGACGAGACGCAGGCCTACCAGGAGGCCAAGAAGCTCTACAAGTCGAAGTTCGGCTTCATCGCGCTGCCCCAGACGCCGTTCACCGACTCCAACGCCCTCGGCATGACCAAGGAGAAGGCGGCCGAGCTCGGCAACCCGAAGACGATCTCCGACCTCAAGGGCAAGTCGCAGAACCTGACGATCGCGGCCTCGGCCGAGTGCTTCAAGCGCACGGACTGCGCGCTCGGCTTCAAAAAGGTCTACGGCTTGACGTTCAAGCGGGAGATCAAGATCGACGTGGCCCAGCGCCACGAGGTCATCCTGAAGAAGAAGGCCGACCTGACGATCCCGTTCACCACCGACGGGGCGATCGCGGCCAACAAGGAAGTCGTCCTCGAGGACGACATGCACCTGTTCCCGCCGTACAACGTCACGTTCGTCCTCGGGCCGAAGGGTGCCGCAACGCTCGGCGCCGCCGGCCAGAAGATCATCGAGACGGTCCAGAAGGGCCTCACCACACCAGTGATGTCCGAGCTCAACTCCCGCGTCGACCTCGACAAGGAGAAGCCCGAGGACGTCGCCGCGGAGTACCTGAAGGACTACCTGTAGGCCGACGGAGCACCCCCGGCCCGGAGCCCAGCGCTCCGGGCCGGCCGCCCCGCCGCGCGGGGTTCTGACCCGCCTTTCGCACCGTCAGCAACGCCAACACGGGTCAGAACGCCCCGCGGTAGCGCGGAGGCAAGGCAAGTTGCGCGGTGTGCGGCGTGCCGGAAGTACCTTGGGGTCCTGGATGCCGGCTGCCTCCCGCCCACGTCGACAGCCGCTGCTCGTCGTGGTCGGTGCCCTCGTCACCTTGGTGGCGGTCGCCGCCGCGCTTGCGTTCGCGCTTCGCGTCGCCTACGACGGCCAGGCCCTCCCGGGGACCCGCGTCTCAGGTGTCAGCCTCGGCGGGGCGGCGGAAGCGGAGATCCGCAGGCGGCTCGCTCCCATCGCCACGGCCGATGCACCCGTCGCGGTCGAGCTCGCCGGCCGTCGCTTCGCGGTGCGGCCGCGCGACGCGGGCTACCGCGTCGACCTCGACGGCACCGTGCGCGACGCGCTGGCCGCCGGCCGCGACGGGCTGCTCGCCGGCGCCGTGGCCACGATCGGCGGCGTCGTGCGGCCCCGCGATGTCGCGTTGCGCAGCCTCGTCGACGACGCCGCGCTCGCCCGGACCGTCCGTCGGCTGGCCGGGACGGTCGACCGGGTCCCCTCACCCGGGGCGCTGCGGATCACCACCCAGCCTGTCGTCGACGTCAAGGCCGTCCCCTCCCGTACCGGGCGCCGCGTCGACCGCGCCCGCCTGACCGTCGCCCTGCGCGAGGCGCTGCTGACCCGCCGGTCGGTGTCCGCTGCCGTGTCGGTGCGGGTGACCCCGGTCGCGGGGAGCGCAGCGGTCGACGACGTCGCCCGCCGTGCCCGCCGCTACCTCGAGACGCCCCTGCGGCTGACGGGCGCGGGCGCGCCGGTGAGCCTCACCCCGACCGAGCTCGCCGGCGTTCTCGCGCTCGAGTCGCTCGGCGGCGGTCGCCGCGTCCGTCTGGGCGCGGGCGACGCGCGGCTGCGCGAGCTCGTCGACCGCGTCGCCACCCGGCGGGACCGTCCGGCGCGCGACGCCAGGATCTCAGCCCCCGTCGGGGGCGGCCTGAGCGCGAAGGGCGACACGTCCTGGCGCCCCCGTGCCGCCTCGGTGCAGGTGTCCGACGGGCGGCCGGGCCGGCTCGTGCGCCGGCCGGAGGCGGTGCGCGCGATCGAGGCCGCCATCCGGGCGGGGAGTCACGAGACGGCGCTGCCCGTGCGCCAAGTCGTGCCGGACGTCTCCGCGGCCGCCGCCCGCCGCATCGACTCGCTGATCGGGACCTTCACGACGATGTACGTCCCGGGGCAGCCGCGGGTGACGAACATCCGCCGCATCGCGCGGTCCGGGGGGGGGGCCGGGGGGGCGCCCGGCCCCC
>JBBQZE010000176.1:0-6366 GCA_038207985.1 Solirubrobacterales bacterium
GCGCCGACGCCTTCCGCTGGTACTTCTTCACCTCCAAGCAGCCCTGGGACGGCTACCGCTTCTCCGAGGAGGCGGTCGGCGAAGGGGTGCGGCTGTTCCTCAAGCAGCTCTGGAACACCTACGCGTTCCTGCAGACCTACGAGCCCTCGATCGAGGACGACCCGACCCGACCCAGCGGGCAGACCGAGCTCGACCGCTGGGTGCTGTCACGGCTGAGCGGGACGGTCACCGAGGCGACCGAGCGCCTCGACGACTACGACGCGACGTTCGCGGGCCGCGCGATCGCGGCGTTCGTCGACGACCTGAGCAACTGGTACGTCCGCCGCTCGCGCCGGCGTTTCTGGGCCGGTGATCCGGTCGCCTTCGAGACGCTGCGCACCTGCCTGCTGACGGTCTCGCAGCTGCTCGCCCCGTTCACGCCGTTCGTGGCCGACGAGGTCTGGGAGGGGCTCGAGGGCGGCGGGGCGTCCGTGCACCTCTCCGACTGGCCCGAGGCCGGCCCGCGGGACGAGGCGCTCGAGGAGGCGATGGGCGTCGCCCGCGACACCGTGCGCATGGGCCTGAGCGCCCGCGGGGCGTCGAAGATCAAGCTGCGACAGCCGCTCGAGGAGGTCGTCGTCGTGGCGGCGGGGCGCGAGCGCGAGGCGATCGAGGCGCACGCCGACGTCATCCGCGAGGAGCTGAACGTGAAGGGCCTGCGGTTCGTCGCGGGCGCCGAGGAGCTCGGCTCCTACGCGATCAAGGCGAACTACCGCTCGCTCGGCCCGCGCTTCGGCAAGGCGATGCCGCAGGCCGCCGCCGCGATCGAGGCCCTGGACGCGCAGCATGTCGCGGTCGTCCTGCGGGAGGGCGGGACCGTCGGGCTGAACGTCGACGGCCACGAGCACGAGCTCACCGCCGCCGACGTCACCCTGCAGATGGAGCCGCTCGACGGCTACCAGGTGGAGCGCGAGGGCGCGCACGCTGTGGCGCTCGACCTCGCGATCACCCCGGCGCTGCGCCGCGAGATGCTCGCCCGCGAGATCGTGCGCGCCGTGCAGGGCGCCCGCAAGGACGCCGGGCTGGACGTCTCCGACCGCATCGTCCTCGAGCTCGGCGGCGCCGCCGACCTCGTGGCCGCGGCGCGGGAGCACGAGGGCTACGTCAGCGGCGAGGTGCTCGCGGTGAGCACGGCCTGGGACGCCGACGGTGCGCCGAGCACGCGCATCGAGGGCATGGATCTGCACGTCTCCGTCACGCGGGCGTGACACGGGCGCGCAGCGCCGTGGCACCGCTGCGCTGAGCGCCCTGGGGCCGGGACAACCCGACATCCAGGAGGCAGGACGATGGACGACGAGACGCTGGTGGCCGTGGTGGGCGGCATCCCCGAAGGGGCGTGGATGAGCTACGCCGACGTGTGCGCCGCGGCGGGCGGCAGCCCGCGCCAAGCGTTGGGGCTCAACCAGCGCCTGACGCGTCTGGGCTGCCCGGGCGCCCACCGGGTGCTCAAGGCGAACGGAGCGATCGCGCCGACGGCGCTGGGAAACCCCGACCACGTCCGCGAGCTCCTGCTGGCGGACGGCATCACGTTCGAGGGCGGCCACGCCCGAGAGTCGCAGCGCATCCGCCCGGCGGAGGGCGTCGCGGCCGAGGCGGCGCCGCGCGTCCCAGGGTCAAGCGGTTCGCTGCGAGGCTGAGCAGCCTGACCCGAGCGCCGAGCCGGCGTGCCTCGAGGCAAGGCAGGCGCCTGGCGCCGCCTGGAAGCGTCTTCGTCGGCGAGCGCAGCGGCCGGCGAGCTCCGGGTGGTGCCGGGCGCCGGCCGCAGCCACGCAGACAACGAGGACTCAGGCCAGCGCGGGCTCGAGCTGCGCGACGAGCTTCTTCTTGGGATACGCCCCGATGATCTTCGTCGCGGGGATCCCGGCCTTGAAGAGGATCATCGTCGGCAGCGAGAGCACCTGGAACTGGGCGGCGACCTGCTGGTTCCCGTCCACGTTGACCTTCACGACGCGCAGCCCGCGCTCGTCGGAGATCTCCTCGAGGATCGGGGAGACGGCGCGGCACGGTCCGCACCAGGGCGCCCAGAAGTCGACCAGGACAGGCTCGGTGCTCTCGACGACCTCGGCCTGGAAGCTCGCGTCCGTGACGTCCTTGACGTCGGCCATCAGAGCACCGGCTCGATCTCGGAGACGAGCTTCTTCTTCGGGTACGCGCCCACGATCTGCTTGGCGGGCTGACCGGCCTTGAAGACGATCATGGTCGGAATCGACATGACGCCGAACTGCGAGGCGGTCTGCTGGTTGTCGTCGACGTTGAGCTTCACGATGCGCACGTCGTCGCGCTCGGCAGCGATCTCCTCGAGCACCGGGCCGACCACGCGGCACGGGCCGCACCAGGGCGCCCAGAAGTCGACGAGGACCGGCTTGTCGGACTCGATGACCTCGGCCTGGAAGTTGGCGTCTGTGACGTCGGTGACGGCGATGCCCATGCGGTGCTCCTTCGGGAAGGGATTGCCCGACACACTATACAAAGTGAAGCGCTATGGGCGGGAAGCCCTACGGGCGGAGCGCGTCGATCAGGTGCGGGGACACGTAGACCTCGACGAACGCGGCGACCACGAGGACGGGGAGCGCGAGCGCGACGGTCACCACGGTCGCCGCGAGCAGCTCGTGCCAGTCGCCGCGGCGGCTCGCCACGATCCACGCCGCCAGCGGCAGGAAGAGTGCGACGAGCTCCGGGATCGCGTGGGGGAGCAGCCCGAGGAGCAGCAGGCCGACGGGCATGTCCCCCTGGGCGGCGATCGTCGAGGCTCCGGCGCCGAGCACCATGGCCTGTGTGATCAGCGAGAAGCCGGTCGCGCAGACGACGAAGGCGATCGCGAGCGGGCCGGCGCGGTCGTGGAACTTGCGCGAGAGGCCCGTGCGGTACTCGGCCTGCTCGGGCAGCGAGGAGCCGGCGATGAAGCCCGCGACGCAGGCGAAGCCGTGCAGCGCGAGGACAAGGAGGTTGCGGCGCACGATCTCCCCGACGGCGCCGAGGGTCGGCGCGATCCCCTGACCACGGAAGTCCAGAAGCGGCGGGTCGGGGGCCGTGAGCGTCCCGATGACGAGGACCGCCAGGAGCAGGGCGGCGGTTATCCCCAGGGCACCGGCAAGCCAGCCCCGGAGGACCGGCCACGGTTCTGCGTTCCACCGGGCGAGCGTCGCGCGGGTGTGGCCGAGACCTTGGACGAGCGCGAAGTCGGCGGCAGCGGGCACCCTCTTCCATCGGCGCGGCGCCGCGCGCGCTTGAGGAGCCTGGCGCGCCCAGAACCGGTTCAGCCGCCGCGGCGGCGCAGCCCCGGGACGAGCACGACGGCCTCCGCGGCGATGTGCCAGCCCATCTTCGACGTTCCGAGCTGGCGGTCGCGGAAGGTGATCGGCACCTCGCGGATCCGGAAGCCCTGCCGGATCGCGCGGTAGGTCAGCTCGACCTGGAAGGCGTAGCCCGCCGAGCGCACGGTCGGCAGGTCGATGGCGCGCAGCACCTCCGCGCGGAAGCACTTGAAGCCCCCGGTGAGGTCCTGCACCCCGAGGCCGAGCACCGTCCGGGCGTACCACGAGCCCCCGCGGCTGATCCAGCGGCGCTGCCAGCCCCAGTCGCTGACGCTGCCGCCCGGCACGTAGCGCGAGCCCAGCGCGAGGTCCGCCGGGCCGCGCGTGGCGTCCAGGAGACGGGCGAGGTCGGCGGGGTCGTGCGAGAAGTCGGCGTCCATCTCCAGGACGAAGCCCGCCCCCTCCTCCAGCGCCCGGTTGAAGCCGGCGAGGTAGGCAGGCCCGAGCCCGGCGCGCTCGGTGCGGTGCAGCACGCGCACGGCCGGCAGTTCCAGCGCGAGCCGGTCGGCGATCTGCCCCGTGCCGTCCGGCGAGCCGTCGTCGACCACGAGGATGCGGTGCCCCTCGGGCGCCGCCGCGGCGAGGACGGCGTCCGCGGCGCGCACGATCGCCTCGACGTTCTCGGCTTCGTCGTAGGTGGGGAGGATGAGCCAGGGCGGTCCGGACACGAGCGGCCGTACCCTAAGCGCACCGCCGCCATGACCGACGCCACCGTTCGCCCGGACCCGCCCAACGCCGCCATCGCGGCCCTCTTCGACGAGCTCGCCGACCTCTACGAGCTCGACGGCGCGTCGATCCACCGGGTGCTCGCCTATCGCACCGCGGCGAAGACCGTGCGCGAGGCGCCGCGGTCCGTCGCGAGCCTCGCCCGCGCGGGCACGGTGACAACGCTGCCCGGCATCGGCAAGACGCTCGAGGAGAAGGTCGTCGCGCTCCTCGAGACGGGCACGATCCCCGCGGTGGAGAAGCTCCGGGCCAGGTTCCCCCCGGGCCTGGTCGACATGACACGCCTCCCCGGGCTCGGGCCGAAGAAGGCGCGCAGGCTCTTCGACGAGCTCGGCCTGGACTCGCTCGCCGCGCTCCGGACGGCAGCCGAGGAGGAGCGCCTGCGCGACGTGAAGGGCTTCGGCGCGAAGTTCGAGGCGACCGTGCTCGCCGCGCTGGACGCCGGCTTGGGTGACGCGCCGGCCCCGCGCGTCGTGATGAGCAAGGCGCTCCCGGTCGCGGAGGGCATCGTCGAGGCGCTGCGCGCGCACCCGGCGTCCGACCGCGTCGAGCTCGCCGGCAGCGCCCGGCGCTGGGCCGACTCCTGCAAGGACCTCGACATCATCGCCACGGCGTCGGACCCGGCCGCGCTGGTCGCCGCCTTCGGGGCGTTGGACGTCATCGAATCGACGAGCGGGGTCCCCGGCCAGAACGCCGCGCGGGCCCGGACCCACACCGGGATGCCCGTGGACTTCCGGGTCGTCGAGCCCGATCAGTTCGGCAACCTGCTGCAGCACTTCACGGGCTCGAAGCTCCACAACGTCGCGCTGCGGGAGGCCGCGGTGCGCAAGGGGCTGCACGTCAGCGAGTACGGGATCCTCGACGACGCCACGGGCGAGACGCACCGCTGCGCGACCGAGGACGAGGTCTACGCGCTGCTCGGCCTGCCGTGGATCCCACCCGAGCTGCGCGAGGACCGCGGCGAGCTGCGCCTCACCGAGGGGACGGTCCCGCGGCTGGTCGAGCAGGCCGACCTCCTCGGCGACCTGCACATGCACACCACCGCGTCGGACGGGCGCAACTCGATCGCCCAGATGGCCGAGGCGGCACGCGACCGCGGGCTGGAGTACATCGTCATCACCGACCACTCCGCGACCCACGGCTTCGGCAACCACGTCACCCCCGACGCGCTGCGCGAGCAGATCGAGCGGGTGCGGGAGGTGAACGCGGCGACGGAGGGGATCGAGGTGCTGATCGGCACCGAGACGAACATCGGGACGGACGGGATGCCGGATTACGCCGACGACCTGCTGGCCGAGCTCGACTGGGTCATGGGCTCGATGCACACCGCCTTCGGCACCGACCCGACGTCGCGCCTGGTGACGGCGTGCGAGCACCCGTGGATCGACTGCATCGGCCACCCGACCGGCCGGAAGATCGAGTCGCGGCCGCCCTACGACGTCGACATGGAGCAGGTGATCGCCGCGGCCGTGCGGACCGGCACGATGCTCGAGATCAACTCGGCGCCGGACCGCCGCGACCTGAACGACCTCCACGCCCGCGCCGCCCACGACGCCGGCGTGCGCATCGTGGTCGACTCCGACGCGCACGGCACGAGCACCCTCGGCATCACGGTGTGGGGCATCGCGACCGCCCGCCGCGCCTGGCTCACCGCCGAGGACGTCGCCAACACGCGCCCCTGGGCGGAGTTCGCCCCGTTGCGCAAGCGCGCCGGCGCCCGCCCGCGCTGACCCCGCTGTCCACTCCGCAGATGCGGCGGAACGGACAGCACGGTCACGGCAGCAGGCGTGGGAGAAGCTCCTCGGCGACCACCCGGTCGGCGGCGGCGCGGGTGAACGGCGCCAGGAGCGCCGCGCGGCGCGCCGGGTCGACGGCTACCCCGGCGCCGGTGAGCGCGATGCGCAGGGCGGCGGCGAGGCCGGCGACGTCGTCGCCGCGCTCGACCACGAGCTCCGGGGTCAGCGCGCGGGCCACCGGAAGCGCCTCGTAGGGCCCGGACGCCGCGGTGGTCACGAGCGCGCAGCCGTCGGCGAGCGCCTCGAGCTGTGCGGTCCCGTGGTCCTCGCGGCGGGGCGCGGTCACGAAGACCCGCGCACGACGCAGGAGCGCACGGTAGGACGCGGGGGCGAGCAGGCCGGCCACCCTGACGCCGTGCGGGAGCGCCGCTCCGGCACCCGGCACGAGCGACCGCGCCGCCCGCCAGGCCTCGCCGGCCTCCGTCCGGTCGGCACCCGCCACGACGAGCTCGCCGGGGAGGCCGTCGGCCCTCGCGAGCGCCCAGGCGGCG
>JBBQZE010000177.1:0-6338 GCA_038207985.1 Solirubrobacterales bacterium
CTTGGCCGCCGCACGCCCTCCTAGCTCAGTTGGTAGAGCACTTCCATGGTAAGGAAGGGGTCATCGGTTCGAGTCCGATGGAGGGCTTGCCTGAAGGGCGCCTGCAACACGGTCTTTTTGCGTGCGTTCGCCGCCTCCTCAACGCCTTCGAGAGGGCATGCGACAACGGATGTGGCAACGGATCGTCCCGGCGCGTACGCGCATCACCGCGGCCGCGCCCCCCGATTGTGCTTCTCGACGAGGTTGAGAAGATGCTCGTCGGGATGCCCCACCTCAGACCGAACCTCCTCGCCTGAGGCGAGTCGCCCCCACGCCACGAAGCCGCCGGCCGGCTCGAACCCGAGGTCGGACGCGCTCACCTTCTTCGTGCACCGTTGGCGCGGTTGCAGCTCGTAATCCTTCCGCCCTGGGAGATTGTCTGTCAGATCGAGACCGGCCCGACCCGACCCCTCGCCGGATTCCTCGATGAACGGCGCAGTCAACGCCTCTGTCTGACCACCGTTGATGACATCGAGGTTGATGCAGTGATGAACTGGCTCGGGTCGCGGATCGACCGGCTCGCCGCCGACGACCATTAAGAAAAAGGGGAGGGGCTCGGCGCTTTGCGTCAGTTCGATACGGACGCTCGTGCGGTGACGGTCGGCGTCCAGTTCGCGTTGCCATTCCAGCGCCTGCCGACTCAAGTCGTTGGCCTGCTCGCTCAAGCCGTTGGCGACCTCACTGGTCCCGACGGCCCTGCCCGCGCGGATATAGCTGAGCCCGGCCACCGCTAACGCGCCTCCGGCGACAGAAACAGAGATGACGTCCGTTGCAAGGCTCACGGAGCCGCGGACGGTAGAACTCGCGCCGGACGACGGACGCGCTGCGCCCTACGCCGCCCGCCGCAACGCTGATCGATCCCGTTCGGCCCACCCCAACGTCCGTCGCGTGCTCGACGAGCGCGACGCTGCTGTCGCGGTGACCGACGATTTTCCAGGGACCGCGTAGTGTCGCGGATCATGCCGCGCCGACCGCCGATCACCTCGATCCTCACGATGGCCGCCGTCGCGGTGGCCGTGCCGATGAGTCTCGCTCAGGCCGCCGTGCCGAATATCAGCGTCTGGTCGGGCAAGACCAAGCAGCACAAGTTCGCAGTCTTCCTCGACCAGGTCGCACCCGGCAAGGCCGTCGACGTCTCCGTCACGGTCTCATGCAAGACCCCGGCGGGCGCCAAGGGCTTTGTTTCGCTGGCAGCGCGCAAGGTGCCGAGAAACGGCAAGCTGACGCTCACGAAGAAGAACGCCGACGGCGCCGGCGGGACGCTGACGATCTCGTCGTCCGTGCTCGCAAAGCACGCGGCGAGGGGGACCGTGTCCTACAAGCTCGCGGCGGCCTCTGGTGGGTGCACGGGCAAGGACACGTTCTCGCTGAAGTACTCCGTCAGCCACGGCGGTTGAGCAACGCGGCTCCGCTTGTCACACGCTGGGTCGAGCGTGGCGTCAGAGACGCGTCAGCTCAGCACGGGGTGGGGGCGCCGACCGCGATGGCCGGCGCCCCGCTTCGCGGCTACCGCGGCTAGGTGTGGGCGAGGCGCACGAGGGCGCGATGGACTGCCTCGCTGCCCATCGCCTCGGCACACAGGCGGGCGCTGAAGTCTTGAGCATCGACGATCGGCGCTACGAACCGACGCTGGCCGGCTCGCATGCAGCGAGGCGGCGCAGTCTCGCGGCTTGATCGGGCGCGCGAGAGACAGGACGGCGCGGCAGAAGCGGCCCGGCTGTCCGGCTCTAGATCGAGCCGACGAGCTGCACGTGGTCGGCCTCGGCCGGGCCCGGGAAGGGGCGGGTCAGGCCGTAGTGGTTGAGCGTGCCCTCGGGGACGCCCTCCAGGCCGGGCGTGTCGGAAGCCAGGCTCTTGGTGTGCGGGTCGTTGGCAAAGCCGCCGACCTCGATCGAGTGCTGCGGCGAGCGGTAGCCCGACAGGCCGATCAGGTGCAGGTGCAGTGCCTTGCCCATCACGTCCAGGCGCGCGGTGATCACCGGCTCGTCACCGACGCCATAGTTGGTTCCCGCCGCGGCGAAGAAGCCGTACGCGCCGCCGTGCGTGGCGAAGCCTGGTGCGCCGCCCGCGGGCAGGCCTGGGCCGGCGTCGCCGAGCCCGGCCTGCTGGGCCTGGATCGACGCCAGCCGGTTCTCGAGCTGCTTGCGGCTGCGCCGCAGACCAGCCAGCTGCGCGAGCTTGGTGGCACGCGAGATCTTCACGCCGGACTCGCGCGCTAGGAGCGTCATCTTCAACCGGTCGACCTCGTCGCGCTGCACCAGCGCGGCTGTCGTGACGCGGTACTGCTGGGCGGTCAGCGTTGCGAGGGAGCGCGCCTGTCTGGTCACCTGCGGGAGCTCCTCGCGCACGCGGTCGGCGATCGCGGCGTTGTGGCTTGCGACCACGTGCATGCTGTGCGCGGTGTCCAGCAGCTCGGAGAACCCTCGGGCGTCGAGCACGACGGTGACGAGGTCGGGAGGGTCGGCTTCGTAGCCCGCCACGAGCTGGTCAGCGAGCAGCTGCTTGTCGTGCGCGTAGCCGAATCGCAGCCTCGTCAGGCGGGCGCGGGCGGAGCGCAGCCGCGTCTGCAGCGAGGCCAGCTGGCCCCGCTCGTCGTCGAGGCTGCCCTGCAGGACGCTCAGGCGCCGGCGCAGGTCGTCGAGGCGGCCCTCGAAACCCGCGATCCGCGCGGCGTCATTGCTCGCGGCGTGCTGCAGCGCGTGGTCCTTGCCGCGCGAGGAGTTGATCTGCGACTGCACGTCGGCATAGGCGGGCCCGACCCCGAGCAGCGGCACGACTAGGAGGATCGGGAGCAGGCGATGACGGTCCACGACGGATCGGCAAGGTACCGGGCGCCCTGCCGCATCCACGCGATTCGCGTTGCAGAATGGGCGAATCGGCGACCTGCGGGACCCAGCCGTGGGGCTCACGGGCGCCGGCTGAAGTAGGAGACCCACTTGATGCCGGGGTCGTGTAGGTGGAGCCGTCAGGGCGGCGCAGCGGCCCCGACGAGCCCCGTCAAGCCGACGAGGAAGCAGAGCGCGACGCGAGCCAAGACGGGTACCCCGAGAGCGTAGGCGACTGCTTTCGGCCCGCACGCGCCGCCGCCGGTGGCGGAGTCCTAGTCGTCTGTCACCCGGTGACCGTGAGCGTCCCCGTCATGCCGGCGGCCTTGTGCCCGGGGACGGGGCAGTAGTAGGAGTAGGTGCCCGGCTTGAGCTTGAGGGTGTCGGTCGAGGTGCCGCCGGGCTGGACGGTCTTTCCGTCCTGGTCGACGCCGTTGCCCTCCACGGCGATGCCATGTGGCACACCGCTGCCGGACGGATTGAGCATCGAGACGGTCACCGTGCCGGCCTTCGCGGTGAGCTTGGTCTTGGTGAATTTGAGTGCGCCGCTGGGGTCGGCGGTCACCGTGACCGTCGACGTCGCGCCGAGGCCCGCCGCCGCGCTCGTCTGGCTTTGGGTCGCCGGCGCCGCAGCGGTGGTCGCGGGTGCCGGCGCGGCGCTCGACGCGGACGAGCCTGAGTTGGAGCTCCCGCAGGCGCCGAGCGCGAGGAGCGCGGTCGCGGCGAGCAGGAGATGGGCGAATCGGGGGGGAGACAGGAGCATGGGGGCCTTTCGCTTGGTGGGTCTACCGCCAAGGACGCCGGGGGTGGCCGCTTCCTTCCCTGCGAATCGCCTAATCGCCCGGCCACGCCGCGAGGGCCACGAGCTCCCGCCCGGAGACGGTGCTGGGAGCGTCGAGCAGGCAGGTGTGGCCAGCCTGGATCCAGGTGACCGTCGTGCGAGCGGCGTCCGCAGTGACGCTGTACCGCCGTCTCGCGCGGACGATGGCGCGTGCTGCGGGCGAGGCAAGCGGGGAGCCGGCGACGATGGCGTAGGCGATCGTGGTGCGATCGCGGTAGCGGTAGTAGACCGTCGTCACCGCACGATCACCGACACGATCTTGACGGCGGCCGCTCGCGCGCCACCCGAACGCTTGATCCCAGTCTGGGAACGAGAGGCCCTGCACCGCGAGCGAGAGCCGCGGCGGGTGGGTGCCGGCGTGCTGGACCGCGGGGGGCGACGCGCGCGGCCCCAGACGCGCGACGACGCGAACCTGCTGGATCGACGGCGCGGCGCCCCCCGCGTGCCGCGGTGCTCGGAGGACGACGACTGCGGCGACGAGCGCAACGATGAACCCGATCCCGGCCGCGAGGGGAACGCGCCGGCGACGAGCGGACGCTCGTGTCCCGCGGACCGGCCGGTGCAGGGACTCGCGCAGCGCCTGCGACGCTTGGGCCTCCGGGTGCGCCATGGCCGCAGCGATGAGGGCCGCAGCGCGAGCGGCGGCCGCGCGCTCCTCGTCGGTGAGGGGGATGTGCTCGTCGTGCGCGGGCATCTCAGCGTTCGTGAACCAGGACGTTGGGCGCGTTGGATTCCATCCCGCGTGCGACCCGAAGTCGCGCGCGGTAGACCCGCGAGGTGATGGTGGCTTCCTTCGCGCCGAGGAACCGCGCCGCCTCGGCGTAGCTCAGCCCCACCACGTCGATGGCGACCAAGGCGTCGCGGAAGTCGTCGGGCAGCGCTGCGATCTGCGTGAACACCTCACGCACCTGCATCGACTCGTCCGGGCGGTTCTGCGGCGACGGATCGGCAGCCTCGAAACCTGAAGGCGGATCGACCGCGACGACGCGCCTGGCCGCCGTCCGCCGGGAGGTCAGGAACGTGTTGCGCAGCGTCGCGAGCAGGTAGCCGAAGTCGTCCTGAGAGGACAGGTGACGCGGCTTGGCCAGGACGCGCGCGAACGTCTCCTGCACGAGATCCTCGGCGTCTGCGCGCGAGCCGCACATCGCCCAGGCGGCACGGTGGAGGCGATCGATGTGGTCACCGAGTGCGGCTGGATTCAGGACGCGATGGCCAGCGGTCACCGACAGCGATCTTACCGAGGCGCGTCGGCGCCGTTCATCCGCTTGTAACCAACGTGCGCAACCCTGGGAGTGCTGTGAGCACCGAGGCCGAACCGCTGCCCGAGGGGCGCCCGCTCGGGCGTCGCGCGTTCCTCGGCGCGATGGGTGTCGGGGCGACGTCGCTGCTGTGGGGCGACACGGCGCTGCAGCTGATCCAGAGCGCGACCAACAAGCTTCCCGCCTCGATCCGCGCGGCCGTCCCGATTGGTTCGCAGTGGCGCATCTACGCGGTCGACTTGCCCTATCCGAGCTACGACGAGGCGTCGTGGACGCTCACGATCGACGGGCTCGTTCACCGTCCGCAGCGCTTAAGCATGGCCGACCTTCGCCACCTCAAACGCGTCGAGCAGACCTCTGACTTTCACTGCGTCACGGGGTGGTCGGTGCTCGGCGTCAAGTGGCGCGGCGTGCGCTTCACCGACCTGCTGGGCCTCGCGGGCGTCAAGCCCGGCGCGACGGCCCTGCAGTTCACCTCAGCCGAGGTTCCCTATGTCGACACGCTGACGCTCGAGCAGCTCAAAGCACCCGACGCGATGGTGGCCTTCGACATGGACGGCCGGCCGCTGACGCAGGAGCATGGGGCCCCGGCGAGGGTCGTGATGCCGCGGATGTACGGCTACAAGGGCGTCAAGTGGCTCAACCGCATCACCGTCGTCGACCGGGTCAGCGACGGCTATTGGGAGCAGCGTGGCTACAGCCGCGACGCCTACGTCGACTCCTGAGCCGGCGCTCGGCCTGGTCGCGCGGTTCGGGCGCACCGAGCGGATCCTGCACTGGGCCCACGCGGTCGGCTTCTTCGGGATGCTCGCCTCCGGCCTCGTGCTGTACCTGCCAGGCCTCTCGGCGTCGGTCGGCGATCGCCCGACGACCAAGGCCGTCCACCTCGGCGTCGCCGCCGCCTGGATGACCGCGATCGCGCTGATCGCCGTCGGCGGCGACCAACGCGCGCTGGCCCAGACACGCCGCGAGATCGAGCATTTCCGCGACGAAGACGTGCAATGGCTTCGCGGCCGCAAGACGCCGCAGGGCCGTTTCAACGCCGGCCAGAAGTCCCACGCCGTGGCTCAGAGCGCGCTCGCGGCGCTCTTCGTGCTCTCCGGCGTGTTTCTCTGGCTGGGAGAGCGCAACACCATCTTCCGGCTCCCGGGAACGGTTGCGCTGCACGACGGCGCGATGTTCTTCGCCGTCGCCCTGGTCATCGGCCACCTCTTCCTTTCGCTGGTCTGGCCTACCACCCGGCCTGCCCTGCGCGGGATCGTCCGCGGGACCGTGCGCGCCGACTGGGCGCGGGAGCATCACGCTGCCTGGACACCATCGGCGCAGAAGCCCGCCCGGCGAGCAGCCGGTCCGCGCCGGCGCCTGGCCTGCGCA
>JBBQZE010000178.1:0-6297 GCA_038207985.1 Solirubrobacterales bacterium
GATCAACCCTGCCGACGACTGGCGATCACACGCCTATGACACCGTCAAGGGCTCGGACTTCCTCGGCGATCAGGACGCGATCGAGGTGATGTGCTCGCAGGCTCCCGACGAGGTTCTGCACCTCGAGCACATCGGAGTCACGTTTCACCGCAACGAGACGGGCCACCTCGACCTGCGCGCGTTCGGCGGCGCCTCGATGAAGCGCACGGCCTATGTCGCCGACATCACCGGCCAGGCGATCCTGCACGTGCTCTACGAGCAGCTCAGGAAGTACCACGAGACCGTCGACCGCTACGAGGAGTGGTTCACCACCTCGCTGCTGATCGACGACGACGGGCAGTGCGTCGGCTGCGTCGCGCGCGACATCCGCACGGGCGTGATGGAGACCTTCACCGCCAAGACCGTGATCCTCGCCTCGGGCGGCGCGGGCCAGTGCTTCAAGCCGACCACCAACGCGCTCATCTGCACCGCCGACGGCATCGCGCAGGCCTACCACGTGGGCGCGCCGCTGATGGACATGGAGATGATCCAGTACCACCCGACCACGCTCGTCGAGAACGGCTTCCTCATCACCGAGGGCGCCCGCGGTGAGGGGGCGCACCTGCTCAACGCCGACGGCGACCGCTTCATGGAGAAGTACGCGCCGAACAAGATGGAGCTCGCCTCCCGCGATGTCGTCTCGCGCGCCGAGCAGACGGAGATCAACGAGGGCCGCGGCGTCGGCGAGGACGGGTCGGGCATCTACCTCGACATCACCGTCGTCCCGAAGAAGCGCGTCCACGAGGCGCTCCGCGAGATCGTCAACATCGGCAAGGACTTCGCCGGCGTGGACATCACCAAAGAGCCCATCCTGATCCGCCCCGGCCAGCACTACATCATGGGTGGCGTCAAGACCGACATCAACGGCGCGACCCCCATCCCCGGGCTGTACGCCGCCGGCGAGGTGGCCTGCGTCTCGGTCCACGGCGGCAACCGCCTCGGGGCGAACTCGCTGCTGGACACGCTCATCTTCGGCCGCCGCGCCGGCGAGCACGCGGCCGAGCGCGCCAAGAGCATGGTCATGCCGGAGACCACCGAGGCGCAGGCACGCCGGGACACCGAGCAGATCGAGGACATCATCGCCCGCCCGAAGACCGGCCGGCGCATCTCCGAGATCAAGGACGAGCTCGGGACCGTCATGAACCGCTACGTGGCGGTCTACCGTGACGAAGCCGGCCTGCTCGAGGCCCACGAGGTGGTGGCCCGCCTCAAGGAGGAGGCCAAGAGCGCCTACGTCGACGACCGCGGCACCGTCTTCAACCAGGACGTCCTCGGCGCCATCGAGCTGGGCTACATGCTCGACGCCGCCGAGTGCACCGTCGTCGCGGCCATCGAGCGCAAGGAGTCCCGCGGCGCGCAGTTCCGCACGGACTTCCCCGAGCGCAACGACGACGAGTACATGCGGAACATCAACACCACCCGCAACGGCGGGGCCGCGCCACACGTCTCCTCCGCCCCCGTGACGATCACGCAGTGGCAGCCCGAGGAGCGCAAGTACTAGTGCCTTCTCACGAGATGGAGCTCTAAATGGCCGAGACCCGCAAGCCCTCGCAGGACTTCACCCTGCGCATCCGCCGCTACGACCCGGACTCGGGCGAGGCCCCGTACTGGGACGAGCACACGATCAACCTCGAGCCCCACCGCTCGGTCCTCGAGGGGATCCTGCAGGCGAAGGGCCGCTTCGACGGCTCGATCGGCATCCGCTGCTCGTGCAAGGCCGCGATCTGCGGCTCCTGCGGCGTGCGGGTCAACGGCCAGGCCGGCCTGGCGTGCCACACACACCTCGACGCGGCGCTGAAGTCCTCCAAGGACGGCGTCATCGAGGTCGAGCCGATGGGCAACATGCCCATCATCAAGGACCTGATCGTCGACATGGACGCGGTCCACTGGAAGAAGATCCAGCGCGTCACGCCGTGGCTGCTGGCGCAGGACCCGCTGCCGGAGCGCGAGCACCTCGTTTCGCGCGAGGCGATGGTCGACGTGACGCAGTCCATGGCCTGCATCCAGTGCGGCGCCTGCGTGTCGGACTGCCTGTCGATGGAGGTGGACCCGCTCTTCATCGGCCCGGCCGCGCTGGCCAAGGCCTACCGCTTCGTCGGCGACCCGCGCGACGTCCAGCAGTTCGAGCGCCTGAAGGACCTCGCCGAGGACCCGCACGGCATGTACGACTGCACCCACTGCTTCAAGTGCATCGAGGCGTGCCCCAAGGGCGTCGCGCCGATGAACCAGATCATGCGCCTGCGCCGCCGCGCGGGCAACGACCACCACATCGTCGACCGCAACAACGGCGAGCGCCACGAGCGCGCCTTCGTCTCCCTGGTCAAGCAGGGTGGCCTGCTCCACGAGGCCGAGCTGCTGCCGCGCTCCTACGGCGGCGACTCGTGGTTCGCGAAGTTCGCGCCGACCGCCGGCCTCGAGCTCGCGAGCTCGCTGCCGTCGATCACCAAGGCGCTCCTGCGCCGCAAGGTGACGCTGAAGGGCGCGCTCGCGCCGCACAAGCTCGCCAAGCCCGACCTGCAGAACGTCCAGCGCATCTACGACACCGTCGAGGGCCGCGACGAGCGCTACGAGCTCAACCTGTACATCGAGGGCGCCGACGAGGACGAGGACGCCGCCTCGAAGCCGAACGTCGAGGCCGTCGTCGGCGGCGGCGAGGACGGGCAGTCGATGCCCTCCGCCCCCGGTGCCAACGCGAAGGGACTCGCCTGACATGAAGGTCGCCTACTGGCCCGGCTGCGTCTCGCGCGGCTTCACCCCGGAGCTCCACGGCTCCATGGCTGCGGTCGCGCCGCTGCTGGACATCGAGCTCGTGCAGCTCGACCGCGCCTGCTGCACGGGGGCCGGCGTCATCGCCGAGCACTCTCAGGAGCTCGCCGACTCCCTGAACGGCCGCACGTTCGCGCTCGCGCAGCAGGAGATCGCCAACGGCGCGGACCTGATGATGAACATCTGCTCGACCTGCCAGGGCGCGCAGAGTGAGAGCCAGGAGCGCCTGGACTCCAACGCCGTGTACCGCGCGAAGGTCAACGAGACCCTCGCGCCGGAGGGCCTGACCTACGAGAAGGGGATCTCCAACAAGAACTTCCTCTGGCTGCTCGTCGAGGAGATCGGGCTCGAGAAGCTGCGCTCACTGGTCAAGCAGCCGCTGACGAACCTGAAGGTCGGGCCGTTCTACGGGTGCTACATCGTGCGCCCCGCCGACCGCATCGGCATCACCGACGAACATCCACGCGACACCTATCTGTCGCTCGTCATCGAGGCGCTCGGCGGCACGGTCATCGAGTACGCCGGCTCGCACAAGTGCTGCGGCTTCCCGATCATCACGATGAACAAGAAGGCCTCGCTGGCCCAGGCGGGCATGCACCTCGCCGACGCCTCCGACGCTGACGCGGACTGCCTCGTCACGCCGTGCCCGCTGTGCCACCTGAACCTCGACCTGCAGCAGCCGATCGCCGAGCGCCAGCTCGGTCGCCCGCTGGACATGCCGGTGCTCCATCTCCCGCAGCTCGTCGGCCTCGCCCTTGGGCTGTCGCCGAAGGAGCTCGGGCTCCAACGCCACGTCGTGAAGCCGACCTCGGTGATCGACTGGAGCACGACCGTCGTGGCGGGCGTCTCGTAACGTCGTCAGTCGAAACGTGAGCGGCCGCTTGCGGCCGCGAAGACCACCGCCGAAGGCGGTATGCAGTTGAAGGTCCAGCGGCCGCGAAGACCACCGCCGAAGGCGGTATGCAGTTGAAGGTCCAGCGGCGGCTGGTAGCGCCGCTCAGGCGGTCATGAACTGTCCGAGCTGCTTGTGCGTCGTCCGCCGCACGAGCAGCCCGAGCAGGGGCGTGTGGCCGAGCACGCCCTGCACCGGGCCCATCGCCTGCGCCGCCCAGCGGCCCAGGTCGAAGCGGTCGAGGTGCTCCGCGATCCGGCCGTCCGCGTCGAAGCGGAACGAGGCCCGCACGTCGTTGACCACCGGGCGCTGGGCGGGGCCGAAGCCGTAGCTGGCGATCCAGTGGGCGCTGCCGGTCTGCCCCGCCGCCGCGTGCTCGCGCAGCTCGACGGCGACGCCGGTGCTCCGGCTGGTCAGCATCCGCCACATCGCGCCCACCTGCTCGCCCTCCAGCCGCCCGAACGCCGGATCCTCGAACGTCGCCCCGGGGACGTAGCAGGCGGCCATCGCGTCGCCGTCACCCGCCTCCAGCGCAGCGTAGAGGCGCTGGATCGTGGCGTCGGCATCACTCATCGGCCGACCCTACCTCCCCCCTGAGGAGGCGGACGCGGTGGCGAGGGAGCCCTTGCCCTCGTCGCCGTGCGGGAGGGGTGAGTAGACGACGATGTCCGGCGGCTCGGAGAGCAGCTCGTCGGCCCGGGCGAGCACCGCGGCGATGTGCGGGCTGCCGAGGTGGGCGTTCAGGTGCTCCTGCGACGCCCAGCGCTCGACGAACGCGAAGCGCGTCGGGTCGGCGGCGCCCTGGTGGAGGGAGTAGAGGAGGCAGCCGTCCTCGGCGTGGGTCGGAGCGACCAGGCCACCGAGCGCCTCCGCGGCGTCGTCCTCCTTCCCGGCACGGGCCTTCATGGAACCGACGACGACGATCTCGGACACGGGTGCGGCCTTTCCTCGAGGGGTGGTGCTCGAAGCCTAGGCGGCGGCGCGCTCGCGGAGCAGGCCGCGGGAGACGAGCAGCTCGGCGATCTGCACCGTGTTGAGCGCTGCGCCCTTGAGCAGGTTGTCGCCCACGACGAAGAGGTTCAGCGCCAGGGGGTCCGAGAGGTCCTTGCGCACGCGGCCGACGGCGACCTCGTCGCGGCCCGCGTAGGCGACAGGGGTCGGCACCGGGTCGAGCACCACGCCCGGGAACGCCTCGAGGACGCGCAGGGCCTCGTCCACGTCCGGCTCCCGCGCGAACGTCGCGCGGACCTGCACCGCGTGGCCGACCATCACCGGCACCCGCACGCACGTCGGGGACACGGCGAGCTCGGGGAGGGCGAGGATCTTCCGCGACTCGTCGCGGAGCTTGAGCTCCTCGTCGGTGTAGCCGCCCTCCGCCTCCGTGCCGAGCCAGGGCACCACGTTGAAGGCCAGCGGCCGCGCGTGCACCGACGCGACGACGCCCTCGAGGGCCGCGGCTCCGTCGTCGACCAGGCGCTCCCGGTCGGCGAAGAGCCCGGGGATCTGATCGGCGAGCTCGTCCATCCCCTTCTGCCCCGCGCCGCCCGCGGCCTGGTAGCTCGTGGCGACGATCGCCGTGAGGCTGAAGGCGTCGTGCAGCGCCTTGAGCGGCAGCATGATCGCCATCGTGGTGCAGTTCGGGTTGGCCACGATGCCGCGCCCGAGCCGGTCGAGCTTCTCCGGGTTGACCTCGGAGACCACGAGCGGGACGTCTTCTTCCATGCGGAACGCGCTGGAGTTGTCGACGACGATCGCGCCGGCGGCGGCGAACTTCGGGGCCCACTCCTTCGAGATGGAGCCGCCGGCGGAGAAGATCGCCACGTCGAAGCCGGCGATCGCGTCGTCCGACAGGCCGACGACGATCCGGCCCCGGCCGAGGTCCCGGCCCGCAGAGCGCTGCGAGGCGAACGGCACGACCTCGGACGCCGGGAAGCCGCGCTTGGCGAGCAGGTCGAGCATCTGGGTGCCGACGGCGCCGGTGGCCCCCACGACCGCCACGCGGTAGCCGCTCATGCGAACTCCCCGAAGGGCTGCTCGGGACGAATCGTGTCCGGCCCGCTCAGCTCGAAGGCGGCGTGGAGCGCGCGCACGGCGTCCGGCACCTTGTCGACCGGCACCACGCATGAGATGCGGATCGGCGACGTGGAGATCATCTCGATGTTGATCGCCTGGTCGCCGAGCGTGGTGAACACCTTCGCGGCCACGCCGGGATGGGACTTCATCCCCGCACCGACGATCGAGACCTTCCCCATCCCGTCGTCGGTGAGCACCTCGATGCCGAGCTCGTCGCCGATCGGCGAGAGGGCTGCGCGCGCGGCGTCGACCTCGTCCTTCGGGATCGTGAAGCTCATGTCCGCGAGCTGGCCCTCGGAGGCCGGCTCGTTCTGGATGATCATGTCGATGTTCACGTTGGCCACCGCCAGCGCGGTGGTGACCCGCCCCGCGATGCCGGGGGTGTCAGGGACGCCCTTGAGCGTCACACGAGCCTCGCCGGTCGAGTGGGTGACGGCGGTGATGAGCGGATGTTCCACGATCTCCTCGGAGGGGACGACGATGGTGCCCGAAGCGTCCTGGAAGCTCGAGCGGCAGTGGATGCGGAC
>JBBQZE010000179.1:0-6268 GCA_038207985.1 Solirubrobacterales bacterium
GGCCGCGCGGTGTTCACCCTCGCCGGGGCGCCCGGCCGTCTCGGGCTCGCCCTGGGGCGCGGTGCACGGGTGGCCGCGGAGCGGATCGACCTGCGCGCCCACGCCGGCGCGCACCCGCACGTCGGCGTCCTGGACGTCGCACCCGTCGTGTTCCGCACGCCCGCCGAGCGCGGCTCGGCGTGCGTCGAGGCGCTCGTCGCCGCGGCTGCCGTCGCCGACGCCGGGCTGCCCGTGCTGCTCTACGGGCTGCTGGGCGGCGGGCGCACCCGGGCGGAACTGCGGCGGGGCGGTGCCGAGGCCCTCGCCGCGCGGGTGGCGGCGGGCGACGTGGCGGCCGACCTCGGCCCCTCCGAGGTCTCCCCCTCGGCCGGGGTGACGCTCGTGGCGGCGCGGCCGCCACTGGTCGCCTTCAACCTCGAGCTCGCCGCGCCGGCGACGCTCGAGGACGCCCGGCGGATCGCGGCGCGGCTGCGCGAGGGCGGGCCGGACGGCCTCCGTGGCCTCCGGGCGCTCGGCCTCGTCCTGCCCGGCCGCGGCGGCGTCGCCCAGGTCTCCTGCAAC
Source organism: Solirubrobacterales bacterium (assembly GCA_038207985.1). GTDB lineage: Bacteria > Actinomycetota > Thermoleophilia > Solirubrobacterales > Solirubrobacteraceae > Paraconexibacter. The sequence continues at coordinate 562 of JBBQZE010000179.1, forward strand.
GTCGAGGACCACGTCGCGCTGCCGCTCGCAGCGCTCGTCGCGGCGGTGGAGGCCCTCGCGCCGGTGGGCGCGGCCGAGGTCGTCGGGCTCCCACCCGAAGCGGCCTTCGCGGGCTACCCCGACGGCCTCCCGACGCGAGGCAGGCGGACGCTGGAGGAGGCGCTCGCGGACGGCTAGCGGGGGCCCCCGTCGCCTACAGTGTCGAGACCGATGGCCCAGCCCACGAAGCGCAAGCGCAAGACCAAGCACCGGGGCAACGCCGCCGGCATGATCGAGAGCCGCGGCCGCACGGGGCGCAAGCCGACCGAGGGTGAGCGCAAGCGCGACGTCAAGGCCGACGCCGCGGCGCGCCGCGCCGATCGCATGAACCGGCCGCCGACCTGGCGCAGCGCGGCGACGAAGGCGGGCATCGCCGCCGTGGTCTTCGCGGTCGCGGTGACGCTGCTGTTCGGGCGGCCGCTCTCCGCGGCGGTCGTGCTCGCCGTCTTCACCTTCGTCATCTACGTCCCGCTGAGCTACTTCACCGACGCCTTCCTCTTCAAGCGCCACCAGGCGCGCAAGACCCGGGGCTAGCCGCGTGGACGTGCAGATGCTCACCGTGGGGCCGGTGCAGGAGAACTGCTTCCTGGTCCGCGCCGACCCGCAGGCGACGAAGGCCGTGATCGTCGACCCGGGGGAGGAGCCCGAGCGCCTGCTGGCGGCCGTCGCGGACTGGGGCGTCGAGCTCGAGGCGATCCTCCTGACCCACACGCACTTCGACCACGTCGGCGCCGTCGCGCCCGTCGCGCGTGCCACGGGCGCGCCCGTCTGGTGCCCGGCGCTCGAGGTCGGCGTGCTCGCCGACATCATGCGCTTCGTCCCCTACCCGGGCTTCGGTCCGTTCGAGAACTGGGACGCCGAGCACACGGTGGCCGGCGGGGAGCACCTGGAGCTCGCGGGCCTGAGATTCGACGTGCTCTTCACCCCGGGCCACAGCCCGGGCCACGTCACCTACGCCGGGCACGGCGCGCTGTTCTCCGGCGACGTGCTCTTCCAGAGCTCCGTCGGCCGTACGGACCTGCCGGGCGGCGACCACGCGACGCTGATGGCCTCGATCCGGATGCTCGTGGACACCCAGCCGGGCGAGACGGTGGTCCACCCGGGGCACATGGGGAGCACGACCCTGGGTCACGAGCAGGCGACCAACCCCTTCCTGCAGCAGTAGCGATGGCGCGGCTGCAGGCCCCGCGGGGCACCTACGACGTGCTGCCGGACGCCGCCGCGCCCCGGCTCGCGCTCGAATCCGTCGCGCGCCGGGTGCTCGAGGGCGCGGGCTACGCGCGCGTCGAGACGCCCGCCTTCGAGGCCACCGAGCTGTTCAGCCGGGGCGTCGGGACCTCGACGGACATCGTCCAGAAGGAGATGTACACCTTCACCGACGCGGGCGACCGCTCGCTCACGCTGCGCCCCGAGGGCACCGCGCCGATCTGCCGCGCCTACCTCGAGCACGGGATGCACACCGCGCCCCAGCCCGTGAAGCTCTGGTACCTCTCGTCGTTCTTCCGCTACGAGCGCGCCCAGGCCGGCCGCTACCGCCAGTTCTGGCAGGTCGGCGCCGAGGCGATCGGCAGCGACGACCCCGCCGTCGACGCGGAGTGCATCGCCCTCCTGTGGACGATCCTCGTCGAGCTCGGGGTGGGCGGCCTCGAGCTGCGCCTCGGCTCCCTCGGGACCCCGGAGACCCGTGCGGGCTACCGCCAGGAGCTCACGGCCTACCTGCGGGCGCACGAGGACCGGCTGAGCCCCGAGGTCGCGGCCCGGATCGAGCTGAACCCGCTGCGGGCCTTCGACGCCGACCACCCCGGGACGCGCGAGGTGATGGCCGGCGCGCCGGTGCTCATGGACGCGCTCGCGCCGGCGGACCTGGAGCACTTCGAGGAGGTTCGCGCGCGCCTGGACGCCGCCGGGATCGCCTACCGCCTCGATCCCACGCTGGTGCGCGGGCTCGACTACTACTCGCGCACCCTGTTCGAGTTCACCTCCGACGTGCTCGGCGCGCAGTCCGCGGTGGGCGGCGGGGGGCGTTACGACGGGCTGGTCGAGCAGCTCGGGGGGCCGCCCACGCCTGGTTGCGGCTGGGCCGCCGGGGTCGAGCGGATCCTGCTGTCGGCCGAGCACCGCCCGGAGCCGAAGGCCGTCTGCGACCTCTACGTGGCCGGGACGGGCGTCGCGGCCTTCGCCGTCGCCGCCGAGGCGAGGCGCGCCGGGCTGAACGTCCAGGTCGAGCTCGCCGGCCGCTCGGCGAAGGGGCAGCGCAAGCAGGCCTCCCGCACGGGTGCCGCCTGGATCGCGCTCGTCGCGGACGACGGCAGCACCACACTCGAGGACCTCGTCGCCGGCGAGTCCGAGGCGGTCGAGGGCCCGAGCGCCGTCGTCGCCCACATCCTGAAGGGACGTCACCTGTGAAGCAGCCACCCCGCGCCAACCCGTACCGAGACACCTGGTGCGGGGAGCTGACCGCCGAGCGCGCGGGCACCGCGGCGCGCGTGTCGGGCTGGGTCCACCGGCGGCGCGACCACGGCGGGCTGATCTTCATCGACCTCCGCGACCGCTCGGGCCTCGTGCAGCTCGTGTTCCACCCGGACTCCAGCGGTGCCGCCTTCGCGGCGGCCGAGCGGCTGCGCTCCGAGCACGTCGTCTCGGTGCTGGGTGACGTCGTCGAGCGCGAGCCCGGCAACGTGAACCCGAACCTCCCGACGGGCGCCGTCGAGGTCGCCGTGGGGGAGATGCAGGTGCTCGCGGAATCCGAGACGCCCCCGTTCCCGATCGACGAGGAGGTCGAGAACCTCGACGAGACGCTGCGGCTGACCCACCGCGCGCTCGACCTGCGCCGCGCGGTGATGCAGGACGTGATGCTGCTGCGCCACCGCATCGTCAAGACGATGCGCGACGTCCTCGACGAGCGCGACTTCCTCGAGGTCGAGACGCCGATCCTCACGCGCTCCACGCCGGAGGGCGCCCGCGACTTCCTGGTCCCGAGCCGCCTGCAGCCCGGCGCCTGGTACGCCCTGCCGCAGTCGCCGCAGCTCTTCAAGCAGCTGCTGATGATGGGCGGCTACGAGCGCTACTTCCAGATCGCGCGCTGCTTCCGCGACGAGGACCTGCGCGGCTTCCGCCAGCCCGAGTTCACCCAGCTCGACCTGGAGATGTCCTTCGTCGAGGAGGAGGACGTCATCGAGGTGATGGAGGCGGTCATGGGCGCGGTCTTCACCGTCGCGGACTTCGCCGTCCCGCCCGCGCCCTGGCCGCGCATGGGCTACGACGAGGCGATGGCGCGCTACGGCTCCGACAAGCCCGACACGCGCTTCGGCCTCGAGCTCGTCGACCTGTCCACCGCGCTCGCCGGCTCGGACTTCAAGGTCTTCCAGGGCGTGTTGGACGCCGGCGGCGCCGTGCGCGCCCTCAACGCGGGCGCGGTCGAGATGTCGCGCAAGGACCTCGACGGGCTCAACGAGGTCGTCCAGCGCCACGGGGCGAAGGCCGTCGCGTGGGCCTTCGCCGAGGAGGGCGGGACCTGGCGCTCGCCCATCGCAAAGTTCTTCTCCGCCGAGCACGTCGCGGCCGCCTCCTCGGCGCTCGCCGCGGCTCCCGGGGACCTGCTGCTGTTCGTGGCCGACCAGGCGCCCGTCGCGGCCACGGCGCTCGGCGCCCTGCGGCTCGAGCTCGCGGAGCGCTTCGGCCTCGTCCCGGACGGCGCGCACGCGGTCCTCTGGATCGACGACTGGCCGATGTTCGAGGCCGCGGACGGGGGCGGACTGACCGCGATCCATCACCCGTTCAGCGCCCCGACCGGCGACCTGGACGACCCCGCCGCGCTGCGCTCGCGCAACTACGATCTGGTCCTCGACGGCACGGAGATCGGTGGCGGGTCGATCCGCATCCACACCCGCGAGGTCCAGGAGCGGGTCTTCGAGATCATCGGCCTGGACGCCGACGAGGCGCAGGCGCGCTTCGGCTTCCTGCTCGACGCGCTGCGCTACGGAGCGCCGCCGCACGGCGGGATCGCGATGGGGATCGACCGCATCGTGGCCATCCTGGCCGGCCGCGACTCGATCCGGGACGTGATCGCGTTCCCGAAGACCGCTTCGGGCGGCGACCCGCTGACCGGGGCGCCCGCGCCGGTCGATGGGGCGCAGCTGCGCGAGCTCGGGCTGAAGTCGTTGGTCGAGCGCACACCGGGCTGACTCAAGTCCGGCCCGTCCCGGGCCGAAGGACACCGGGATGCAGCAGCTGTCCCGGACCTACCAGATCGCCCTCGGGGCGATCGTCGTCCTCGCGATCGCGTGGTTCACGGTGCTCAAGCCGAAGCCGGCCGAGACGGTCCCGGCCGGGACGGCCGCGGTCCCCCCGGCCGCCACCGCGCCGAAGCTCCCGGGCCAGCGGGGGCTCCAGGGGGCCGTCGCCAAGGCCAAGGGCACCGCGGCGACCGCCGCCGCCGCCAGCGCTGCCGCCACGGGTGAGGACGTCCCGGCGGCCGTCACGCCCGCCGCCGACACCTCCGCCCCCGTGACCCCCGTCGCCGTCACTCCCGTGGCCGCCGCCGGCTCGACCGGCCCGGTCGCCGCGCGGGGCGCCGCCGCCCCCGCCGCGCGTGCACCCAAAGACGCCTCGGCGCCGATCCTCCGCGCGACCGCCCACGGGAAGGTCGCGGTCCTGCTGTTCTTCGGACCGGGCGGCTCCGACGACGCCGCGGTGCGTCGCGCCCTGGTCAGCATCGATCGCCACCGCGGGCGCGTCCTCGCCCGCGCGGTCCCGATCGCCCGCGTGACGGACTACGCGGCCATCACCAGCGGCGTCACCGTCGCCCAGGCGCCCACCATCCTCGTCATCGGGCCGGCGCGCGAGGCACGCACGCTCGTGGGCTTCGTCGACACGCGCTCGATCGACCAGCTCGTCGGCGACGTCGGCGGACCGGCCTTCGCTCCGGGCGGCCTCCGGGGCTACCGCGCCCGGATCCAGAACCTCTGCGCCGTCCTGGCTCCGACCCTCACGGGCACGTCGCTGCAGGCCCCGGACCTCCAGGAGCGCCTGGCGGTGGTCCGCGGCAGCCTCGCCGGGGCGCGCAAGCTGCGCGCACCCCGTCGGCTGAAGGCCTTCCAGGCCGCGTTCGTGGCGAACCTCCGCCTGACGATCGACGCCTACACCGCGGTCGGCGCGGCGACGGCCGCCGGGCAGAACGCGAACGCCGCGCTCGCCCCGTTCGCCCCGCACATCGCCGCGAGCATCGCCAGGGTCGAAGCGGCTGCCGCGCGCGCCCGCTTCGCGCCCGGCTGCTGACACGCGGGAAGCGCGCGCTCAGCCACCGGCTGGGTACGCCTCGATCCAGTCGAGGTAGCGGCCGCAGAGGCGACGCGCCTGCGACGCCGGGACGGACGACGGCTTGGGCACCGGTCCCAGCGGGGCGAGGACGAGCGGCCCCATCGGGAGCGGGGTGGAGCGCTGCCCCCGCGTTCCCGGGCGCAGGCCGCCGTCGCGGTACTCGAAGGTCACCCGGTGGGTGCCCGCGCGGAGGGCGACGGTCCCGAAGCGCATGGTCCCGCCCTGGTTGTTGAGGCGGGTGCGCACCGCGCCCACCGCGCGGCCGTCGACCCGCACGGTGGTGGTGCCGCGCGACGAGCCGCCGACCCACACCGACCAGGTGCCCGGTTCCGGGACCTGCACGTCGGTG
>JBBQZE010000180.1:0-6158 GCA_038207985.1 Solirubrobacterales bacterium
CGCGGGCTCGTGGCCCGGCCGGGCACCGCTGCGACGTCCCGGCCCAGCGCGCTCGCGAAGTCCGCGGTGATCAGCGAGCCCGACCGCTCGGCGCCTTCGACCACCACGGTGAGTTGCGCGAGGCCCGCGATGATGCGGTTCCGGGCGGGGAAGCACCACCGGAACGGGCGGAAGCCCGGCGGCAGCTCCGACACGACGGACGCCTCCCCCACCAAGCGACGGTGCAGTCCGGCCTTGCTGCGTGGGTAGGCGACCTCCGCCGAGCCCGCGAGGACGGCGATCGTCGCCGCCCCGCCCTCGAGCGCGCCGGCGTGCGCCGCGCTGTCGATGCCGAGCGCCATCCCGCTGATCACCACCACCCCGGCCGCGGCGAGGCCGCGGCCGAGCGTGCGGGCCATCTCGAGGCCCTCCTCCGACGCGCGCCGCGTGCCGACGATCGCGACGGCCGGCGCGGGCTCGCCGTCGTGGGACAGCAGCGCTGCGAATCGGTCCACGGAGCCCGCGACGTGCAGCAGCGTCGGGGCGCCCGGACCCGTCCGTAGCCGCTGCGGGAAGCGCTGGTCGTGCCGGCACACCGGGGTGACGCGGGCGGCGTCGCAGCGCCGCAGGGCCGCATCGGGATCGAAGGCGAAGCGACGCCCGTGCAGCTCGTCCCGTGCGCTCCCGCCGAGGGCGTCGATGAGCTCCGCGTCGCCGAGCGCCAGCACGTCGCGCAGCGGGCGGCGCTGCTTCCAGACCAGGTCGAGGTGAGGGGCCAGCGCGGCGAGCAACCAGCTGCGCCGGAGGCAAGGGGCGCAGCAGGCGCGGCCGGCGAGCCGCTCGTCGGCCCCGAGCGGTCGGCTCATGCGGCGCGCTCCTCCGGGACGGAGGCGTCGGTCCGCAGCGCAAGGGCGTGCAGCACGTGGCTCCTACGCACGCCGTCGCTTCCGTCGAGGTCGGCGACCGTCCGTGCCACGCGCAGCACCCGCTGATGGCCGCGCGCGCTGAGGTCACCCCGGTCGTAGTCGCGCCACAGCTCCCGCTCGGCGTCGCGGTCGAGGGCCACCAGCCGCCGCACCTGGCCGGCGTCCATGTGGGCGTTGCAGGTGGCCGCCGATCCAGCGAGCCGCCTGAGCTGACGCTCCCGTGCCACGGTCACCCGCTCGCGCTCGCGCGCCGAGGTGCAGTGCGACGGGGCGCGCAGGTCGGCGGCCGAGGGCCGCTCCACCGCGACTTGAAGGTCGATGCGATCGAGGAGCGGGCCGCTGAGCCGCCGGCGGTGGCGGGCGAGCTCGGGCTCCGAGCAACGGCAGCGCTCGGAGCCGAGGTGGCCGCAGGGGCACGGGTTGGTCGCGGCGACGAGCATGAAGCGGGTCGGGTAGATCGCGGTGCGCTGGCTGCGCACGATGGCCACGCGGCCGTCCTCGAGCGGTTGTCGCAGCGCTTCGAGCGCATCACGCGCGAACTCCGAGAGCTCGTCGAGGAAGAGCACACCGTGGTGGGCAAGGGTCGCCTCGCCAGGTGACGGCACGGGGCCGCCGCCGACGAGGCCGGAGGCTGAGATGTGGTGGTGCGGGGCGCGGAACGGGCGCTCCGACACCAGCGAGGTGGCGCTCCGCACCCCCACGACGCTCTGGATCCGCGTCACCTCCAGGGCCTCCGCGCGGGTCAGCGGCGGAAGGATCCCGGGCAGGCGCCGGGCCAGCATCGTCTTGCCGGTGCCCGGCGGTCCGGTCAACAGCAGGTTGTGGCCTCCGGCCGCCGCGACCGTCAGCGCACCGAGCACGGAGGCGTGCCCGCGCACGTCGGAGAGGTCCAGCGGCTCGCCGGCACCCGCGCGACCCTGTGGCTCCGAGGCGATCGGGCGAGCCGTCCCGGCGCCCTCGAGGTCCTCCTCTCCGCGCAGCACCGCAGCGGCCTGGGTGAGGTCGGCGGCGCCATGCACCGCCACCCCGTCGACGAGCGCCGCCTCACCCACTCGGCCGGAGGCCACCACGAGCCCCGCGAGACCGGCGTCGCGCACGCCCTCCGCCACCGCCAGCACCCCGCGTCCCGGCCGGAGCCCACCGTCGAGCGCGAGCTCCCCGAAGACCGCCAGCCGCTCGAGGCGGTCGAGCGGCACCTGGCCGCTGGCCGCCAGGACGCCGCACGCGATCGCGAGGTCGAAGCCGGCGCCCGACTTCCGCAGATGGGCCGGGGCGAGGTTGACGGTCACGCGCTTGGCAGGGAACTCGAAGCCGGAGTTCTGGATGGCCGAGCGGACGCGCTCGCGCGCCTCGCGGACCGCGCGGTCGCCGAGACCGACGATGGTGAAGGTCGGCAGCCCGGCGCGGAGATCCACCTCGACGGTGACGCGCCGGGGCTCGAGGCCGTCGAGGGTGAAGGTGCTGACGTGGGCGATCACCTCGCCGACGGTAGGTGCGACCCGGGTGCCGGAAGAAGACCCGATCGCCACGAAAGTGCACCGGAACGCGCGCGGAGCACACCCGCCTGGAGCGAGCCCCGACGCGTGCGCCTCTCGCGTCAGTTTCGTGACGAAGCCGCGCGTCGTCGGTGTGGACGCGTGTGCCGACCGGCCCGCAGCATGACGCCATGGCCGCTCCCGACCCCCGCCAGCTCCTCGGCCGCCTCGGCGAGCAGCTCGCCGCCCAACACCTCGAGCGGCTCGGCTACGCCATCGTCGCGCGCAACTTCCGCACCCGACACGGCGAGCTGGACCTCGTCGCCTACGACGGGCGCCAGCTGGTCTTCGCCGAAGTCAAGACGCGTCGCCAGGGTGGATCCGGCGGCCCGTGGGACAGCCTGCACCTGCGCAAGCGGACACAGGTGCGGCGCATGGCCTGCGCCTACCTCAACCAGGTGCCGGAGCGGCCCCGGGGCCGAACGCTCCGCTTCGACGCGATCGCGGTCGTCATCGACGCGGCCGGCGGCCTCGTGGCGCTCGAGCACCTCGAGGGGGCGTTCTGAGATGGGTCGGGGGACAGCGCTAGGACGCGAGCGTGCGGTACGCCGCGGAGGCGAACGACATGCGGTGCAGCGGCGAGACGCCCTGGCGCTGGATCGCGTCGCGGTGCTCCGGCGTCGAGTACCCGACGTGGGCGGCGAACTGCCAGCCCGGATGCCGGTCGTCGGCGCGGTGCATGAAGCGATCGCGCGAGACCTTCGCCAGGATCGAGGCGGCGGCGATGGCCGCGCTCGTCGCGTCACCGTCGACGACGGCGCGGTGCTCGTGCTCGAAGGCCGGCACCCGGAAGCCGTCGACGAGACAGAGGACCTCGCCGGTCTGCCCATGGGTCACGCGGCGCAGCGCATCGCGCAGCGCGTGCAGGTTCGTCCGGTGCAGCCCACGCTCGTCGATACCCGTGCAACACCGCGAGACGACGCACGCCTTGACGGCCGTGCGCATCACGATCGGGTACAGCAGCTCCCGCGCTTCGGGCGAGTGCTGCTTGGAGTCGTTGAGCTCGCTGAGCGCGCGCACCTCGCGAGCGCCGAGCGCGTGCATGTCGAACAGGACGGCCGCTGCGACGAGCGGGCCTGCGAGGCAGCCCCGGCCGGCCTCGTCGGCGCCCGCGACCCAGCGGACCCCGAGCCGGCGGTCGTGCTGGAAGAGCCGGCGCCCGGGCGGCGTCTTGCGCTTGGTCGCCTTGCGGCGCTGGGTCGAGCTGGTGGCCACCTGGGCAGGATGATGGCGCAGCGCCCGGACGAGCCCCCTCCTGCCGTCAGACCCCGCCGATGCGCTTCGGCGGCCAGTAGGTCGCGAACGCGCCTCCTACCAGCCACGACCTCGGCACCGGGCCCCAGAAGCGGGAGTCCTCGGAGCACTCGCGATTGTCTCCCATCATGAAGAAGTGGCCCGCAGGGACCCGGACGGGACGGGGGAAGTCGGCGTCGGAGCCGCCGTCGCACTTGGCCTGCACGAAGGGCTCCGTCTGGCGCCGGCCGTTGCGGACGACGTGGTCGTCGACGACGGCGATCGTGTCGCCGGGAAGCCCGACGACGCGCTTGACGAAGTTCTCCGATGACTTCTTGCTGCTGGGCCGTCCGCAAGGCTGGTCGTTCTCCGGCACGGCGCCGCACAGGCCGTCGGGTCCCTCGCCCTGCTGGTCTCCCGTTGCCGTCCCGGGCGGGTGGAAGACGACGACGTCGCCCAGCGACGGGGGGCCGAAGCGCGCGCCGAGGCGGTTGACCAGGACCCGCTGGCCGACCACGAGCGTCGGCACCATCGACTCGCTCGGGATTCGGAACGGCTTGACCAAGAAGGCCTGCACGACGACCGCGAGGCCGACGGCCAAGGCGAGGATGACCGCGAGCTCCGCCGCGGACGCCGCGGGCGACTTCTTCGGGCGACGGCGGGCCATGGCCGGGAACTACAGCAGGCCGACGCGCTTCGGCGGCCAGTACGTCGCGAACGCTCCGCCGATGATCCACTTCTCCGGGACGGGGCCCCAGAAGCGGGAGTCCTCGGAGCACTCCCGGTTGTCGCCCATCATGAACCAGTGCCCCGCGGGGACCGTGATGGCCTTCGGGAAGTTCGCGGGGAAGCCGCTGTCGCACTTGGCGTTGATGAACGGCTCCGACTGGCGCTTGCCGTTGAGCACGACGTGCTCACCGACGACGGCGATGGTGTCGCCCGGCCCGGCCACGACTCTCTTGATGAAGTTCTGGCTCGAGCGCCCGTCGACCGGCTTGGCGCACGGCTGGTCCTGGGCGGGCTTGACGCCGCACTTGTCGTCGGCCCCGCCGACGCCGATGCCGTCGCCGGTCGCCGCCGCGGGCGGGTGGAAGACCATGACCTCGCCGATCGACGGCTTGGAGAAGCGCGCGCCGATGCGATTGACGAGAACGCGCTGGCCGATCGTGAGCGTCGGGACCATCGACTCGCTGGGGATGCGGTACGGCTTGACGAGGAACGCTTGGATGCCGAGCGCCAGGCCGAGCGCGACGGCCACGATGACCACGAGCTCGACCAGCGAGGCCGTAGGCGACTTGGCCGGCTTGGCCTGCTTGCTCACCGGCGGCTCTCCGTTCCGGGTGTCAGGCCGGCGGGTCGGCGGCCGGGGCGTCGTCGCCCTCGCCGGCCGTGGCCTCGGCGGTGATCGCCTCGGCTTCGCCGGTGGTCCCGGCCCCGGCGGCCTCGACTGCGTCCCCGTCGGCCTGCGGCGCGGAGGCGTCGGCTCCGTCGGTCGCCTCGACGACCTGGTCCTCGGCGAGCACCGTCTCGTCCGTGGCCGCCTCGGCCTCGGCGGCGCTCGAATCGTGCAGCAGGCCGCCCAGGACGACCTCCTCCGGGCCGGTGTAGCGGCGCTCGCGGACGCGGGCCCGCTTGCCGACGCGGTCGCGCAGGTAGTAGAGCTTGGCGCGTCGCACGTCACCGCGGGCGGTCACCTCGATGCGCTCGATCTTCGGGGAGTGCACGGGGAACGTGCGCTCCACGCCGACGCCGAACGACTGCTTGCGGACGGTGAAGGTCTCGCGCGCGCCGTGACCCTGGCGCTTGATCACGATGCCCTCGAAGACCTGCGTGCGGCGACGCGTGCCCTCGATGACCTGGAAGTGGACCTTGACCTTGTCGCCGGCCTGGAAGGACGGGACGCGGCGCAGCTGGGCGCGCTCGAGGGATGCGATGACGGTGCTCATGAGAAGAGGGTCGCGACGCGGGAAGAGGGCTGCTGGGAACTGCGGTGCTGGCAGCGCGCGCGGCGTCCGATGGTAGCGAAGTGGCGCGGGGGGAGCCGCTCGGCCGCCGGGACGTCAGCTGCCACCGCGCTCGCGGCTGCGTGCGCGCCGCCAGTTCTCGATCTCCGCGTGGTGGCCCGAGAGCAGGACGTCGGGCACCTTCCAGCCGCGGTGCTCCGCGGGCCGCGTGTAGTGCGGGTATTCCGGGTTGCCGTCGAGTGCGACCGAGAACGACTCCTCGACGGCCGAGTCGGCATGGCCGAGGGCGCCCGGCAGCTTGCGGATGACCGCGTCGGCCACGACCATCGCCGCGAGCTCGCCGCCGGAGAGGACGTAGCGGCCGACGCTCAGGGTGTCCGAGGCGAAGTGCTGCACGATGCGCTCGTCGAAGCCCTCGTAGCGGCCGCACAGCAGGGTCAGCGCCGGCTCGGCGGCCAGCTCGTCGACGTAGGCGTCGTCGAGCACCCGGCCCCCGGGGATGAGCGCGATGACGCGCCGCT